>JAURKV010000211.1 GCA_030831585.1 Ramlibacter sp. | reverse complement strand
GGCGATACTACGCGGCTTGCGGCTCAGTTCGCGGGCCGCCTCCACGATGATCCGTTACGTTTTTCGTACGCTTGCCACCATGGCGCTCGCGCTGGTGGCTGCGCTCGGCTGGAGCGCCTTGGCCCTGCCACTTCCCTGGATGATCGGCCCGTTACTGGCCACCGCCCTGGTATCGATCGCGGGCCTGCCGGCGAGCAGCCCGGTGCCGCTGCGCAACATGTCCCAGTGGGTGATCGCCACCAGCCTGGGCCTGTACTTCACGCCTGCGATGACCCAGCTCTTGCTACCCCTGTGGTGGATGGTGCTGCTGGCCATTGCCTGGGCGCTGGCCCTGGGCTGGGGCCTGGGCTGGTTCCTGCATCGGTTTGGACTGCCGGGCGTGGAGGGCTCAGCGCGTGCGCGCCGCGCCACCAGCTATTTTTCCGGCACGATCGGAGGGGCTTCGGAGATGACCCTGCTGGCCGAGCGCGAGGGCGCCCGCTCCGACCTGGTGGCGGGCGCTCACAGCCTGCGGATGCTGGTGGTCACTGTGTGCATTCCCTTTGGCTTTACCTGGGCGGGGTTACACGGCATGGACGCCACCGTGCCCGGCATGCGTGAGGTGCGCTGGCCGGAGCTGGCTGTGCTGCTCGGGGCCAGCGGTCTGGGCTGCCTGGTCATCCGGGCCTTGGGCTGGGTCAATCCCTGGTTCATTGGTGCCCTGGGGACCAGCATCGCTCTGTCGGCAGCGGGGATCCAGCTCTCGGCCATACCACCCGAATTTTCTAGTGCCGCCCAGCTTGTGATCGGCATCAGCCTGGGGATTCGTTTCCGCCGGGAGTTCCTGGGCCAGGCGCCGCGATGGATTGCAGTGACCGTCCTGGGCACCGTTCTGTCGATCGCCGTTTCCGTCGGCTTTTCCTGGGCGATGGTCCAGCTGACCGGCCTCAATCTGGGAACCCTGATCCTGGGCACCGCCCCCGGCGGGATCGCAGAGATGGCGATCACCGCCAAGGTACTTCAGCTGGGTGTTCCTCTGGTCACCGCCTTTCAGGTCTGCCGTCTGATCGCGGTGCTGCTGATCGCAGCCCCGCTCTATCGCTGGCTCTACCGCCACGAGATCAGTGCATGACCAGCGGGTTCTGGGCCAACTCGGCGTAGCGATCCAGCATGTCCTCGACCTCCGCCTGGGTCGGGGTTTGCCGCTGCCAGGCCAGGATCTGGCGCTGGAACACCTCGGCCCAGCTGCCGTCGAGGTAAACCTCCTTGTTGACCCGCTTGTCGACGATTTCGAAGCCGTGACGGGCGACGTCTGGCGCCTGCTCGCCTTCCGCTGTCTGGTTGGCCAGCATGTGGACGACTACGAAGCTGTCGGAGTCATAAAGCATGTGCATCTACTGCGCCTCCTTCCTGCATCGTAACTGGCCCCACTGGGTCGGTTTTCAAGAGCTGGGGCGCGTGTGGGCCTTTTCTTGGCCCGAGCGTGTTCGGCGGCGCCGCTAGGGACGGTAGTCGCCAGTCCAGCGCTGCTCCAGCCAGTCGCCGTTGTCCTGCGCCAGACGCCATTGCAGAGGCAGGTAGTCCAGGTCTGGCGCCAGCCAGAGCTCGATGTCCAGGTCATGCGGCCCCTCCGGCCGCCGGCGCAGATGCAAGGCCTCCCGAAGTGCCTCCCGATTGCCACCCGGACCTGGCAGCCAGACCGTGCCCTCATACCGAAACCGCCAGGTGCCCCCGGCGCGGGCGGTGGCGACGGGGAAATCCAGCGTCTCGCCGGTCCGCAGCGGGCGGCCGAGCCCCGCTACCCGAGCGGCCAACTGCATGACGACGCTGAGCCGGTCCTGAGCGCCTGCGGGCAGCTCGGCATCGGGTTGGTTGCCACTGAAGCGGACACGGGCGCCGCCCGCGCCTTCCTGGGGAGGCACGGTAGCGCCGAGACCTGTGGCCGGCTCGAAGTGCGCGGCCAGCTCCCCCCGGCCCTGGCTGCGGTCGCTGAAGCGGTCGGGCGTGAGGCCCTCGGCCGTCAGTCGGCCGGTGCTGCTCATTTCGCGCAGCCCACTTGCCCCGCGCTGGCGCAAGTGGGCCTCGTACTGCTGGCCGTCATGCCGCCAGTCCAGCTCGGCCTCGCCGTGGAAGGGCTGAGCGCGCGATCGGCCACTCAACGCATAGACCAGGGTCTGCGCAGGGGGAATGCGCAGGTTGCTGGCTTGCCACCCCAGGACGTCGCGATCCGCTTCGACCCCGGCCTCGGGCAGGGAGGCAGATGTCGCGGCCGCAGGAGGCGCCGGAGCCGCCGTCGGAGCCGGAGCCGGAGCAAGAGCAGGCGCAGGCGCAGGCGCAGGGGCAGGGGTAGGGGTAGGGGTAGGGGTAGGGGTAGGGGCAGCAGATCTGGTGTGTGCGGGCGATTCAGTGGTTGACGCTTCGGTCGGTCCGGAAGGCTGTGCGAGCGCGCCAGGCACAACAGTCACCGCCCGGGGCGTCGGTTTGTCCTGCGCGGAGCGCAGCAGCTGGATGACTGGCCGCGCCTCGCCCCACTGGCCGGCCGGTAGTCCACCCGGCGACCCGGGGCCCAGGATCAGCAGCAGATGCACGCTCAGCATCAGTGCCGCCATTGCCGCCAGCCATTGGACCGATGGACCGGTTGTAGGGGCGCGGGGCTGGCTAGAATTTCGACTCGTCAAAACGCGGCATTCAAGCGGAGGCGGTTGGCCGCAAGGCTAAATCCCGCCCCGGCTGCAAACACCCCATGAAGCTTGCAACCTACAAGGACGGTTCGCGCGACGGCCAGCTCGTCGTCGTGTCCCGTGACCTGGCTACCGCCCACTACGCCACCGGCATTGCCGGTCGGCTGCAGCAAGCGCTCGATGACTGGAACTTCCTCGCGCCGCAGTTGCAGGATCTGTACGACGCGCTCAACCAGGGTAGGGCCCGTCATGCCTTCCCCTTCGACGCGCAGCGATGCATGGCGCCGCTGCCGCGCACTGGCCAGTGGGCCGACGGCTCGGCCTATCTCCACCACATCGAGCTGGTCCGACGTGCCCGTGGCGCGCCGCTCCCGCAAGACATGGCCAGCGTCCCTTGCCTCTACCAATTGCCCAGTGACGCCTTTTTGGGCCCTTGCGACGATGTGGTGGTGGAGATGGAAGACCTGGGCCTGGACTTCGAGGCCGAGGTCGTCGTGGTCACGGGCGATGTGGCCCGCGGCGCCTCGCCCGAGCAGGGCCTGGACAGCGTGCGCCTCCTCATGCTGGCCAACGACATCACCTTGCGCGAGCTGGTGCCGCTGGAAGTGGCCAAGGGCTATGGCTTTTGCCAGGCCAAGCCCGCCACCGCCTTCAGCCCGGTGGCGGTGACCCCTGACGAACTCGGCGAGGCCTGGGCGGAGGGCCGGGTGCACCTGCCACTGGCGGTGACCTGGAACGGACGCAAGGTGGGCATGAACGATGCGGGCGCCGACATGGCCTTTCACTTCGGCCAGCTCATCGCCCACCTGTGCGGCACCCGCCCGGTACAGGCCGGCACCCTGGTCGGCTCCGGCTCCGTGAGCAATGCGCCCACCGAGGGCAAGGACGGCCACCCCGAGTGGCCCCGGGGCTACAGCTGCATCGCCGAAAAGCGCGCGATGGAGACCTTGCAGGACGGCCAACCCAGCACCGGCTACATGAAGTTTGGCGACCAGGTTCGCATCGAGATGAAGGGTCGGGACGGCCAGAGCGTCTTTGGTTCGATCGAGCAGAAGGTCGTGCAGGCCCGGGTCGACTGACAGGCCTCCCTACAGCCGCAGCCAGGGCGTGCCTGACTCCTGCGCCTGCGCCTGCCGCAGCGCCGACAGGAAGCTCTCGCACCACCAGTGGACGTCCTGGCTCCTGCAGGTCGCCAGCAGCGCCTCATGCCGGGCGCGCCGCTCCTCCAGCGGCATCTGCAGCGCCAGATGGATCGCTTCGGCCGTGCCCTCGGTGTCGTAGGGGTTGACCAGCAGGGCTTGATGCAACTGCTCGGCGGCGCCGGCGAACCGGGAAAGAATCAGCACGCCCGGGTCCTCCGCGTCCTGCGACACGATGAACTCCTTGGCGACCAGATTCATCCCATCGCGCAGCGGGGTCACCAACGCTACCCTCGAGGCGCGAAACAAGCCCGGCAGGCGTGGGCGGGCCACCGTACGGTGGATGTAGCGCACTGGCATCCACTCCAGGTCACCGAAGTTGCCGTTGATCGAGCCACACAGGCTCTCGAGCTCGTGCAGGATATCGCTGTAGGCGCTGACATCCTCCCGGCTGGGAGAAGCAATCTGCACCAGGGTGGCGTTGCGATGGGTTTCCGGGTGCCGTTGCAGCAGGTGGCGGAAGGCCCGCATGCGCTGCGGCAAGCCCTTGGAATAGTCGAGCCGGTCCACCCCTACCAACAGCATGCGGCGCGAATATTCGCGGCGCATCCGTGCGTGCATGTCGCGTGCCTCGGGGGCCTTGGCCAGCGCCTCCAGCTCGTCGACGTCGATGCCGATCGGCCAGGCGCCCGCGTGCAGGGTGCGGTTGAAAACGCGCCAGCGCCCTTCCCCCAGGGACTGTGCCTTGGCCTCTTGCTCGATGTACCCGCAAAAGTGCTGGTGGTCAGTCTCGCTCTGGAAGCCCACCACGTCGAAGGCGCACAGGCTGCGCACCAGCCAGTCGTGGCCCGGTATGGCCGCCAGGATCATGGGTGGCGGCAGCGGGATGTGGAGAAAGAAGCCGATACGTTGCTGGCAGCCCAGCGCGCGAAGCTCGCTGGCCAGCGGCATCAGGTGGTAGTCGTGGACCCAGACCAGATCGTCGGGCTTGAGCAGCGGTGCCAGCAGCCGGGCGAACAGCTGATTCACCCGCCGGTAGCCCTCTATGTAGCCGGCATCGAAGTCGGCGAGGTCCAGGCGGTAATGAAAAACGGGCCAGAGCACGCCGTTGGCATAGCCCAGGTAGTAGGCGCGGTGGTCTTCGGCGCTCAGGTCCACAGTCACCAGCTTCACCGGCCCGGCCTGGTGCCGATGCGCCTTGCCCTCGCCGGGGCGGCCGCCATCGGCCGCCGCAATCACCTTGCCGCTCCAGCCGAACCACATGCCACCGGTGGCGTGCAGCACCTCGGACAGGGCGACCGCCAGGCCGCCCGCGGCGGTGCGGCGCGGGTCGGCCACTCGGTTGGACACCACCACGAGGCGCGGCATCAGATCACCGAGTCCCAGCGTGCCGACAGGCGCACCGCGGCGTTGATCAGGCCCACCATGGAGTAGGTCTGCGGAAAATTGCCCCACATCTCGCCCGTGCCGGCATGCGTGTCCTCCGACAGCAGGCCCAGCGGGTTGCGGGCGGCCAGCATCATCTCGAAGATGTCCCGCGCCTCCTCGCGCCGGCCGATGCGCGCCAGCGCGTCGATGCGCCAGAAGGTGCAGATGTTGAAGGCCGTAGCGGGCCGGCCGAAGTCGTCCGGCGCCTCGTAGCGCCGCATGAAGGGGCCATCGCACAACGAGCGCTCGAGCGCCTGCACCGTCGAGAGAAAGCGCGGGTCACAAGGGTCGATGAAGCCCACCTCTGTCATCAGCAGCACGCTGGCGTCGAGGTCCTCGCCGCCAAAACTCTCGGCGAAGGCCTGGCGCCGCTCGCTCCAGGCATCGCGCAGGATGCGCGCGCGGATGGTGTCGGCCCGTCCGCGCCAGACCTCGTTGCGCGTGGGCAGGCCCAAGCTATGGGCCACCTTGGCAAGACGATCGCACGCCGCCCAGCACATGAGGGACGAGGAGGTGTGCACACGTGCCCGGCTGCGCAGTTCCCACATGCCCGCGTCGGGCTGATCGTGGACCCGAAAGGCTTGTTCCCCCACCGCCTCCAGGTGCATGAACTCCGGCCGGCCGGCACGATGCAGCAAGCGGTGATCATGAAAGGCCTGGGAAGCGCCCAGGATGATGTTGCCGTAGACGTCGTGCTGAAAGTGTTCGGCCGCTTGGTTGCCCACCCGCACCGGCCCCATGCCGCGATAGCCGGGCAGGTGGCTCATGACCGACTCGGGCAGGTGCGTCTCCTGGCCAATGCCGTACAGGGGCTGGATGTGGCCACCGCGCGAGCGCACCACCACGTTGTTCAGCCAGCGCAGGTAGTCCTCCATCGTGGCCACCTCGGAGATGCCGTTGAGGGCCCGCACCACGAAGAAGGCGTCGCGCAGCCAGCAAAAGCGGTAGTCCCAGTTGCGTCCGCTGTCGGGTGCTTCGGGGATGCTGGTGGTCATCGCGGCCACGATCGCGCCGGTGTCCTCGAACAGCGACAGCTTGAGCGTGATCGCGGCGCGGATCACCGCCTCTTGCCACTCCAGCGGCAGCGACAGCGACCGCGTCCAACTTTTCCAGTGATCGCCGGTTTGTTGCTCGAAGCCCCGCGCGGTGTCTTCGATGCCTGTGAGCAGGGTCTCGTCGGGGCCGAGGATGAAATTCATCGGCCGGTCGGCCACGAAGAAGGTCTCCGACAGGATGTAAGAAAGAGGCGCGTCGCTGTTCAGGCGCAGCGCGCTGTTAGGACCGACAAAGCGCACGTGGGTGCTG
>JAURKV010000210.1 GCA_030831585.1 Ramlibacter sp. | reverse complement strand
TGGCGGACCATGTCCTGGCCGATCCGCTCGGGCTGCTCTAGCATCACGAAGTGCCCCGCATCCGTGTAGCGGGCGATCTCGGGCCGTCTGGCATGCTGCTGGAGGACCTGGATCCAAGGCGTGCGTTCATCCTTGCCCAGCATCACACGCTGGCGGGAAGCATTGAACGAAGTAGAACAAATGGCCAGGATGGGGGCAGCGATGGTTGAAAGCGCAGTTTCCATCTGCAGAACATCCCAAGCAGCGAAATCGGCCATGAGTTCGCGGGCGACCAGGGGTGGGAGGCTCTGGGCGCGGGCAACGACCTGGTCCCGCATGCCCAGAAATCTGGCGTCGAAGAACATCTGCTCAAAAGCCCCCTTGATCACGGCGGGGAGTTGCGGCCCGTCATAGAGCGCTTGCACCCGCTTGTAGGTCGCCTGAGCCAACTCCGATCGGGCGGCTGGCGCCATTCCTGTTGTAGGCTGGGGGCTGAGATAGGCGCCATCGAGCAGAACCAATGACGCCACCTTGTCGGGCATATCCAGGGCGCATTGCAGTGCCACACGGCACCCCATGCTGTGTGCGACAAGAACGACTTTCGACACTCCCAGCTGTTGGCAGACCGCGTCCACATCCTTGGCAAAGGCATTGATGCCGATACGTCCGGACTTCTTTTCCGATGCACCGTGGCCAACCAGATCCAGGGCCACGACACGGTGGGTCCTGGCCAATTGCGCGAACTGAAAGCGCCAGTCGGAATTGTCACAAAGCGCGCCATGGATGAAGACGACTGCTTTCGACCTGTCGAAGGCACCGGAGTCCGGTTCAGCGCTGACGTACGCGATCTGCACGCCGTCACGACTCACCGTGCCGGCTTTTGTCGAAGACGTCTGGGCCCAATGAGTCAAGGGTCCGAGGGCAGCGAGGGAGGTGACCCACTGGAGGAAGGGGCGTCGGTTGATAGGCACGATGGCTCCTTGGCTTGACAGGACAGTCGAAGTTGGTTTGCCGGGGCACGCATGCCCTCGCAGACCGATGGGGAGGGGAATGCGCTCACTGCGCCTCGAGATTGGCGGCTTTCATCATCTGCTCGGTCCGGCCAATCTCGTCTCGGAGGTTGTCGCGATACTCGTCCGGCGCCGTGGAGGGAATCACGACGCCACCCAGGGCTTCGAGCTTCGTCACCACATCCGGCATTGCCAGCGCCGCGTTGAGTGCGTCAGAAATTCTCTTGACGATCGGCATGGGTGTGCCTGCTGGGACCGAAAGTCCGCCGAAGGAGGTGGCCTGCAAACCAGGCAAGCCCGCTTCAGGCAGCGTCGGCGTTTGCGCCAGCCGCGGATTGCGCTGCGGACCGGTCACCGCCAACGGCGTGAGCCTGCCGGCCTGCACATGCGGGATGGCCACGGAGGTGATCATCAGGGCGAAGTCGACCTGCTTGCCGATCACTGCCATGGCGGACTCCGAAGCCCCTTTGTACGGAATGTGCAGCAGATTGACGTTTGCGGCGCTTCGTATAAGTTCTGCGCTCAAATGCGCTGGCGACCCAATTCCGCCCGAGCCAAAAGTGATCCTGCCTGGCTGCCTTGCCGCGCGGTCCATGAGATCCTTGAGCGTATTGATTCCTGAATCGGGATGAACCACCACGGTCAAGTCCGACAGCGCGATACGGCCGACATGCGTAAAGTCCTTCATGACATCGAAGCCCGGCTTCTTGTACATGCGCATGCTCGCGGACATGGAGGTGGCCGAATAGACCCAGGTATAGCCGTCAGGAGCGGCTCGGGCTGCGAGTTGCGCCCCCAGGTTGCCCGAAGCACCGCCCTTGTTGTCAACGACGATCGATTGCTTGAGGATGCCGCTCATGGCTTCAGCTACAGCGCGGACAGTGCTGTCCGGCCCTGTCCCCGCGAGGAAGGGGACGATCCAGCGGATCGGGCGTGAAGGGAAGTCTTGGGCCATCGCCAGGGTCGGCCCGAGCAAGGACGCGACGCCAAGCGCCCGGATGATCATCGCCTGAAAAATATTCATTGGAGTGCCCTCGTTCTCTTCGTCATGACTGGCCCCACGAATGCAGAATTTCTTTCGCGATCGTGTTGCGCTGAATCTCGCTGGTTCCTGTCAAGATCCGGTACATCCGCAGCAGGCGGAACAGGAATTCGACTCGCCGACCCTGAACGATTCCCTCGCCGCCGTGAATCTGCACCGCACGGTCTGCAATGCGGAAGGCCGTTTCTGAACAAAACAGTTTGGCCATGGAGGCCTGGACGCGCGCATCGACGCCCTGGTCCAGTTTGCGCGCGACCGACAGCATGAGCGATCGAGCCGCAGACAAATCGGTCGCCATATCGGCGAGCATGTGTCCGATCGCCTGAAACTCGCCAATGGCCTGGCCGAACTGCGTTCGGCTGCGCGCATAGTCAAGGCTGTCGAGCATGGCCAGTCGTGCAAAACCCAGCATGGCCGGGCAATGAAGCAAGCGGTTGACCGTGATACGACCCAAGGCCAGGCTGAGGCCGCGCCCTCTTTCACCGATCTGGTTAGTGATCGGAATGCGACAGTCACTGAGGACGATATTGGCGGTGTGCGACTGACCGGCCAACGTCTTGTATCCGCCCTCCACACGAAAACCTGCGCGGTCCCGCTCAACAAAGAAGGCGGTGGTTTCGCGGACAGCGGGGTCCTCGCTGGTCGACGCGATGACGACCGCAAAATCGCAGAATGCGGCCCCGGTGATGTACTTCTTGGTCCCGTTCAAAACGTAGTGGTCGCCATGCTGTACAGCCGAAGTCTGCAAGGCTCCCGCATCAGAGCCTGCCCCCGGCTCGGTGATGGCAAAGCAGATCGCCTTTTCAGCGCGCGCCACGGGCAAGATGAAGCGCTCGAACTGATCGGAATTCGCTTTCCCCACCAGCGCACCGAGGCGTGGCGGGCCACTCAGTTCGCCAAGCACATGGGGCGCAAAGGGCGACCCGCTGGCATAGATGAATTCCTTCACCAGCACATGGTCGTGCACGGAAAAACCGGCGCCCCCCATCGTCTCGGGCAGGGTCATGCCGTAGAGGCCCAGCGCATGGGAACGTCGCCAGACCTGATCGAGCAGGTGCCGGGGCACTGGCTGCTCGTGGTCGATTCGATGCTCGGCTGCGAGCGGTTGCAGTTCGCCCTTGATGAACGCTCCGACTCGGCCGACGAAATCCCTTGCCTTGGTGGTGCCCTCAAAGCTGTCGACGGAGTTGTCCAGCATCGTCAATTCACTCTCCGATCGCGGCCCTGCCAATAGCGTTCCCTCAGGTCCTTCCGGGAGAGTTTTCCGTTGCTGTTTCTGGGCAGCTCGGAAACAAAGTCAACCGACCGAGGCTTCTTGAAATCAGCGAGCCGCTCCTTGCAGAAGTCAATCAGTTCTTGGGCGGCTACCGCGACACCATCGCGGGTGACCACCACGGCTTTGACCACCTCGCCCCAGTTGTCATCAGGAACGCCGATCACGCAGGCCTCATAGACTGCGGGGTGCAAGGACAGAACCGCCTCAATTTCGCTCGGGTAGATATTGAAGCCGCCGGAAACCAGCATCTCCTTGCGACGGTCGACGATGTAGATGAAGCCCTCATCGTCGATGCGTGCGAGATCACCGGTGCGCAGCCACCCCTTGGTGTCGAAAGCTGCGCGGGTCAGTTCGGGGGCTCGCCAATAGCCAGCAAACACATCCGGACCGCGGACGCAGATCTCTCCAATTTCGCCCTCCTGGACAGGGTTCCCATCGTCGTCCAGTACGACCACTTCCGACTCACAGGTGGCACGGCCACACGATGAAAGCAGTTCGGGCTTCTCTCCACGGAAAGCGCGCTCATGATCGGCGGTGGACAGATGCACCACGCCGCCGGTGGTTTCACCTGCGCCGTAACCCTGCGCAAGAACGGGGCCAAAAACAGCCCGCGCCTCACGAATTCTGGCCGGCGACATCGGAGATGCGCCGTAGCTCACGAGCCGAAGGCTTGAGAGGTCCCGCGTCTTGATGCTTGGTTCGGCCAGCAACCCATAGATCATGGTCGGCACCATGAAGCACATGGTGACGCGATGCTTTTCAATCGCCTCCAGTAATTCGGGAGGATTGAAACGGTCCATTAGCAAGATGGTGACTCCCTGGAACAGGAGCGCCTGGATGAACATCCCGCTCGCATGTGTGATCGGACCGACGAGCAGCATCACGTCGTCGGAATCACTGTTCATCCGGACCATGATGACCTTGCGCAGGGAGGTCATGCGATTGCCCATGGTCTGCATGGCCGCCTTGAGCTTGCCGGTCGAGCCAGACGTGTAGTGCAGCACGGCAAGATCGTCGGAATTCAGGTCCACATGTATGTGCCTTGCCGATGCCTGAGCCGTGAGCGCGGCACCATCGAGCCAGCCCGCCTGCGCGTCGGCTTCGCTGAACTCCCAGGCGATCCGGTACCGCATGCCAGGCAGGCGCTCGAACATGGCCTGCACGACCGGTCGGTGCGACGGCGCAACCAGACAGGCAATCGGGTCGGCATTGGTCAGGGCATCTTCCAGCTCCTGCGGCGACAGGCGGGAATTGAGTGCCACCTTGACCAACCCCAACTTGTAGAAGGCGCACTCGGCGACCACGATCTCGGGGCGGTTGGGTGCAACGATGGCCACGCGGTCGCCGCGCTGGAGGCCCAGCTCCTGCAAGGCGTGGGCGAGGCGGTTCGAATCATCCTCAAGTTGGCGATAGGTCAGGACCTGATCGCGAAAGAGAACCGCCGCCTTGGTGGGCCAACGCTTGGCGCTGCGCTCGAGAAAAATCCCGAAGTTCATGCATGCAGGTGCTGAAGTGGTGATTGCGCTCAGTCTAGTCAGCCGTTCGCATCCTGTGGATAATCAAAGTGACCATCTTGATAACCTTTATTTATTTTTTCACCCATGGGTATCCAACTCAACGACATCGACTACTTTCTGGCGGTCGCCGAGGAAGGGCAGGTGCGCAAGGCTGCGCAACGGCTCGGTGTTTCCCAGCCAGCGGTGACAAAGGGCTTGCAGCGCCTGGAGAGCGCCATGGGTTTTCAGTTGTTCGAGCGAAGCGTCAAAGGCATGACGCTCACGGGCGTGGCCGAGCAGTTCCGTCAGCGCACCAGCGGCCTGCGTGGGGTTCTCAGTGACGCCGTTAAGGAGGCCACAGACCTTCACATCGGCTCTTTAGGTTTGCTACGAGTGGGCGTTTCCCCCCTCTACTCGGAAAAGCTTTTCGTGCCCGCTTTTGTGCAATTGCACCAGCAGAGACCGGCGGCAACCGTACGCGCCTCGGTTCACCTCAACGATGAACTTTGGCGATTGATGCGCCAGGGTGAGCTGGATTTGGCGATCAGTTCCCTACCTGTGCGCCTGCCCGATGACTTGACGGCGGTAGAACTTTTCCGTGACGACCTTTGCATGGTCGTCCGCGACGAGCACCCCCTCCTGCGTAAACGGAGACTGAAGCTCTCCGACTTGGCAGATGCCCAGTGGATGCTGCCAGGACCCGAGGTTTCTGCCCGCAGGCATGTCGAAATGCAATTCGCACAAGCGGGGCTTCAGGCTCCCAAGATCGTGCTTCAGGTCAACAACACAGCAAGTCAAATGCGGCATGTGCTCTGTGCGACCGACCTGGTCTCCCTGCTGACCGAGTCCATGCTGGTCGGAAATCTGGGCAAGGGCCTGACCGTCCTCCCGCTGCCGCAGGCGCGAATGAAACGAACTGTCGGCATCACCCTGCTGAAGTCCGCCCCGCGTCAACCCATGACCAGCCGCTTCGTCGAGTTACTGGAGCAGTGCGCGACCGAACTGGGGACAGTTGCCTAGCGGTGCCATCAAATCACGTCAGCCCCGCAACATGCCGCGCAAAGTTGTCGAGGATGGCTTGCCAGCCCTCGCGCTGCTGTTCTTCCGGGTGCAGGGTTTCAGGGTCGAAGGACACGGTCACGCGCACGCCCGCGGCCTCCTCGGCAAACTCCACTCTGGCGGTTCGATCGCCAAATTGATATTCGATCAAGGCGTGGGGCACCACCTGGGTGTATTGGCCGGCAAAGTCAAACCCGAAGGAGCCGTCTTTGGCTTCCATGCGCGAGGAAAAATGTCCGCCTGGGCGCAGGTCTACCGTGGCTTGGGTGGTGTGCCAGTCTGAGGAGGCGGCGTTCCAGGCCTTGATGTCCTCGGGGCTGGTGTAGGCGCGCCACACCTCACTCAGGGGTGCGAGTGCCAAGGTAGAGACGGTGATTTGCATGGCTGATCCTTGAGTCAAGAAGTAGCAGGCTGAACTGTTCACCCCTCCGAAGAGTAACCCGAAGTCCACGGACGCCATCGAGCCCCATTCGGTCGGCTCGGCTCTGGGCACCGGGGGGCAGATCTGGACGAATGAAAATTTATGCAGAGCAGTCTCTGCGAGACGATGAGTCGCACAAAGGTTGATACATTTACAGTACATCCAACTTGGGCGATGATCGCCCCCACCTCGAACACCCGACCCCGGGCGCCTTGTGGATGGCGCCCAGTTCCACCCGATGGCTGTTGCCGAACCCACCGCCGCCCCTCTCCAGCAGCCGCAGGCCCTTCCCGGGCTGGCCCGCGCCCTCATCGCCGCTGGCAAGCTCGAGCAACAGGCCGCAGAGGCCGTCTATCGCAAGGCCCAGTCCACCGGCCAGACCTTCATTGCCGAGCTGACTGGGTCAGGCGCGGTGTCCCCATCCGAAATGGCCCATACCCTGGCAACGACCTTTGGCGTGCCGCTGCTCGACCTTGATGCGATCGACCCCCAGCGTCTGCCGCGCACCTTGCTCGACGGCAAGCTCTGCCAGAAGTACCGGGTGGTGGCGCTCGCCAAGCGCAACAACCGCATCTCGGTGGCCACCGCCGACCCCTCCGACCAGCAGGCCGCCGAGCGGATCAAGTTCGCCACCCAAATGGGAGTCGACTGGGTTCTGACGGAGTACGACAAGCTCTCGCGCCTGGTGGATGCGCAGTCCACCACCGCTGCCGAGACCATGGACTCCCTCATCGGGGATGACTTCCAATTCGACGACGCCTCGCTGGACATGGGACTGGCGGGCGATGAAGACAAGGCCGCCTCGGCCGAGGTCGAGGACGCACCGGTCGTCAAATTCCTGCACAAAATGCTGCTCGACGCCTTCAGCGCACGGGCGTCTGACATCCACTTCGAGCCCTACGAGCACAACTACCGGGTGCGCTTTCGCATCGACGGCGAGCTGCGCGAAATGGCGGCGCCGCCGGTGGCAATCAAGGAAAAGCTAGCGTCCCGCATCAAGGTGATTTCCAAGATGGACATCTCCGAGAAGCGGGTGCCGCAAGACGGCCGAATGAAGCTCAAGATCAGCCCCGAGCGGGTGATCGACTTCCGCGTCTCCACCCTGCCCACGCTCTTCGGCGAGAAGATCGTGATCCGTATCCTCGACCCCGCCGCTGCACGCCTGGGCATCGACGCCCTGGGCTACGAGCCCGACGAGCGGGCGCGGCTGATGGACGCCATCAAGCGGCCCTACGGGATGATTCTGGTCACTGGCCCCACCGGCTCGGGGAAGACGGTCTCGCTCTACACCTGCCTGAACATGCTGAACAAGGCGGGGGTGAACATTGCCACCGCCGAGGACCCCTCCGAAATCGTGATGCCCGGGGTGAACCAGGTCAACGTCAACGAAAAGGCGGGGCTCACCTTCGCCAGCGCCTTGCGCGCCTTCCTTCGGCAAGACCCAGACATCATCATGGTCGGGGAAATCCGTGACCTGGAGACGGCCGACATCGCCATGAAGGCGGCCCAGACCGGCCACCTGGTGCTGTCCACCCTCCATACGAACGACGCCCCCGCCACGCTCACCCGGCTACGCAACATGGGCATAGCGCCCTTCAACATTGCCTCCAGCGTAATCCTCATCTCGGCCCAGCGCTTGGCGCGGCGGCTCTGCCCGAACTGCAAGCAGCCCCTGGACCTGCCCAAGCAAAACCTGCTCGACGCCGGCTTTGCCCCGGCCGACCTCGATGGCAGCTGGCAGCCCTACCGCCCGGTGGGCTGCTCGGCCTGCAACGAGGGCTACAAGGGCCGGGTGGGCATCTACCAGGTGATGCCCATCAGCGAGGGCATTCAGAACATCATCCTGGCCGACGGCAATGCGGTTGAAATCGGCCGCCAGGCGCAAGCCGAGGGCGTGCGCAGCCTGCGGCAGTCGGGCCTGCTCAAGGTACGGCTGGGTCTCACCTCCCTCGAAGAGGTGTTGGCGGTGACCAATTTGTGATGGCCTGCCCCTCAGCCCAGCCCCTGAATTTCGCTTTTCGCTCCAGCCCTCCCCTCGCGCACCGCCGCCCTCACGCCGCCGAAACGCCGCCTCACCAAGGATACGCACATGGCCATGTCCCCCACCGCCAGGGTTGAAGAGTTCATTTTTGAATGGGAAGGCCGCGACCGGCAGGGCCGTATCGTGCGCGGCGAGGCACGGGCCGCAGGCGAAAACCAGGTTCAGGCCAATCTGCGTCGACAGGGCGTGAGCCAGTTGCGCATCCGCAAGCGCAAGCAGCGCAGGGGCCCGCGCATCCGTCCCAAGGACATCTCGCTGTTCACCCGCCAAATGGCCACCATGATGAAGGCTGGCGTGCCCCTGCTGCAGTCCTTCGACATCGTCGGACGTGGCAACCCCAATGCCAATCTGGCGCGTCTGCTCGAAGACATCCGCATGGACGTCGAGACCGGCACCTCGCTGTCGGCGGCCTTCCGCAAGTTCCCCAACCACTTCAGCGCACTGTACTGCAACCTGATCGAGGCCGGCGAGGCCGCCGGCATTTTGGACGCGGTGCTCGAGCGACTGGCCGTTTACATGGAAAAGATCGAGGGCATCAAATCCAAGCTGCGCTCGGCCCTTATGTACCCGGTAACGGTCCTGCTAGTCGCCCTGGTTGTGGTGGCGGTGATCATGATTTTCGTGATCCCGTCGTTTCGCGACATTTTCAAATCGTTCGGCGCCGACCTGCCAGCCCCCACACTGCTGGTGATTGCCATCAGCGAATTCTTTGTCGGCTACTGGTGGGCCATGCTGGGCATGGTGGGCTTGGCCACGGTCACTGCGACGCGAGCCTGGAAAACAAGCCAGAGGCTGCACGAGGTGGTAGACCGACTGTCCTTGCGGCTGCCGATCTTCGGTGATTTGATCTACAAAACCGTGGTCGCCCGCTGGACCCGCACGCTGGCGACCATGTTCGCTGCCGGGGTGCCACTGGTGGATGCGCTCGATTCGGTGGGCGGTGCAGCGGGTAATTCCGTCTACGCCCAGGCAACCGACCGCATTCGCCAAGAGGTCTCGGCCGGCACCAGCCTGACCAGCGCCATGACAGGCACCCAGGTTTTTCCGTCGATGGTGCTGCAGATGACAGCGATCGGCGAAGAGTCCGGCTCACTGGACCAGATGCTGGGCAAGGCAGCCGACTTCTTTGAGGCCGAGGT
>JAURKV010000209.1 GCA_030831585.1 Ramlibacter sp. | reverse complement strand
GTGGGCGATGTAGTCGGCGGGGTGGTAGTAGCTGATGTACTGAAGCGCCGCGGCGACGGATTCGATCAGGTCGGCTTGCTGGATGCGGGTGGTCATGGGGCTGTGGTTGGATGAGTCGCGTTGATTATCTCAGCCACCGGGCCCCGGGATCGGCCCTGCTTGACGTGGCCAGTCACCCGGCGTTGCTCGTCAGTGGCTCACCCCTTGAGCCAGCCATGCCGGCGCGCCTGAAAATGGTCAGTTTGATAAATAACCGCCGCTAGAAACTTGGGGCCCGCGCTGGCGTGAGAATGTGCGCAATTGCGTCGGAAAGGGTGTCCATATTTGCTCTGGCCGAACCACCATGCTTTTCCTGAGCGAGGTGTCGGTGTGGCGATGAAGCCCCAGCCTGATACGACTTGTTCAAAAGAAAACCCGCCGCGCAACAAATGCTACGGCGGGTTGACTAAGCTCCTGTACTTACAGCCGGCTCTCCTGCGTTAGGGCAGGGGATGCAAGTTGGAAGCCGGAGCCCAGGGACTTGAAGTCAAAAGGCGACCGTCAGGGGTAGCTGGCGCCAAACCCTTAACTGAGGCCTGACTTCGGACCTGAGGTGGGCTATCAGGCCTTGGAAATGAGGAAATCCTCTTTCTTCTTGCCAGAAGCTAGCAGGGGCTTCATCCACTTAGGTGCTTGACCACGGCCGCTCCACAGTTCGCCGTTAGGACCCCGGTACTTCGGGGCGGCGGTGGCGCCCTTGTCGGCGCGGGGTGCCCGGCCGCGCTTCGCACCGCCGGCGGAGCGGCCGCCACGGAGCTCGGCCATCACGTCGCTGCTGCTGTAGCCCACGGAAGCCGCCTCGGACAGCCAGCGCGCGACCATGTCCTTGAGCTCGTTTTGCTTGCGCTTCTGGAATTTCTCGCTGGCGCTGTCGGCCAGTTTCTTGAGGGTGGCCAGATCGATTTTGTCGAGGTCGATGTTTTCGATGTTCATCTTTTTTCCTTATTTGTAGACCTAGATAGAGGATGAGGTTCGCAACTAGACATTTTTTTCAATGGTTCTTCCCGAAATTCAACCCAGCCGAAACGGCTATTGGGACGGAATGTTTTCTGGAAGTGCCCGCATTATCTAATAAATATCGGTCCGCCGGATTAATTGGGCATATGGATGAGTTTGCGGTAAATCCGTGGAGGGTGTATCCCGTGAGTTTTTGGGAGTTGCCATGGCCGAATTGGGGATTCAAGCACAGGGCGCGCGGGAAGAAGCAGACAGTCTCGGGCGCGTCCAAGTGCCGCAAGCGCGCTTGTGGGGCGCGCATACCCAGCGTGCGTTGGTGCATTTCGCGATCTCGAGCGAGCGCATGCCGCCCGAGTTTCTGACCGCATTGGCCCGGGTCAAGCGTGCTGCGGCGCAGGTGCACCGGCGCAGCGGCGGTTTGGAACATCGGGTGGCCGACGCGATCATGGCGGCGGCCGACGAGGTGATTGCCGGCCGCCATTGGGAGGAGTTTCCGCTGGCCCTTTGGCAGACCGGTTCAGCCACCCAGACCCATATGAACATGAACGAGGTGATCGCCAACCGGGCCAGCGAGCTGCTCGGTGGCGGTCGCGGGCTCGAACGACTGGTTCACCCAAACGACCATGTGAACAAGAGCCAATCGTCCAACGACGTGATCCCCAGCGCCCTGCACATCGCGGCGCTTGAGGGCCTGCATCGCCGGTTATTGCCGGCCTTGCACCAGCTGCGTACCTCTCTGGCGGCGCACGCGGGCGCGTGGCGGCAGCTGGTCAAGACCGGTCGCACCCACCTGCAGGACGCCACACCGCTGACCTTGGGTCAGGAGTTCTCCGGCTACGTCGCCCAGCTCGATCACTCCCTTCGCCACCTGCAGGCCAGCCTGCCGCACCTGCGTGAGCTGGCCATCGGCGGGACCGCGGTGGGTACCGGCCTGAACACGCCGCCCGGCTTCGGCGAGCAGATGGCTTCCCAACTGGCCCAGGACAGCGGCTTTCCCCTCGGCAGCGCTCCCAACAAGTTCGAGGCGCTGGCGACGGTCGATGCGCTGGTGCAGGCGCATGCTGCGCTCAGGGGGCTCGCTATTGCACTAGCCAAGATCGCCAATGACATCCGTTGGATGGCCAGCGGCCCGCGTTGCGGCCTGGGCGAGTTGCGGCTGCCGGAGAACGAACCGGGCTCGTCCATCATGCCGGGCAAGGTGAACCCGACCCAGTGCGAGGCGGTTCTCATGATTTGCTGGCAGGTCATGGCCAACGACCTGGCCGTCGGCCTCGCAGGGGCGGCGGGCGGCAATTTCGAGCTGAACACGGGCCAGCCGCTTGTGATCCAGTCCATTTTGCAAAGCATTCGCCTGCTCGGCGATGGGATGGTGAGCCTCGACCTGTACTGCGTGCGGGGCCTGGAGCCCGACCGTCAACGGATCGCCGAGCTGGTCTCACGTTCCTTGATGCTGGTGACCGCGCTCAGCCCTCACCTGGGCTACGACCGTGCGGCCGAGATCGCACAGAAGGCGCATTCAGAAGGCAGCAGCCTGCGCGAGGCTGCCCTGGCGCTCGGTTACCTCAGCCCGCAGGAGTTCGACACCTGGGTACAGCCGGCGCGCATGGTCTGAGGCCGGCGGGATCCTTGGGCACCGGTGGCTCAGTGCGCGTCGTCCTGATGCGGGGCCGACATCAGCCGGTCGGTGTAGGCAATGGCCATGGCCGACAGCAGGAAGGTGACATGAATCACGGTCTGCGCGATCAGCACCTTGTCGCTGTAGTTGCCAGCATTGATGAAGGTCTTGAGCAGATGGATCGAGCTGATGCCGATGATGGCGGTTGCCAGCTTGACCTTCAGGACCGAGGCGTTGACATGGCTGAGCCATTCGGGCTGGTCGGGGTGGCCCTCAAGATTCATGCGTGAAACGAAGGTTTCGTAGCCGCCGATGATGACCATGATCAGCAGGTTGGAGATCATGACCACGTCGATCAGGGCCAGGACCACCAGCATGATCACCGTCTCGTTGAGCGAGGTGAGCGGCGCATCGGATTTGTAGCCGATGCTGGTCACCAGCATCTGCAGCGCCTCCTTGTTGCCAAAGGCGGCCTCCAGCAAGTGCACCAACTCGACCCAGAAATGAAAGACGTAGACCGCCTGCGCGGCGATCAGCCCGATGTAGAGCGGAAGTTGCAGCCAACGGCTGGCAAAAATCACGGTGGGCAAGGCCCCGAGGGAGGTTTTCTGTTGTTGCATGTGGGGGCGGTGTGGGCGGTGCTGTAGAAGCGATCCGGTGTGGACGTTCGAGTTTCCCGGGTTTGTTCGAGCGCCATTTTAGGCGCGGCCCAGAAATCCAGCCTGGCCGGGAGAGCCACAATCTGGCGTGCTCCGGCCGACTTTTCCGAGCTGGAGTGTGACCCGAAAAAGTCAGTACATTGTAAGTCGCTGGGCCGAAAGTTTCGACCCGTTCGGCATCACAACGGAGACATGAAATGAGCGCCATCGAGTCGGTCCTGGTCGAAAACCGGGTCTTCCCCCCGCCCGCCGCCGCAGTCAGCGGTGCCCGCATCAGCGGCATGGCGGCCTACGAGGCGATGTGCCAGGCGGCTGAGAAGGACTTCGCAGGCTTCTGGGCCCAGTTGGCCCGCGACAACGTGGTCTGGAACAAGCCCTTCACCCGAACCCTGGACGAGTCCAACGCCCCCTTCTACAAGTGGTTCGACGATGGCGAGCTCAACGCCTCGCACAACTGCCTGGACAAGCACATGGGCACGCCGGTCGAGAACAAGGCGGCCATCATTTTTGAAGCCGACGACGGCGCGGTCACCCAGGTCACCTACAAGGAACTGCTGGCCCGCGTGAGCCAGTTCGCCAATGCGCTCAAGGCCCAGGGTATCCAGAAGGGTGACCGGGTCGTGATCTATATGCCCATGACCATCGAGGGTGTGGTGGCCATGCAGGCCTGCGCGCGGATTGGCGCTACCCACTCGGTGGTGTTTGGCGGCTTTTCTGCCAAGGCCCTGCAAGAGCGCATCATCGACGCCGGCGCGGTGGCAGTGATCACTGCTAACTGCCAGATGCGTGGTGGCAAGGAACTGCCCCTCAAGACCATCGTCGACGAAGCCATTGGCTATGGCGGCTGCGATACGCTCAAAACCGTTCTTGTTTACAACCGCACCAAGACCCCGGTCACCATGGTGGCGGGCCGCGACAAGAGCTTCGAGGAGGTCTTGGCCGGCCAGTCCAGCGTGTGCGCGCCGGTGCCGGTGGGCGCCGAGCACCCGCTGTTCATCCTCTACACCTCGGGTTCGACCGGCAAGCCCAAGGGCGTGCAGCATTCGACTGGCGGTTACGTCCTGTGGGCCAACCTCACCATGCAGTGGACGTTCGACATCAAGCCGAGCGACATCTTCTGGTGCACCGCCGACATTGGCTGGATCACCGGACACACCTATGTGGCCTACGGCCCGCTGGCCGCCGGCGCCACCCAGGTGGTGTTCGAAGGCGTGCCCACCTTCCCCAATGCGGGTCGCTTCTGGCGGATGATCGAGTCGCACAAGGTCTCGATCTTCTACACCGCTCCGACCGCGATCCGTTCGCTGATCAAGGCCGCCGACTCCGACGAGAAGGTGCACCCGAAGAACTGGGACCTTTCTACCTTGCGCATTCTGGGCAGTGTGGGTGAGCCGATCAACCCTGAAGCCTGGATGTGGTACCACCGGAACATCGGCGCCGAGCGTTGCCCCATCGTCGACACCTTCTGGCAGACCGAGACCGGGGGACACATGATCACGCCGCTGCCGGGTGCCACCCCCCTGGTACCGGGTTCGTGCACGCTGCCGCTGCCAGGTATTGCCGCCGCCATCGTTGATGAAGCCGGAAACGACATGGCCCATGGTTCTGGCGGGATTCTGGTCGTCAAGCGCCCCTGGCCGTCGATGATCCGCACCATCTGGAACGATCCTGAGCGCTTCAAGAAGTCCTACTTCCCAGAGGAGCTCAAGGGCTACTACCTCGCGGGTGACGGCGCTGTGCGCAGTGCCGACCGCGGCTACTTCCGAATCACCGGCCGCATTGACGACGTGCTCAACGTCTCCGGCCACCGTATGGGCACGATGGAGATCGAATCGGCCTTGGTTTCCAAGACCGACCTGGTGGCCGAAGCCGCCGTGGTGGGCCGGCCTGACGATGTGACCGGCGAGGCGATCTGCGCCTTCGTGGTCTTGAAGCGCAGCCGCCCGGTCGGCGAAGAAGCCAAGCAGATCGCCAACGAGCTGCGCAATTGGGTCGCCAAGGAAATCGGCCCGATCGCCAAGCCCAAGGACATCCGCTTCGGCGACAACCTGCCCAAGACCCGCTCGGGCAAGATCATGCGGCGCTTGCTTCGGTCGATTGCCAAGGGCGAAGCGATCACGCAGGACACCAGCACGCTGGAAAACCCCGGCATCCTGGATCAACTTGCGGAACGCAATTGATACAGGTCGGCCGCAGGCCGTGGCCGCGTTGCGGGCGGCTGGGGTTTGACGGCACTCATATCGCCGCAGGCGATGTGATGTGACGGCAGAATCCAGCCATCCTCGACCAGTTGGCTGAGAAGCTCTAAAGAGCAGACCTGCCGGCACGCGGCATCCGAGGGAAGACCCGCCGCGAGGCGGGTTTTTCAATTCCGGGCTCGCCCTGGGTCTTGCGACGGCGCCAGCTGGGGCTGTCGGATAATGCGGGTTCCAATTTCGCGACCCCTTCGGACGACACCATGCCCACCTACCGTTCCAAGACCACCACCGCCGGCCGCAACATGGCGGGTGCCCGCGCCTTGTGGCGCGCCACCGGCATGAAAGACGATGACTTTTCCAAGCCGATCATCGCGGTGGTCAACTCCTTCACCCAGTTCGTGCCCGGCCATGTGCACCTGAAAGACCTGGGGCAACTGGTCGCCCGCGAGATCGAGGCCGCTGGTGGCGTGGCCAAGGAGTTCAACACCATTGCGGTTGACGACGGCATCGCCATGGGCCACGAC
>JAURKV010000208.1 GCA_030831585.1 Ramlibacter sp. | reverse complement strand
CGCTGTCCGGGCCGAGGGCGCGACCCAGTCCTTTGTTGCGCCGCTGGTCACGGTTGAAGGCGGCCAGTACGGCCGCGTCGTAGTGGTGCGGCGGGTCCCAGTCCGTGCTGCCGTCGGAGTTGAGCGCGGCGTAAAGCCCATTCGGCCAACCGGCGCGCAGGCCTGCCAGGCGCTGGACCCGCGCCTGGCCGGTTTGCATATTTCGGCGCACTCCAAGGTGGACGAGCGCACCGGCGAATTTCTCTTCTTTGCCTATGGCAAAGAAGCGCCCTACATGCACTACGGGGTGATCGACCGGCATGGCGCATTGCAGACCTTCATGCCCGTGCAGCTACCGGGCCCCCGCCTGCCGCATGACATGGCGGTGACCGAGCACTTCACGGTGCTGCACGACTTCCCCTTGTTCTATGACATGGATGCCTTCGCCGCCGGTCGGCACAAGCTCAAGTTCTACGCCGACATGCCCTCGCGCTTCGCTGTGGTGCCGCGTCATGGCAGCCCGGACCAGATTCGCTGGTTCGAGGCCAAGCCGACCTACATGTACCACGTGGCCAACGCCTGGGAGGAGGACGACGGCCAGGGCGGCACCGAGATCGTGATGGTCGGCACACCCTTTCGCGTGCCGCGCGACTGGCGCGGCCAGGTCGACGCTGAGGGCTTCCCGCGTCTGCTGGCTACGCTGGACAACGACTGCATCTTCTACGAGTGGCGACTCAACCTGCGCACTGGCCAGACCCGGGAACGGGTTCTCGACGATATCTTCAACCAAGAGTTTCCCGTCATCAACTCGGCCATGCAGGGCTTCAAGACCCGCTACGCGTGGAACGTGCTCATGGCCCGCAACACCCGGCCGGAAGACCCACGTTTTTGCGGCATCGCCCGACACGACCTGCTCCGGGGCAGCACCAGCGCCTACCACGGTGGCGTCGACAAGTGGTTCAGCGAGCCGCCCTTTGCGCCGGCGGATGGCGCCAAGGCCGAGGACGACGGCTACCTGGTCGGCTTCATGTGGGACGCTACCGCGCAGGCCTCCTTCGTCACCATCTTCGATGCCCGCGACGTGGCACAGGGTCCGGTGACACGCATCCGGCTGCCCCAGCGGGTGCCCCATGGCTTTCACGGTACCTGGGTGAGCGGGGAGCGCCTGCGCCGCGGTTGGTAAGGGCGACGATGATTCAGCGCCTGTAGTTCCGGAATCCGGAATTTTCAGACGCGCTACTTGCACAGGGGTCGACGCGCTTAAAGAATCGGGAGGTTTGTCACTTACTGGCTGATCGCACGTGTCCGTTACCACCCGAATCCCTGATTTTCTCGTTGCCGGCGATGGCGACACCACCATATTTCTGTTCCACGGCGCCTATGGCAGCAAGGACTACTTCCGCCATGAAATCGCAACCCTGGTGGGTGCAGGGCTTAGGGTGGTGGCCTGGGACGCGCCCGGTTATGGCCTGAGCCGCCTGCCAGCGCAACCCCTCAGTATCGAGTACTTGGCAGAGGCAGGCGTCCGCCTGATCGACGCGCAGGGCACGGCAACCAACATCGTGATGGGTCACAGCATGGGCGGTATCGTTGGGCCCCTGGTTGCAGTAATGCGTCCTGAGACAGTCCACGGTCTGGTCATCTCTGCCACCGTCGGCTCTTTCTCGCAAAAGAGCGAGGAGGACAAGAAGCGATTTCTTGCCGAGCGCATTGAGCCGCTCCAGGCTGGAAAACCCTTTCGGGAAACCGCGAAGGCGGTAGTGGACAGCATGTTCGCTCCGGGCTCGGCGGGGCCGCTGGTCGAATTGGTTCGCGAAGTGGCGCTCAGCACCGCCTCAGAGACTTTCATTCAGGCGATTGCGGCCATTGTTCACTACCGCGGCGAGGAGACTTTGCGACGGGTGAAGGTGCCAACGCTCTTGCTGGCAGGTGCTCACGACGCAGTTGGTCGGCCGGAAGGCATGCGCAACATTCAGCGCCAGTTCATCCCGCATGCCCAGTTCCATTCCCTACCCAACTCGGGTCATTACGGCTTCGCCGAGGAGCCCGAACTATTTAATCAGCACCTGCTGGCCTTCATCCGCCAGGTGCAGCAAGCCTGACCCAAGGAGACGACATGCGTTTTTTCACTCGCCCTGATGGGGCCGCGTACAACTTTCTTGGCGGCCGTAGGCGCTGGCTCTGGGCCGCTCTGGGCGCATGGGCACTGGCCGGTCCGCTGGCTGCACACGCACAGGCCGATGGTTGGCCCAGTCGACCGATCAAGCTGATCGTCCCCTACCCGCCCGGCGGCCTGACTGATATCGTGAGCCGCGCCCTGAGTGAGGAACTCGGACGCCAACTGGGCACGCAAATCGTCATCGAAAACAAGGCGGGCGCCGGCGGCCAGGTGGGGCTCGAACAAATGTTGCAGGCCCCGCGTGACGGCTACACCATCGGCTTGGTGGTGCCTGCAACCATGATCACCTTGCCCCTCACTACCCCGAGCTACAAGATCAAGCCGCTGGAGCAGTTTGAGCCGATCACAGCCGCAGTCGAGACCTTCCTGACTCTGATTGTCGATAGCAAGCTGGGTATCAACACGCTGCAGGATTTCATTGCTACCGCCAAACGAAACCCCGGCAAGTTCAACTACGGCACGCCGGGCGTTGGCACCAGCTTCCACTTCAACAATGTGGCGATGGCGGTGAAGGTGGGCATCGACACAGTTCATGTGCCCTATCAAGGCGAGGTCAAGGTGATCTCGGATGTGGTGGCCGGAACCCTGCAGTACTCGCTGGTATCCAACGCTGGTAAGCCTTTCATTGACGGAGGCCAGGTCAAGGCCTTGGCAGTGAGTTCGGCTAAACGTGTGACATCGCAGCCCAATGTGCCCACATTCAAGGAGCAGGGTGTGGACTTCCAGTCAGATGGTTGGGTTGGTTATGTGGTTGCGAAGGGCACGCCGAAGCCGATCGTAGACCGGATCAGCGCGGCCTTCAGCCGTACGCTGCAGAACCCTGCTGTGAACAAGCGCCTGTCGGACATGGGGTACATCGTGACCGGCAGCACCCCGGAGCAATTCACCCGGGATGTCCAGGAAGGTTTGCGCACTTATGGCGACATCATCCGCAGTGGCCGGATCAAGCTGGACTGATCACCCTTTTCCTCTTGTCTTAGTCGCAAAGCGAGCACCATGCAGCAACTTCTGAAGACCTATATCGCGACCCTTGCGCCGGACAACGATCATCCTTTTCTGCATGGCCCGTTTACCCCGACGATGGAGGAGTGGGTGGCCGACTCGGACAGCATGCGGGTGATCGGCGAAATACCACGCGATCTGCACGGCATCTACGTGCGCAACACACACAACCAGGTGCATGAGGCGATCGGCATGTACCACCCCTTCGACGGCGACGGCATGCTCCACGCCATGCATTTCGAGGATGGCAAGGCGACCTACCGCAACCGCTTCGTGCAGACCACGGGCTTCCTGGCCGAGCAGGCAGCGGGCCGCTCGCTGTGGCCCGGCATGCTGGCGCCGCAGATGTATGGCCGGCGTGGCTGGGGCTCCATGGGTGCGATGAAGGACAACGCTGGCACCGATGTGAAGATCCATGCTGGCAAGCTATTGGCGTCGATGTCGCAGGGGAGCGAGCCTTGGCGCCTGGATCCGATCACGCTAGAAACCCTGGGGCCCGACGCGGCCTGGGCACGCCAGGTGCCCGACGGGGTGGCTTCGCATTACAAGGTCGACCCGGCTACCGGGGAGATGATGTTCTTCAACTATCCAGAGAAGCCACCGTATATGAACTACGGCGTGGTGGACCGCAATAACCGGCTGGTGCACTACGTGCCCATCGACCTGCCTGGCGCACGCTGGCCGCATGACCTGGGCATCACGAAAAACTACACCATCTTGCACGACCTGCCCTTCCACTTCGATGAGAAGCTGCTGGCCAAGGGCGAGCGCAAGATGATGTTCTACCGGGACAAGCCGGCGCGATTCGGCGTCTTACCACGCTACGGCGACTCGGCCTCGGTGCGCTGGTTCGAGGCCACGCCCTGCCACATCCTGCATCTGGCCAATTGCTACGAGGACGGCGACTGGGTGGTGATGGACGGCTGCATCATGCCCGACCCGCACAAGCCCAATGTGGGCCAGTCCCTCGCCGAGGGTCGGCAGGCGGCCTACGACAAGATCCGCTCGCACCTGGACAAGTACAACAACCCCACGCTCATGTACCGCTGGCGCTTCAACATGAAGACCGGACAGACCCATGAGGAGCAGATCGACGACGAGATCACCGAGTTCCCCATCGTCTCCAATGACTACGTGGGCCGGCCCTACCGCTACAGCTTCAATGTCCTCTACCAAAGAGGTGAGTGGCTGTTTCGCGGCCTCAAGCGCTACGACATGGTGACCCGCAAGACCCAAAGTATGGAGTATGGGCCGGGCTGCTACGGCAGTGAGCCGCAAGTAGGTCGGCGCACTGGTGCCAAGGCGGAAGATGAGGGTTATGTACTGAGCTTTGTGAATAACATGATCGAAAACCGATCCGAGTGCTGGGTCATCCCGGCGGAGGACATCACCCGTGGCCCGTTGGCTCGCATCATCCTGCCGCACCGTATCTCGGCGGGCACCCATGCGGCCTGGGTCGAGGGCGACCGAATTTATGGCGAAAACCGTGACCCCCAATACATTCCAGCATGAACACAACAAGCACCGCGCGCACGCACAAGGCTGGCGCCTCTGAAGTGGCAGCTCCAGCGCTCGCCCTGGTCCCGGGCCTGAACAATATGACCACCGTCTTTGACGGGGTTCGGGCCGCCCTGCCCGCCACGATCGAGGTGCACGCGTATGACAACCCGCCGCTGGAATCGGTGGAGGCAATTGCCGCGCACTGGCTGGAGCGCCTCCCGCAGCGTTTCTGGCTTGCCGGGTTTTCCTTCGGTGGGTATGTAGCCCTGGCCATGTTGGAGGCCGCCCCTGAGCGTGTGGCCGGCTTCGCCCTTCTGTGCTCGGGGCCGCAAGCTGATTCAGCCGAGGCGGCGCAGCGACGTCTGGCCTCGCTGGAGGCTGTAGCCCAGGGCCGCTACTTCGAGCTGATGGAGCAGGCTGCCGCCAATGCTTTCCATCCGGACAGCCTGGCCAATGCAGCGCTCATGGACCGGCGGCGGAAGATGGTGCAGGCCTACGGGCCCGACCGCTACGCCGCCCATGTGCGCGCCACCGCCGCCCGACCCGACCGCAGCCGGCTGCTCGATGGCGCCCGCCCCACCCTGGTGCTGGCCGCGTCGCATGACAAGTTATTTGCGCCGGCCCAGATGTCGGCACTGGCTGCGGGCATTCCTGGCGCGCGCTTTGTCGCTGTGGAAGGCGGCGGGCACCTGGTGCCAATGGAGCAGCCGCAGGCTGTGGCCGACGCGCTGGCCGATTGGATTCTGGGCTGACCCAGCGTTCTTTCAGGGCTCGTGAATCTCTGGCGGCTGCAGCCGGCGCCGTGGGCGGGTACGCCAGGCGGCCTCTACCGCGCGCACCATGGTGACCAGGCGCGGTCCCAGGTCCTCTCTGAGTTCGGCTGGCGACAGCGCGGTCGCGGGACCCGCACAGTGGAATGCGTAAAGGGTGCGACTGCTCTCCAGCATGAGCGGCACTCCCACCCCACTGACCGCGCGTCCCCATGAGCGCCGAGTGGTGACAAAGCCATTTCGCTGGAAGTCCTGGGTCGCCTGTTCGATACCGCGACGCAGGGCGGGCCAGCCCTCGCCATGTCGTGCGCGCAGCCGGTCCAGCAGCTGCTCGCGCTCCCGTATCGGCGCTGCAACCAGGTAGGCCAGCCCCAGCGAGGTGGTGGGCAGGGGAAGCACCGTGCCTGCGTCCATGTTGATCACGACACGGGTGTCGGTTGGCGGGTGCATCACCTCTAGCACGAGCATCCCTAGGCGGTCGCGTGTCGCCAGGGAAACGGTGAAGCGTGTCTCCCGACTCAGCGCTTCCATGAAGGGCCTGGCCACGCGCTGCAGGCCAATCTGGCGCTGTACGCTCACGCCCATGCCAATCAGGCGGGTGCCCATCAGCAGTTTGCGGCTGCCGGGGTCGACGCGCAGATAGCCCAGGTCGACCAAGGTGCTGGTGAGGCGCGAGACCGTGGCCTTGGGCAGACCGGTGATTTCCACCAGCTCCTGGTTGCCCAACAGCTGGCCCTCTGAAAAGGAGGAAAGGATCTCCAGGCCCTTGGCAAGCGAATGGACAAAGTCGGGGCGTTGGTCCGCAATTGCCATAGCAGGCGGGGGAAGCGTGAACCCTTTGCTTACGCTGGCTTCGTCACCCGCGCTCGACGACGAAGCTCACCACAGTGGCACAGGAGCCGCCGATATTGAGGGTCTGCAGGCGCTGCGCTCCCTCGATCTGGCAGTCGCCCGCCTGCCCGGTCACCTGCCGGGCCGCATCGAGCACCATGCGCGCACCAGTCGCGCCCACCGGGTGGCCACAGCCAATCAGTCCGCCGCTCATATTCACCGGGCAACGCCCGCCAGGTGCAATGGTGCCGTCTTCCACCGCCTGCCAGCTCTGGCCGGGCGGTGTGAGGCCCAGGTGGTCGATGGCGGCGTACTCTGTGGTGGTGAAGCAGTCATGCGTCTCGATGCCGTCCATCGCGTCAACCCCGGGCACGCCGGCGCGCTTCCAGGCGTCTTCCAGGGCCTGGCGAAGGTGCGGGAAGACGTAGGTCTGGCCCTGGCTGCGGTCGAACTTGTCTTGCAGGCGCAGGCCGGCGTTGCGGTGGCCCCAGCCGCTGATGCGGGGAATGTCCTCGAGCCGGCGGCCGGTGCGGCGGGCATGGGCCTGGGCAAACTCGGCTGAGGCCAGCACCAGACCGCATGCGCCGTCAGTGATCTGGCCGCAGTCACGGCGGCGGGTTCCGGGCTCGATGACCGGGTTGGCTACATCATCGTCAGTGAAGTCTTCGGGCTGAAAAGTCCAGGTGCGGGTCTGGGCCAGGGGGTTGCGGCGCGCGTTGCCGTAATTGATTTCGGCAATGCGATTGAGGTATTGGCGGTCCAAGCCGTAGCGGCTTTCGTACTCCATCGCGACGCGGCCAAAGACTGCCGGCCACATGAAGGTGCAGTCAAAGCCCTCGTGCCCTTGCCAGGCGGCGGCGTTCTGGTTCACCGAGGCTTCGTTGCCGGAGAGGTTCTTGAACTCCTCCACCCCGAGCACCAGGGCGCAGCCATAGCGGCCGGCTTCGATTTCAGCCATGGCGCTGAGAACTCCCAGCGAGGAGGAGGCGCAGGCCCCTTCGTGTCGCATCGCAGGCACGCCCCACAACTCGGGCACCACTTGGGCCACCATGGCGCCCAGATGGGCCTGCTGGCGCTGCATCTCGCCGAATGCGTTGCCAACGTGGATGCTCTCGATCTCGTCTGCGTCCACCCCGGCAGCCTGCAGGGCGCCCAGAGTGCCCTCGCGCGTCATGTCGGAAATATCTTGGCCGTTTCGGGCCCAGGCTTTGGCGAAGTCGGTCTGGTAGCCACCGAGGATGTAGACGGGCGTGTTCATGGATTGCCTTTCTCTGGGTATTGCGTCGGGCTCAAGCGGGCACCTGCCAGTCGGAGCGTATTTCACTGGCGTCGGCCCAGCAGGCGTGGGTGCCGCTGCTGATTCGGTGCGGCAGCAGGATGCGCGCCACCGGCCCGGCGGCAATGTTGCTGGCATCAAGCACGACGCACTCGGAGCGGTCAGCGCTCATGTCGGTGACGAAGCTCACCACATAGCCGTCATCTTCATCACCAGGTCCAGTGCCGGCATCGTGGCAGGGCGCCATCGGCGACTCGCTGCCAAAACGTCCCTCTCCGAAGAGGTACTGCTGCGACTGGCCGCTTGTATGGTCATAGCGCAGGATGCCGTCGAACAGGAAAGAGCCCGGGTGCGCGATCATGTTGTACGAATAGCGGTAACGCTTGCCCCAATAACGTGCATTGATCATGCCAAATTCAAGGAGTCGTTGATCGAGCTGGCGCTCCCGTACCGCCCCTGTTACTCGATTGAGTCTCCACTCGTAGAGCGTCGGACCGTAGCGCGATGGCCCGAGAGTGGCGCCAGTGTTGTCGTAGCCTCCGGTGGGCATGGGGGTCTTCTGGTGGTAGCCGTGGAGAACGACCTCATCGCCCTCCTCCCAGGCATTGAGCCAGTGGAGCACATAGGTGGGACTGGCCTCGAACCACTGAATGCCCGTCTGCGGCGCATGCCGCCGTGGCACGAGCGCGAAGCGGGACGGGCGGTCGGCGTGGTAGATCAGCTTGTGCCGGCCCTGGGGGAGCAACGCTTCGTCCCAGTGCAGGGGGAAGTCGTTGAGGATGGCGAAGTGCTCAGTGAACATCATGTCGTGCGGCAGCCGCGGGCCGGGCAGCGGCACCGGCACGTAGTGCACGAGACGGTGGTCCTTGTCGACCTCCCCATAATGCATGAAGGGGGCCTGCTTCGAATAGTTGAAAAACAGCAGGTCACCGCTGCGCGGGCAGACCTTGGGGTGGGCCGAAATGCCATTGCCGTCCATCACCTGCGCGCCCCAGGGGGCCACGCCTTTCATCTCCAGCGTGCGGGCGTCCAGATAGTACGGCTCGCCACATTGGTAGAAGGTGGTGAGCGCCTGGCCGGCGTGGACGATGACATCAGTGGCCGAGGTGTCCTTGAGCCCGCCGCGGGCACCCCAGCCCGGTCGGGTGGCGAGCGAGGGCCGGTCGATCAGGCCGGCGTAGAGTGCCTGGCCAGCGGCCTGCTCCTCCTCGAAGCCCCGGGTACGGACAAAGCGGTTGCGGTACTCGCAGCGCCCGTCTTGGAAACTCAAGAGGTGCAGCATGCCATCGCCGTCGAAGGCGTGGTAGGTGCCCAGAGGCTGATGCACCGGGTTCTGGGTGTTGCGCAGGTAGACCCCGTTGAGACGCCGCGGAATCTCGCCGATCACCTCGAGCCCGCTGGCGTTGACTTCCTGCCAGTTGGGGGTGAAAGGCCCACTCATGAAGGGGTGCCCCTGCGGCTGCAGGGTGTGCAGGGGTTCGTCTACAAGGTCGATATGCATCACGCGGCCTGGCTTGTGTGTGTTGTCGGATTCGGGTGACGAGGTGCCGGCCCGCTAGCGCACTATCGCGCTAGCGCAGCGAAGCGCTTTGCCGCCTGGTGGTACTCCAGAACCAGCCTGTCCACCACCTGGGCCACAGGCTCGATCTGCTTGATGGCACCCAGGCCTTGGCCCGCGGCCCAGACGTCCATCCAGCGCTTGCCGGCAAAACTCTGGTTGCTGTCGTAGCTGCGCGTCGGGGTGTCGGGCATTTGGTCCGGATCTAGGCCAGCATTTCTCAGCGAAGGCTTGAGCCAACTGGCCGCGGTGCCAGTGACACCGGCACTGACGATCAGGTCCTCGGCGGTGCAGTCGACGATCATCTGCTTGTAGGCCGGATCCGCCTGGCTTTCTTGGGTGGGAATGAAGCGTGTCCCCATGTAAACCAGGTCGGCGCCACTGGCGATAGCCCCCGCCACCCCCCAGCCGTCGCTGATGCCGCCCCCGACCACCAGCAGGCCATCGAAGAACTCGCGTACCGCACTCACGAAGGCAAAGGGCGAGAGCGTACCGGTGTGGCCTCCCGCGCCCGCGCTAATGCAGGCCAGGCCGTCGGCACCGGCGGCTACCGCCTTGCGCGCGAGCGCCAGGGTGGTGACATCGGCGATCACCTTGCCCCCGTAGCGGTGCACCACCTCGATCGCCGGCTTGGGGCTACCCAGCGCGGTGACTACCACCGGCGGCTGGTAGCGGGCGACCAGCTCCAGGTCTTGCGGTAGCCGGGTATTGGACGAATGGGTGACCAAGTTCGCCACCCAAGGGCCGACCGAGGCCGCACCCTGGGTATCACGGGCCTGGGCGAGGCCCTCGGTGATGCGCTTCATCCAAACTTCCAGCACCTCGATCGGCCGGGCGTTGGGCGTCGGAAACGCGCCAGCGATACCCGCCTTGCAGGCGGCCAGCACCAGATCCGGGCCGGAAATAAGGAACATGGGCGCCGCCACCACAGGCACGCGCAGGCTGGAGAGGAGTTCGGAGTGAGGCATGGTGCTGGCGCGTTTGGGCTTTGGCCTACTCGCTGGCCTTGAAGCCGGAAATGCGTACCGCCTCCGACCATCGCTTGGCGTCTGCGCGAATGAAGTTGATGAAGTCCGGTGTGCTAAACGGCAGCGGCTCGGAATCGGTCTCGCGCCACTTGTCGATGATGGCTTGCGTCTTGAGCGCCTTGGCGAACTCCGCCTGCACCCGCTGCACCACCGCATCGGGCGTGCCCAGGGGCGCAGAAAGGCCCGACCAGATGTAGATGTTCATGTCGGCAAAGCCCTCCTCAATGAATGTCGGTACGGCCGGCATCAGCGGGGAGCGTTTGGGGGTGGACACGGCCAGCACCTTGACCTTGCCCGACTCGACATGCGGGCGGACGGCGGTGAGCGGCAGAAAGGCGGCATGGACCTGACCACCCACCAGGTTTTGCACCGCGGGCGGGGTTCCGTTGAAGGGCACATGGACCATGTTCAGGCCGGCACGCTGGTTCAGGATCACGCCGGCGAAGTGCGACGAGTTGCCAGCGGTGAAGGATGCGTAGGACACCCCAGCGCCCTGCGGCTTGGCCCAGGCGATGAACTCTTTGAGGTTGTTCGCCGGCACAGACGCCGCGTTGACCGCCAGCACCAGGGACGAGCCCAGGAATCCGGTGACATGCTTGAAGCTCTTTTCGTTGTCGTAGGGCAGCTTCGAGAAGGTGAAGGGGTTGATGGTCAACATGCTGGTGTTACTCAGCAGCAGCGTGTAGCCATCGGGCGGCGCCTGCATCAGGGCCTGCACCGCGATGATGCCTGCCCCGCCAGGCTTGTTGTCGATGATGATGTTCTGGCCGTTGGTCTTCTTCATCTCCTCCCCCACCTGGCGCAAGGCGGTGTCGAGCACATTGCCGGCGGCAAAGGGCACGATGACCTTGATCGGCCGGTCTGGCCAGGTCTGGGCGGCGGCGGGTGCCAGGGCCGTCGTGGCCAGCCAGGCGGCTGCAGCAGCAGCGAGCAATGCGCGTTTTTTCATGAGTTGTCTCCTGTATCGGTTGGTGTTGTCCCTGAAATCAATTCCCGCAGCACGCGTGCCACGGCCTCTGGCTTCTCGCGCGGAAGCATGTGCCCCGCGTCGTCGATCATCTCGAGCTGTGCCTGGGCGATCTGCTGCGCCAGTGCTTCCGACAGCGGCGGCGGCGTGACTCGGTCGTGGCGACCGACCAGAACGCGGACCGGCATAGGCAGATTTTCCAGCAGCGCCCGGTGGTCCTGCCGGCCCATGATGGCCTGCACCTGGCGGCGGCCCGTCTCGGCCCCGATGTCCAGCATCATCTGTCGCAACTGTGCGCCTAGCACTGGGTCCGTGGAGTGGGTATTAAAGGATTGGACGCCGGTGACGAACCTGGGGAAGTCGGTGGCCATGGCCGCCAGGGTCTTTTCGCGTATCACCCGGGTTTGCTCGGTCTCGGGCATTGCCGATGTCGACATGAACAAAAGCCCCTGAACTGGGCGTGCGGGATGAGCCAGCATGTCCAGGGCCACATAGCCGCCCATCGAGAAGCCGGCCACTACCACGGGGACGCTGTCCGGTACGTCTGCCAACTG
>JAURKV010000013.1 GCA_030831585.1 Ramlibacter sp. | reverse complement strand
CCTCCTTCCCGCAGGTGCCCACCATGCCGCAGACGCCGGGTGTGCTCGGTGGCGCCCGCAAGATCATTGCTTATTTCGCCTCCAAAAAATCATGAACGAGCCACAGCCTCCCCAGGAAACCTTGGCCAAGCAACTGGCGCTGGTGATCGACCTGAACGTCTGCGTGGGCTGCCATGCCTGCGTCACCTCCTGCAAGGAGTGGAACACCTCGGGCGCAGCCGGTCCCCTGTCGGACCTCAACGCTTTCGGCGAGAACCCCAGCGGTACCTTTTTCAACCGCGTTCAGACCTTCGAGGCGGACAGCTACCCTGAAACCCAGACCATTCACTTTCCCAAGAGCTGTCTGCACTGCGAAGACCCGCCCTGCGTGCCGGTGTGCCCCACCGGCGCGAGCTACAAGCGCGCCAGCGACGGGATCGTGCTGGTGGACTACGACAAGTGCATCGGTTGCAAGTACTGCAGCTGGGCCTGCCCCTACGGCGCGCGGGAGTTCGACGAGGAGCGCAAGGTCATGACCAAGTGCACCTTGTGCGTGGACCGCATCTACGACGAGCTGCTGCCGCCGCAGGATCGCCAGCCCGCCTGCGTCAAGGCCTGCCCCACCGGCGCGCGCCTGTTCGGTGATGTGAAGGACCCCGAGTCCGAGGTGTCGAAGGCAATCCGTGAGCGCGGCGGCTATTCGCTGATGCCCGAGTGGGACACGCAGCCTGCCAACCAGTACCTGCCCCGCAAGATCACGACCAAGGTGAAGGAGTGAGGGGGTGAAACCTGCGCTGTCCATCATTCTGTTCACGACGGTGGCGGGCGCTGCGCAGGGCATGGCGCTGGTGACCGCCGTTGCCACCTTGGCCGGGAGCGCCCCGCGTGCAGTAGCGCCACTGCTCCTTTGGGCGAGCACTGCGATGTTGGTGCTGGGGCTGGTGGCTTCCTTCTTTCACCTCGGCCACCCGTTACGGGCGTGGCGGGCCGTTCTCATGTGGCGCACCTCGTGGATGTCGCGTGAGGTGATCGCGCTGCCGCTTTTCATCGGGCTGACCTTCGTCTCCGCCTGTCTCGCGACGTTCGGTCACTCGACGGGTTCATCGGACGGCCCCTTTGTCTCCGCGCTGGCGGTGCTGACGATCATCGGGGCCGTGGTGCTGTGGTACTGCACCGCCATGATCTACATGTGTATCCGCTTCATCCAGGAGTGGGCGCATCCGCTCACGCTGGCTAATTTCGTGCTGCTCGGGCTTGCCTCGGGGCTGGTGGCCTGCGGCGTGCTGGCCTGCGCCGCGGGCGACCTGAACTTTGCCCGTGCCTGTACGCCCTGGGCGCTCGGGGCCACAGCGCTGGCCTGGGGGACGCGCGCGCTATCGCTGCGGCGTAACGCGAGCATCAAGCCGAAGTCGACCCTGCAGTCGGCCACTGGCATCCGGTCGCCACGGGTGGTGCAAAAGTCGATGGGCTTTACCGGTGGGTCTTTCAATACCCTCGAGTTTTTTCACGGCGCTTCCCTGCGCCTCATGGGCCAGGCCAAGATCGGGTTCCAGGTGCTGGTGTTCGCGGTACCGATGGCATGCCTGGCCTGGGCCCTGGTATCTATGCAGCCCCTGACCGCATGGGCGGTGGCCGCTGCCTCGCAGGCGGTCGGTTTGCTGGTGGAGCGCTGGTTCTTTTTTGCCCAGGCGCAGCACCCGCAGAACCTCTACTACCAAGTGGTATCGTGACCGGCCTCTCTCGAGCACGCATGAACGCCGGATGAATTGGACCCCGTGGCTTCCCTTCCTGCGCTGGTGGCCCCGCGTCAACCGGCAGACACTGCGCTTTGATGCCATAGCGGGCCTCACCGGCGGCATCATCCTCGTGCCGCAGGGGGTGGCGTTTGCCACGGTGGCCGGCATGCCGCCGGAGTTCGGGCTTTACGCCGCGATGGTCCCTGCCATTGTGGCAGCGCTGTGGGGCTCGTCCTGGCACCTGGTGTCGGGCCCCACCACTGCGATCTCCATCGTGGTCTTTGCCACCATGAGTCCGCTCGCTCCCCCCGGCAGTGAGGCCTACGTCAAGCTGGTACTCACGCTCACGCTGCTGGTGGGCGTGTTCCAACTCCTCCTGGGTATGCTGCGAATGGGGACGCTGGTCAACTTTGTGTCGCACACGGTGGTGGTGGGCTTTACCGCAGGCGCGGCCATCCTGATCGCGGCGAGCCAGGCCCGGTACTTTTTTGGCGTCGAGATTCCCAGGGGCAGCAGTGTCTTCACGGTGCTGTCCGAGCTGCTGCTTCAGATCGGGGCCTACAACCCTTATGTCACCTGCGTCGCGGTATTTACGGTGGTGGTCAGCTTGGTCACTAAGCGCTGGCTGCCCCGCTTGCCGCACCTCATCGCCGCCATGCTCGCTGGAAGCCTGTTGGGCGTGGCCCTGGAGGCGGCTCTGGGTGCGGGGCAGACCGGTATTGAAAGCATCGGTACGCTGCGCGTCGGGCTTCCGCCCTTGTCGGTGCCAGATTTTTCGGTGTCCACCATCGAGCAACTGATTCCGATCGCCATCGCAGTGGCCATGCTCTCGCTCACCGAGGCGGTGTCCATCGCCCGTTCGGTGGCGCTCAAGAGCGGGCAGCGCATCGACGGCAATCAGGAATTTATCGGGCAGGGCCTAGCCAATGTTGCGGGCGCTTTTTTCTCCGGGTATGCCTCGAGCGGATCGTTCAACCGCACCGGCCTGAACTACAGCGCCGGCGCCCGCACGCCGCTGGCGGCGGTGTTTTCGGCGGCGTTCCTGTTTCTGATCCTGCTGTTTCTCGCGCCACTGGCCAAGTACCTCACCGCGCCTGTCATGGCCGGCATCCTCTTCGTCGTGGCCTGGGGCCTGATCGACTTCCACCATATCGGCGACATCATTCGTTCAAGCCGGCAAGAGACCGCGGTGCTGGCGGTGACCTTCCTGGCCACGCTGACCCTGCAGCTCGAGTACGCCATTTATCTGGGTGTGCTGGTCTCCATGGTGTTGTACCTGCGGCGAACCTCCCGCCCTGGGCTCGAGCCCGTGCAGCCGGTGCCCGGTATCTCGCCGCCGGTGTTCGCGCCGTCTGGCGACTCGCCGCAGCCGGTGGCAGGCCTGACCATCGTTCGACTCAACGGCTCCATCTACTTTGGCGCGGTCAATCATGTGGAGGAGTCGCTCCAGGCGATAGACATCGAGTCCTCCGGGCCGCCGCACCTGCTTCTGATTGGCGCCGGCATCAACTTCCTTGACCTGGCCGGCGCGCAGATGCTGGCCAATGAGGCACGCCGGCGCCAGGCGCTCGGCGGTGGGCTGTACCTGTTCAACATGAAGGAAGAAGCCCTGGTCACGCTTCGCGGCAGCGGGCAGCTGGAGGCGATCGGTCTTGACAATATCTTCCGGCTCGGTGATGACGTGGTGGGCATGCTCACTGCGCGTATTGCTCAGGGACAGGGGCAGGGTAAGGACGCACCAAGCGCGCCAGCCCCCTCTCGCGCCGAGACGCAGCCCACCGGCAGTTGAGGCAGGCCTGACCCCCCGCGGCCGCTACCGCCTTACGGGCCGATGCTGTCCGTCAACGCCTGCCGGAACAACTGCAGCATGGCGTTGTGACTGGTGGCGCCCCGCACCAGCAGGCTCACCTGCATTGGCTCCACCCCCAGGCGGAAGTTGAGGATGGCGATCTGTCCCAGGGCCTGCTGTTGCTCGGCGGCGCGTCGCGGGGCGATGCTCAAAAGACGGGACCCGGCGACCACTGCGATGTTCTGAATATAGGTGGCGGTCTCCACTGCAGGATCAGGCGGAAGAAGCCCTGCCCGCATGAAGGCCTCGCCGAACGCCTTTCGCACGCTAGAGTCCGGGCGTTGGAGTACCCAGCTCTCACGCGCCAGCCGCTTGAAGCTCATGCGCCTCTCTTGAAGAATTGGATGACTGGGGTGTGCCACCACGCACACCTCGTCGCGGTAGAGGGGCAGCATCTGGAGGTCAGCGGCCTGCTCTTGAGGCGGCAAGCCTTCAGAGGGCAGCCTGCCGATCACCCCGTCAAGTTGTCCGGCGAGCAGCTGGTCCAGTAGCTGGCGGCCTGTCCCCTCCTGGGTGTGCAAGGGCCCACCACCAGCCGCCCGGAACCGCTCGATGGCCTGGGGCATGTAGGTCACGAAAGCCTGCGGCACCACCCCCAGACGCAGCACTGTGTCCCGGCCCTGACCCACCCGTTCCAGTGCGGCGGTCAGGTCGTTGAACTCATTGAGCAGGGTGCGCACCTTGTCTAGTAGCGCCCAGGTGGCGGGCGTGGGCGTCATGCCCTGGCGGCTGCGGGTGAACAGCTGGAGGCCCAGCAGTTGCTCGAGGTCATTGAGCATGCCGGTGGCCGCCGGCTGGCTGATGCTCAATAGGCGCGCTGCCTTGTGCAGGGTACGGTGCGTGACCAGATGGTCGACCAGCTGCAAGTGCCGGAACTTCAGGTGCGAGAGGGACGCGGAGGAGGCGGCTGGCACGATAACCTGCGCTTATCAAAAGACAAGATAAACCGATTTTACGCTTGTCACCCGAGTTTCTAGACTGGGGCCAGACTTCACAGGAAATCTGGCCTATGCAGCATCCTCGCTCGATACCTCTCGTTCGCCGGCTCCGGCAGACCTTGCTGGCGGCCCTTTGCATCGCAGGCGCCGGCGTGCACGCGGCCTGGCCCGACGATCAGCCGATTCGGATCATCGTTCCGCAGGCGGCCGGTGGTACCAACGACATCGTGGCCCGCCTGGTGGGCGCCGAGCTGGCCCGGGCGCTCAAGCAAAGTGTGGTGGTGGAAAACCGGCCAGGGGCTTCTGGCGCCATCGGCATGCAGCAGGCGGCGCAGGCTCGGCCCGACGGCTACACCCTGGGCCTGGCGTCCGATTCCACGGCCATGCTCGACGCATTTCGTCCGACCCTGCCCTGGAAGTTCCGACGTGACCTGATGGGGCTGGCGATGGTGGGCGATCAGCCCATTAGCCTGGCGGTCCCGGCAGCCTCCCCGCTCAAGAGTCTGGCCGATGTGGTCGCACAGGCGCGCCGCCAGCCGGCCAAGCTGGCCTACGGCACATCCGGCATAGGTACCTCGCAGCATGTGGTGGGCGAGTGGTGGTCCAAGCTCGCCGGGATTGACCTGGTGCACATCCCCTACAAGGGCGGTGGCCAGGCCTCGACCGATCTCGTGGCCAACCAGGTGCCGGTGGCGGTGCTGGGCCTCGCGCCGATGCTGGCGCAGCACCGCAACGGCAAGGTTCGGGTGCTGGCCGTGACATCCCCGCAGCGCAACGCCGCGCTGCCCGATGTGCCGACCTTCACCGAGGCGGGCTTTCCTCAGATCGCCATCACGCAGTGGTCTGGCCTGGTGGCGCCCTCTGGCCTGCCCGAGCCTATCGCCCGGCGTTTGTCCGAAGAGATTTCGCGCATCGTGCAGATGCCGGAGATCCAGGCGAAATTAGGCGAAAGCGGCATCACGCCCTCGACCCTGCGCGGCGCAGCCTTTGACAAGTTTCTCAAAGACACCGTTGCCCAGTGGGAAAGGCTCATTCCCACCTTGAACATCAATCTGGTTGACTGACTCGTTTACCGATCGTCCACGCCATGACCCAGCCCGATTTCCCTGCTCGTAGCAGCGCCAAGCCCCCGCACATTGTTCTGGTTCTTGCAGACAACCTCGGCTGGGGTGAACTCGGTTGCTATGGCGGGGGTGAGTTAAGGGGTGCGCCCACCCCGCGCATCGACGCTCTGGCGGCGCAAGGCATGCGCTTTCTGAACTTCAATGTCGAAAGTGACTGCGTGCCCACGCGCTCGGCCCTCATGACCGGTCGCCACCCGATACGCACGGGTGCTTTGCAATCGGTACCCGCGGGCCTGCCGCAAGGCATCCACCCCTGGGAGATCACCATCGCCCAGCTGCTCTCGCAAGCGGGCTACGCCACCGCGATGTACGGCAAGTGGCACCTGGGCGACCAGGAGGGCCGCTACCCCAAAGACCGCGGCTTTGACCATTGGTACGGCATTCCCCGTACCACTAACGAGAGCATGTTCACCGAGCAGGTGGGGTTTGACCCGGAGGTGGTCGACATTCCCCATGTCATGGAAGGCTGGGCCGGCAAGCCCGCGCAAAAGCGGGAGCCCTATGACCTGGAAATGCGTCGCCGCATCGACGCCGAACTCACCGACCGAGGCTGCGCGTTCATTCGCGAGCAGGCCACCTCGGGAAAGCCTTTCTTCCTCTATGTGCCGCTGACCCAGCTGCACTACCCCACGATTCCGCACCGCGACTTTGAGGGGCAGACCAAAAAGGGCGACTTTGCCGACTCACTCGTCGAGATGGATACGCGGGTAGGGCAGTTGCTCGACACCGTCGACGCCTGCGGCTTGACCGAGGACACGCTGTTCATTTTTGCCAGCGACAACGGCCCCGAATACCGCCGCCCTTGGCGCGGCAGCGCGGGCATGTGGACGGGCACCTATCACACCTCGATGGAGGGCGCGCTGCGCGTGCCGCTCATCGTGCGCTGGCCCGGCCAGGTGCCCGCCCAGCGCGTCACCAACGAAATCGTGCATGTGGTGGACATGCTGCCCACGCTGGCGCGTGCGGCTGGCGCTGGCGTGCCGCAAGACCGCGTGATCGACGGGATAGATCAGCTCAACTTCTGGCGCGGCCTGCAAGACAAGTCCAGCCGCGAAGGCTTTGTCTACTACATCAAGAGCGAGCTGCGCGCCGCCAAGTGGCGTGACTGGAAGATGCACTTCGTCTGGGAGGTCGAGCCCAACGCCGGCGCCAACCACCTGGAGACGCCGTATCTATTCAATCTAGTCCAAGACCCGAAAGAAGAAACCGACGTCAACGCCGCCCAGGGCTGGGCGCGCGGCCCCATTCGCAAGATGGTGCATGCTTTTCAGGCATCTCTCAAAACACATCCGCCGATACCGCCTGGCGCGCCAGACGACTATCGGCCTGGCTGATTGCCCTCTGTTCGATTGCCCGTTTACCCGTCCGATTCACTTTTTAAAGGACCGTCCCATGTCTTTCATGTCAAGCTGGCGTTTCTTGTCTGCCCTACTCGTAGGCGCGGTGCTTTCGGGCTGCGCCCTCACACCGCCGGCCACCCAGGAAGCAGCGCCTGCGGTGGCGCCCTGTCCGGCGGGCGTGCCCGCGGGCGCGCGTTGCCTGCGCGGCCAAGATTCGGTGGGTGCCCATTACCTGATCGTGATGCCCCAGAAGTGGAGTGGCGTTCTGGTTGTTCATGCGCACGGCGGTCCCAGCCTGGGCCCGCCCCAGATCACCCGGGCCGACGAGGACATCAAGCGCTGGGCCATCACCGTGGCCGAGGGGCACGCATGGGCCGGCTCGGTGTTCCGCCAGGGCGGGTTCGGTGTGACCACCGCCGCTGAGGACACCGAGCGGGTTCGGCGTATTTTTGTGAGTCATGTGGCGCAGCCGCGCCGCACGCTGTTGCATGGGCAGTCGTGGGGCGCCATGGTTGCCACCCGCGCCGCCGAGCTCTTTCCCAATTCTTGGGAGGGCATGCTGCTGACCAGCGGTGTGCTCGCCGGGCCCACCACCTACGACTTTCGGATTGACCTGCGCGCGGTTTACCAGCATTTGTGCGGCAACCATCCGCGGCCGACTGAGCCCCAATACCTGCTCGCTATCGGCCTGCCAGCCGAATCGAAGATGACGCCGGCCGACCTGGCCAGCCGCGCCAACGAATGCCTGGCCCTCAACAAGCCCGCGGCACAGCGCAGTCCCGATCAGCTGCGCAAAATCAAGACCATTGTCGATGTGATCCGCATCCCAGAGAACTCCATCATCGGACACCTGAACTGGGGTACGTTCAGCCTGCAGGACGTGGTGAGTCGTACCGCTTGGGCCACGCCCTTCGGTAACAAGGGCGTGCGCTACACCGGCTCAGCCGACGATACGGCGCTCAATGCGGCACTCGATGCCAAGGGCCTGCGCTTTCAGGCTGACCCGAAGGCGGCGGCCGCCTTTGCAGCAGATGTTGACTACGTCGGCAAGTTTCGCGTCCCTGTGATCAGCTCCAACGGCATCCGCGATTCGACGGTGTTTGTTGAAGGCAGTGACACCCTGAAGCAGCGTATGGAGCGTGCCGGCAACGGCGCGCGACTGGTGCAGACCTTCGTCAATTCGGCCGACCACAGCTACTTCGGAGACGCGATGTACCCACCGCTTTTTGATGCGCTGCTGGCCTGGGTCGAGCAAGGCACCAAGCCCACGCCCCAAGGCATTGCGGCCAGCTGCCGCGAGCGGCAAGTCGCCAACCCCGCCGCCTGTCTGTTTGTGCCGGAGTATGTTCCGAAGGCGCTGGCGACGCGGATTGCGCCGCGCTAGGGGCGGGCGGACGCTGGGCGGCCCGGGACATGCCTTGCGCAGCCCGGAGTCGAGACCTCGAACTCAGGGTTTTCCCGCTCGGCCCGTGGCGGCTACCAAGCGCAATACTCTTCAGATAACAACAACGAGGAGCCAAGCGCTATGAACCCCATCGCCTTTGCTATTCCCGTCTTTTTCCTCTTGATCGCATTCGAGCTTTGGGTGGCGCATTCTCGCGGCGTCTCGGTCTATCGCCTCAAGGACAGCCTCACGTCGATCAACATCGGCATCATGAGCGAGTTCTCCAAGGCAATCGGCGGTGTGGTCAGTGTCATCATGTATGCGCTCATCGCAGACCGCTTTGGCGCTTTTGTCTGGGACGTGCGTCATCCCATGACCTGGGTCAGCGCCTTGCTGCTCTACGACTTCTGCTACTACTGGGTGCACCGGACAGGGCACGAGATCAATATCCTGTGGGCCTCGCATGTGGTGCATCACAGCAGCGAGGAGTTCAACCTGTCCACCGCGCTTCGCCAGTCATCGACGGGTTTCCTTTTCCGGTGGATTTTCTACATTCCGCTGGCTTTGCTCGGCTATCCGGTCCAGGTGTTCGTGGTGGTCGGTCTGATCGACTTCCTCTACCAGTACTGGGTGCACACGCAGCTGGTGGGCAAGCTGGGGTGGCTGGAGTACGTGGTGGTGACCCCGTCCAACCATCGGGTGCACCATGGCCAGAACGACTACTGCATTGACAAGAACTACGGCGGCATCTTCTCCTTTTGGGACCGGATGTTTGGCACCTACGCCGACGAGCGCGACGACGACAAGCCGGTCTACGGTATTCGCAAGCCGCTGGGCAGCTGGAACCCGCTGTGGGCCAATGTGCACCACTATGTGCAGATTGGCCGGCAGGTGAAGACGGCCCGCAGCTGGCGGCACCGGCTGATGCATGTTTTTGCCAAGCCCTCCTGGACCCCTGAAAAGGAGGACGCCACCGAGGCGTTCCGCGCCGAGACTTTCAGCCGCTTTGACACGCCTGAGACCGGTCGTCTCAGGGCGCTGGCCTTCTTTGCGACGGCGACCGGCGCCGTGTTGCTCGTCGCCTTTTTCCTGCTGCAAAAAGGCCTGCCGCAGCCGGCGCGAGTGGCTTACTGCGTGGCCGCGGTGCTGGCCTTGACCGCCGTCGGCGCCTGGATGACGCGCAGCCGCATGCAGGCTCCGCAGCCTCTGTCGCAAGGCCCCTCCCATGCTTAGCCTCGCGCTCACCGACGCACTGCTGTGTGGGGTGGCGGCCTGGCTCGCGTCCCGGCCCCAGTTCAGTATCGGCTATCGCATGGCCTTCGGCCTGCTGGCTCTGCCGGCGCTTCTGGGCTTTCTGCGCTTTTCCGGTCTGTATCCTTTGGAGGGCTGGCACCAGCTGTTCTCCGCCCTGGGCGCAAGTGCGGCCCTGCCGCTGCTGGCGGTGTGCGTGCTGGCGCCTGACTCGGCGGTGGCCCGCAGGCGGCAGTTCACCCTCATCTTCCTGGGCGCTGCGATGCTGCTGGGCCTGCTGATTTCCGGGCTTGGCAAGCTGCGTATTTACGACCAGGCCGCAGGTCTGGTGAGCATGGCCCTCATGCTGTGGGCGCTGTTCAAGGCCAAAGACGGCCGCCGTGCCTTGGGTCCGGTCTTGATGGTCTTAGGGTCGCTGCTCTTTGTGGCCAAGATGTCGGTGCCGCCCTGGCTTGTGCCGGGCGACTTGCTTCACTTGGGCATGGCAGCCGGCTTGCTGCTGCTTGCTCCGATGGGGCAGGCGGCAGAACCCGTAAGCGCCGAGGGCGGTGGCGCTCGCTCAGGTGGATAGCCCAGGGGTCTCAAAGTCCCTTGGTCGCTGGCTCACCCCCAGCACGCCCTGCCAGTCTCCCAGGAACGGGTTCGTCTGCCCGGCATGCCGATCGGGCGCCGGCATGGTGAAAACCCCTGTAGGGGGGGTCTTTAAAGGCCCCTAAAACGCGCTATCGTCCAGCTTCTCATCGCTATTCGTCGCACAGGAGATTTTTTATGACCACCCGCCGCCAACTCATTCAAGGCGCCGCTGCCGCCGGCCTGATGGGCCTGGGCCCGCTTTCTGCCATCGCCCAAGCGCGCGTTGAGTCGCTGCGCATCATCGTCGGCTTCCCGCCTGGCGGCACCACCGACGCGTTCGCCCGGCGCGTGGCTGACAAGCTGCGCGGCACCTTCGCCAACACCGTCATCGTCGACAACAAGCCCGGTGGGGGCGGCATGGTGGGCGTGACCACGGTCAAGGGCGCACCGGCGGACGGCGCGCACCTGCTGTACACGCCGGCGTCGATGTTCACCATCTTCCCGCACTCCTTCTCCAAGCTGAACTACGCCGTCTCGGATGTGGCGCCCGTGGGCCTGGGTCACGCCACCGACCACGCCTTCGCCGTCGGTCCGGCCGTGCCCGAATCGGTGCGCAACCTCAAGGACTTTGTCGAGTGGGCCAAGGCCAACCCCGGCAAGGCGAGCATCGCCAACCCGGGCTCGGGCTCCATGCCCCACCTGCTGGCGGGCCGTCTGGCCATGCTGGCCAACTTCCAGGTCACCAACGTGCCCTTCGCTGGCTCCGGCCCGGCCATCCCGCAGGTGCTCGGCGGCCAAGTAGCGGGAATGTCCTCGCCCCTGGGTGACATGGCCCAGCACCACAAGGCCGGCAAAGCGCGCATCCTGGCCACCTCGGGCCCCGAGCGCTCGCCTTATGTGCCCGAAGTCGCCACCTACCGCGAGCAGGGTTTCGGCGAGCTGGTCGTTCGTGAATGGTTCGGGTTCTTTGCCCCGGCTGGCACGCCTGAGCCGGTGCGCGAGGCCATCAACAGTGCCCTGCGCGCTGCCATGGCCCAGCAGGACGTGCGCGATTTCGTGACGCCCCTGGCGGGCCACATCGAAGGCGGTTCCGTGGCCGATCACACCCGCCGCTTGGCGGCCGACTCCGACATGGGTCGGCGCCTGGTCACAGCCCTGAATTTCAAGGCCGACTCCTAAGCCCTCGCCGCTGGCTGAGTGCGAGCCTTTGCGGCTTTGCGCCAGCCAGTTCGCCTGGGCGGCAGCCGTCAAAAATTCGCGTCAAATCGCGCGGATCTGGCAGCCCAGTGCGCAGCCCCCGCCACGCAGCGTGCGGGTGACAAGGACAACAAGATGACCCGCTAGCGGGCCCCTCCAGGCGACCCGCCCGGCTTGCGTTTCTCGAGCGGGTCGACCACAGGGTCGGCACGCACGCGGGCCTCGGCGGGGAGGTGGGCTGTTGTGTAGCCATCGTGTCGACAAAATGAGCTGATCGACGGCAGTTCTATGATCTGCCCTCGTCACCGACAGAGTCCCCGATGGAGCCTACCCATGAGTCAAACCCAACAAGCGAACCAGGCCACGCAAGCCTTCTGGGCTGCCCGCGACATCCTGCTCGCACACCGTGACGACCATGCCGCCGCCTGCGCGAATTTCCGCTGGCCCCAGCTGACCGAGTTCAACTGGGCGCTGGATCATTTCGACGTGATGGCGCGCGGTAACGAAAACACCGCGCTGTGCATCGTCCAGGAGGACGGGTCGTACGAGCGTCTGAGCTTTGCGCAGATGGCCGCGCGGTCCAACCAGGTGGCCAACTGGTTCAGGCAACTGGGGGTGCGGCGAGGCGACCGGGTGCTGCTCATGCTGGGTAACCAGCGGGCGCTGTGGGAGTCGATGCTGGCCCTGATGAAGCTCGGCGCAGTGATGATCCCCACCACCACGCTGCTGGATCAGGGCGACCTGCAGGACCGGCTGGACCGCGGCCATGTGCGCCATGTGATCTGTGTGCCCGACGCGGTGGCCCGCCTCGAAAAAGCGAAGGGCACATTCACCCGGATCGTGGTCGGACAGGCCCGTGGTTGGCATTCCTTCGAGGCAGCCAGCGGCGCATCGGCCGCGTTTGTGCCAGACGGGCCAACGCCGGCGACCGACCCGTTGCTTCTGTACTTCACCTCCGGCACCACCTCCAAGCCCAAGCTGGTGCTGCACACGCAGGAAAGCTACCCGGTGGGCCACCTGTCGACCATGTACTGGATCGGCCTGCGGCCGGGGGATGTGCACCTGAACATCTCTTCCCCGGGCTGGGGTAAGCATGCCTGGAGCAGCTTCTTCGCGCCCTGGAATGCGGGGGCCACCATCTTTGTTTACAACTACGCCCGCTTCAAGGCATCTGCGCTGCTCGATGTGCTGGTGGGGCATGGTGTCACCAGCCTGTGCGCGCCGCCCACGGTGTGGCGCATGCTGATTCAGGAGGACCTGGCCGCCTGGTCTGTTCAACTGCGCGAGCTTTTGGGGGCGGGCGAGCCGCTCAACCCGGAGGTGATCGAGCAGGTCCGCAAGGCCTGGGGAGTGACCATTCGCGACGGCTTCGGCCAGACTGAAACAACTTGCCAAGTTGGTAACCCACCAGGTTTACCGGTCAAGGCGGGCAGCATGGGCGTGCCGATGCCGGGCTACCCGATTGTGCTGCTGGGCGTCGAGGGCAAGCCCGCTGACGAGGGCGAGATCTGTATCGACCTGGCGTACAGGCCTGTGGGCCTGATGCAAAGCTACTTCGACGACGCCGACAAGACTGCAGAGGTGATGCGGGACGGGTACTACCACACCGGGGATGTGGCCGCGCGCGACGCCCAGGGCTACATCACTTATGTTGGCCGGGCCGACGATGTCTTCAAGTCCTCGGACTATCGCCTCAGCCCCTTTGAGTTGGAGTCAGTGCTGATCGAGCACCCCGACGTGGCCGAGGCTGCGGTGATTCCCAGTCCAGACCCCCAGCGTCTGTCGGTGCCTAAGGCCTTCGTCGTGCTGCGCGCTAGCGTGGCGCCGGATCGCGCGGCGGCCCTGTCTATCCTGCGCTTCGCGCGCGAGCAGCTGGCGGCCTATAAGCGGATTCGTCGCGTTGAATTTGCCGAGCTGCCTAAGACCATCTCCGGAAAGATCCAGCGCGCGCAACTGCGCAAGTTGGAAAACGACCGGCTGGCTGCGCAGGGTCGGCACGGTGCCGACTTCTGGGAAGAAGATTTCCCCGAACTCGCGGGCTGACCCGGCAGACCCCTGCGCTTCTCACTCGGTTTTTCACCATACGTTTGTACGCTCAACAAGTGAGCCAAATGAGGGTTAGCTTCAGCAACTCTTTCTTCTCACCGTGAGAAGTACGCCTTGTGGCGGCCTTCTTGACGGATCATTTGGCTATTTGGGATCGATATGCGCATCAACCTTCGCTTGTTTTCCGTGTTGAAGAGGGTTGCACGCTGGCCCCGCCGGCGTATGGTTGCGCTGGCTTGGGTTCTGGGCGCAGCCCTCCCGGGCACCGCCTTCTCTTCTGAGCCTGTGCTCATCGGCCTCGACGAGGCCTACTCCATTGCCACCAACACCGCGCCCAAAGCCATCGAGCGCGGCATCCGGGTGGCCATTGCCGAGATCAACGCCCGCGGCGGCGTGCTTGGTGGCCGGCCATTGCAACTCGTGACCACCGACAACCAGGGCGTGGCCGCTCGCGGCAAGGACAACTTCATCGACCTGGCCGGCCGGCCCGGCATGACAGCGGTGTTCGGCGGCAAGTTCAGTCCGGTGACGGTGGAGTCGGTTCCCGAGGCCAACCGCCTCAAGGTGCCCCTGGTGAGCGTGTGGGGCTCGGCCGACCAGATCACCGACGGTGACCCGGTCTTTCCCTTCGTGTTCCGCCTCTCGCTCAAGGACAGCTGGGGCGTCGAGGCTCTGGTGCAGCGGGCGCGGGATTCGCATAAGGCCTCACGCCTGTGCATTCTGCTGCCCAACACCGCCTGGGGCCGCTCTGCCGACAAGGTGCTGGCGAGCCGGTCCCAAGCCATGCGGGTGACGCTGGTCTCGGTTCGCTGGTACAACTGGGGCGATTCGAATTTCGCCGAGCATGTTGCCGGTTGCCAGCAGGCCAGCGCCCAGGCGCTTGTCATGGTCGCCAACGAACGCGAGGGCGCGCTGATGCTAGGCGAGATCGCCAAGCTGCCTGCTGCCCAGCGCCTGCCGGTGGTCGCCCACTGGGGCATCACCGGCGGCACCTCACACACCCTGGTCGGCGACGCGCTTTCCAAGGTGGACATGCAAATCATCCAGACCTTCACCTTCATCGACAACATCCGCCCGGCGGCGCAACGTTTGGCCGTAGCGCTCATGAAAGAGGGGGGTCTGGCGTCGGTCAGAGAAATTTTCAGCCCGGTCGGGTCGGCCCATGCCTACAACATGACCCATTTGCTGGCGCTGGCCATCAACAAGGCGGGCAGCACCCAGGGCGACGCCCTGCGCCAAGCATTGGAGCGCCTGCCCGCCTTCGACGGCGCGGTACGACGTTACGAGCCGGCCTTCACTCCCACCCGTCACGACGCGCTGACGCCGCGTGAGGTTCTGTTCGTGCGGATGGAGCCGGGCGGCGCCCTGATGCCTGTCAAGTGACCCCGACTGCGCTCCCCTCGCCCGCGTTGCCGCCGGCGCGTGGCGGCGCGCGCCCGCCCTCGCTGCGCCGGCACATCACCCAGCAGCTGGTGGGCATCATGCGTACTTATGTCATCCTGACCACCTTGCTGGTCATGGTGATCATGCTGACAGCAGGCTGGTTTTACTGGCGCACCAACATCAACCACCAGCGGGATCTGGTGCTTACCAAGATCAGCACCGAGCTGGCCAACACCAGCGCCGAGATGCAGGCCTTGGGCACCGCGCCGGTGGTCTGGACCGGCCTAACCGACAGCGTCGGGCGCGAGGCCTATTTGGAGCCTCTGCTGGCCCGGTTCAATCGCGGAGATGAGCGCCGCCTCATCCTGCTCGACTACCGGGGCCGGCTTTTGTTGGCGCCTGGAGGAGTCGAGGCGCAGTCGCTGGTGGACCTGCCCGAGGTCAAGTTGGCTGTACTCGAGGGCCGGGACGGTGCAGCGGTCCACAAGGATCCGGACGGGACGACCCACCTGATGCTGGTTCGCCGGGTGGTTTCCCCCTTGGCGCAGGCGCCGGTTGGCTATCTGGTGGTGTCCAAGGATCTCCGAGTCCTTCTGCGTGACCTGCGCCTAGACCCTGACCTGCTCTTGTCGTTTTCAATCGGCGATGGCGTTTACCTGCCAGAAGTTCGCCCGGCGGGTCGCATGACCGCCAGCGGCGAGGGGCTGGTCGATGCTGCGGGTTTGAAATTGCGGCTGCGCGTCTGGATCGGCCAGGATATTTACCTGGCGCTGGTAGTTCTGCTGGGAACCCTCGCCGCCATCGCCTCCGTGGGCTGGTGGTCGATCCGCAGTGTGGTGGCCTGGTCGCGCCGGTTCGCCAGTAGCACCACTCGCCGCTATGAGCAGTTGCTGCAGGACTGCCAGCGCCTCCTGGCGGGCGAGCCATTGACCTCGATCGGTACCCCGGAGGACGGGCTGCGTGACGAGCTGTCCGAGGTCACCGACGCCCTAAATACGATGCTTGGTCAGCAGCGGAATTTGACTGATGAGCTTCGCAAAACTTCGGTGGTGTTCTCGACCTCGGCCGAGGGCATCGTGGTAACCGACAACCAGGGCTGTATCGTTGACGTGAACCCGGCGCTCACCGCGATGACTGGCTACCCGCGCGGAGAGCTGATCGGGCGGCAGGCGGGCACGCTTTATCGTAGCGTGGGTCGCGACGACACCAGCCGGATCATGGCCCGCTCACTTGAAGAGGGGGGCCGATGGAGCGGTGAGACCAGCTTCCTGGCCCGTAATGGCCGGGTCATCCCGACCACGGTATCAATTTCGCGCATTCGCGACGCCACGGGCCAGAGCCAGGGTAATGTCACCGTTATCACGGATGTCAGCCGGCTCAAGGAGGCCGAGAACCAGCTTCGTGAGCTGGCCTATCGGGATAGCCTCACCGGCCTGCCAAACTTCCGCCGCATGTCCGACGCGGTGCACAACTTGCTCGCTCGCGCAGAGAGGGGTAATCAGCGCTTCGCAGTCCTTTTCATTGATATGGACCAGCTCAAGTTCATCAATGACAACTACGGCCACGAGGTGGGCGACCTGGTGATCAAAAGCTTGGCCGCCCATCTGCGCAGCACCTTGCCGCGTGGACATTTGCTGTGCCGGCGCTCGGGCGACGAATTCATCGCGGTGGTTGATCTTCCGGGGCCGGGAAGCGCGGTTTATCTGGAGCGCACCCTGGAGCGGCTCAACCCGCTCAATGTCCCTCTGCCAACCGGTAAGGTGTCGGTGAGCGCTACGGTCGGCATGAGCCGCTATCCGGAGGACGGCCAGGACTGGCAGAGCCTCATGATCTGCGCCGACGTTGCGATGAACGAGGCCAAGCAGCGCCAGCGCGGCACCGTCGCCTGGTTCGACGCCGCCCTCGGCCAGCGGGTCTACCGGCGCCGCCTGATCCAGGCACGGCTTGCCCAGGCCATTCAAGAGCGGGCGATCGAGGTCTACTACCAGCCCGAGGTCGACCTGCGCAGCGGCGCGGTGATCGGCTTCGAGGCCCTGGCGCGCTGGAATGACCCGGAGCTGGGCCCTGTCTCGCCCGCGGAGTTTGTCCCTATTGCCGAGGAGGCCTACCTGCTCGAGGCCCTCAGCCTGCTGGTGCTCGAGACTGTGCTGGGCGACAAGCCGCGTCTGCTGGCCCGGTTCCCGGCGGCCCGCGTCGCGCTCAATATCGCGCCGCAGGCGTTCCTGGACTCGCGCCTGCTCGACTACCTGCAGGGCCGCAGGCTTGCGCAACCGACGGTGATGGAGGGCCTGGAGATTGAGCTCACCGAGAGCCAGATCGCCTCGGGCGAGGCCTGCTTGCTGGGGCAGTTGCAGGCCCTGACCGAGATGGGCCTTCATTTGGTGATCGATGATTTCGGCACCGGCTACTCCTCGCTGGGGCGGTTGACCCAGTTTCCGATCAGCCGCCTGAAGATCGACCGCTCGTTCGTAGCCGGGCTGGAGGAGGAGCGCCAGGCCAAGATTGCTCGCTTGGTGATCAACCTCGCGCGTACGCTGGAATTTGAAGTGACCGCCGAGGGTGTGGAAACCGAGTCGCAGCGCGACGCTCTGCTCGCCATGGGTTGCAGCCGGGCCCAGGGCTGGCTCTATGCCCGGGCGATGCCCTTGGCCCGGATCGAGGGCTTGCCCGATCGGCTTGTAGCCGTGGCCAGCCCGGCGCTCCCGGCTGGCTGACCGGGGCATGCCCTTGGGGCATTGAGGCCTCAATGCCTCAATGCCTCAATGCCTCAATGTCGCACGCCTCAGGCGATCGAGACCCCGTCTACCAAGCGCTGCTGCAGAAAACCCAAGGTCTGCGCCTGCACCCTCAGTGCCATCGCGGCGTCGTAGCCCGTGTGCTGGGGCTGCATGAAGCCGTAGCGCCCCGTGTGCACCCGGATCTCGACCGCTCGCGCACTGGCAAGCTCTGAACGATGGGCCGCCTGAAAGGCCTCGATGCCGGCTGGCGCCATCCAGCGGGAGTCTGTGGGGAAATGTGCCAGCACCGGGCACAGGGGCTGGCGCTCGCGTTGTGCTGGGCTCTCCATGCCGCCGCCGTAGTGGCAGACTGCGGCGCTCAGGTAGCCCAGTGAGCAGGCGGCCTCCCAGGCCAGCAGCCCTCCCCAGCAGTAGCCAACCACCCCAATCTGGGCGTAGGGTGCGAGCTTGCGGCCGTGGGCGACCGCAGCCTCGATGTCGAGCATGATCGCGGTGGAGGGCAGGGGCTCCATCGGACGAATCAGGCGCTGGCCCCAGCGACCCTGTTCGAAGCGGTAGCCGTAGTGGGTGCCGGAGCGCCCCCGGCTGAAGGTGGATGGCGCAATGGCCAGGTAACCCTGGGTGGCGAAGGCCTCTGCCATCTGCCGCACATGTGGATTGACGCCGGGTCGGGTGTCGGCCAAGGCCGGTGGCCGGTTCGCGGCACCCTCCCAGCCGGGCATGCGCTGGTCCATGTGCTGCAGCACCACCAGCAGGGCCCGGGGTGCTGATGCGGGGCGTACCACATAGGAGCGGACGACACCGCCGTCGCTGGCGGTGAGGTCAATGTAATGGCCCAGGGGCGTGGCGTCTGGCATGCCTGTCGTGTGGTGATTTGTTCCTCGTGGGCGGCCATGAGGGGTTAGGCGCTGATCGATCCGCTTTTCAATTTCATTATCACGCTGAGCAGGATCAACTGATGATCGCCCAGGTGGCGCCAGCGGGATTGGCGCGCCAGGGTGGGTGTCCCTTCCCGGCTCTCAGGTCGCCCTCAGGCCGAGGCGATTCTGGATTTGGCGCGTTTTTTTACTGTTATACTCTCCGGCTCAGCGGCTGTAGCTCAGTTGGATAGAGTACTTGGCTACGAACCAAGGGGTCGTGGGTTCGAATCCTGCCAGCCGCACCATCAGTACGAAGTGAAAAGGACTTGGAGAAGTTTCTCCAAGTCCTTTTTTTTGGCGCCCGGGTGGACTGTCCACGCTTCAGTCGTGGTGCAGCGCGGGGCCCCACTGTTTAGCGCTGGGGCATGTCCTTGTACGAGTAGCCCAGGCTCACGCCCGCATCCTCGGGGATGGCTGGCACGGTGGCCTCCCAGGCCAGCCAGTCCTCACGCATGCGGGCCAGGCGCTCGGGCTCCCGCGCTGCCAGGTTGGCGCGCTCGCGCGCGTCGGCGCTGATGTTGAACAGGTATTCGTGGGCATCGACCTTCAGGTACTTCCAATCCCCTTGGCGCAGGGCGCGCTGGCTGCGGTGGTTCATGCGCCAGTACAGGGGCCGCTCAAGGCGTGCCTGAGGGTCGCGCAGCACCGCCTCGAGTGAGACGCCATCGATGGGATAGTCCGGGTGCGGCCTGCCGCCGCCCAGGGCCAGCATCGTCGCCGACCAGTCCATGGACATGCAGTGCTGCTGGCTCTCGCCACCGGCTGCAATTGCTGCGGGCCAGTGCGCGACCCAGGGGACGCGGATGCCGCCCTCGGTCAGGTCCATCTTGCCGCCCACCAGGGGCCAGTTGTCGGAGAAGCGCTCGCCGCCGTTGTCGCTGGTAAAAACGATCAGCGTGTTCTCCAACTGCCCGGTGCGCCGCAGCGCGTCGACCACCCAGCCGATGCCCTCGTCCATGTGGTGGATCATGCGTCGATAGGTCTCGACGTCGCCGCCGTCCAGGTGGAAAAGGTTGTCTTTGACCTGCTCGGCCAAGTGGGCGTCGTCGCGCGTCTCCCAGGGCCAGTGCGGGGCGGTGTAGTGCAGGCTGAGGAAGAAGGGCTTGTCCCCACCATCGGCCTGTGCGTGCCGCTCGACATAGTCGACCGCGCGCCTTGAGAGCAAGTCGGTGAGGTAGCCCACGTCGTGGTGCGCCTCCTCGCCCAGGTACAGATCATGATCGCCGTTGCCAGAGACATGGCTGAAGTAGTCGACCCCGCCGGCCATGATGCCGAAGAAGTCGTCGTAGCCCGAGCGCAGCGGGCCGCAGGCGGGCGGATAACCCAGGTGCCATTTGCCAATGAGCGCAGTGGCATAGCCGGCCTCTCGCAGCAGCGAGGGCAAGGTCGGGATTTCCGGTGGCAGCCCCAGCTTGGGGTTGCCCTTGCTCTTGCTGCTGATGGGTTCTTCCAGTCCGCCGCGCAGGCGGTACTGGTAGCGCATCGTCATGAGCGCGAAGCGGGTCGGAGAGCACACCGGGGAATTGGCATAGCCCTCGGTGAAGCGCAGCCCGCCGGCGGCCAGCGCGTCGATGTTCGGCGACACCAGCCCGAAGCCGGCCTCGCGACCGCCGTAGCAGCCCAGGTCGGCATAGCCCAGGTCGTCGGCGACGATGAAGACGATATTGGGGCGGGACGGCATGCGCGGGACTCCGGTGGGGTGGGGTTGACGCAGGCCTGGCTCAGTCGGCCTTGAAGCCGGACTTGCGCACCACGGGGCCCCAGCGACGGGTGTCGTCGGCCATGGTCTTTTGCAGATCGGCGGCGCTGCCACCTCCGGCCTCCAGGCCCAGCCCGGCGAAGCGCTCACGCACTTCAGGTGAGGCCAGGGCCTTGTTGAGGGCGCGGTTGATTTCGTCAACCTGGGCGGCCGGCGTCTTGGCGGGCGCATACATCGCGAACCAGCCCTGGCCCACCAGGTCGGGGTAGCCTTGCTCGCGGAAGGTGGGTACCTCGGGCATGACCTTGCTGCGCTGGGCGCCGGAAGTGGCCAGCACCTGCACCTTGCCGGCTTTGGCGTTCTGCTGCCACTCCATCACCACGTCGATGCCGGCGGGCGCGTGGCCACCCAGCACCGCAGTCTGCAGCGCCGCGCCGCCGTTGAAGGGGACATGGACCATGTCCACGCCCACAGCGTTGCCGAACATGATGCCGAAGAAGTGCGGCAGGCTGCCCGCCGCCGGCGAGCCGAAGTTGGCCTGCTGGGGGTTGGCCTTGAGCCAGGCGGCGTAGTCCTTCACGCTCTTCACCGGCGAGTTCGCCGGCACCGCCAGGGCGAAGCCGAAGTCGCAGACCCGGCCCACCGGGGTGAAGTCGGTCTCGGGGTTGTAGCTGAGCTTGCTAAAGACCATGGGCGCCAGCACCGGCACCACGATGGGCGTCACCATCACCGTGTTGCCGTCCGGAGCCGCGGCCTTGAGCAGGTCCGCTGCCAGACGGCCCCCTGCCCCGCCGCGGTTATCGACGATGACCGGGCGCTTTAATTCGTCCTTCATCTTCTCGCTGATGATGCGCGTGACCACGTCGATGGACACGCCGGCTGGGAAGCCCACCAAGATGCGCAGGGTGCGGTCGGCCTGAGCCGAGGCGGTGCCTGCTGTGGACAGAGCTGCGACGGCGGCGAGGGAGGCGATAAGAGTACGTCGTTTCATGGTTGTCTCCTGGGTCTGATTGGAACAGGGTGGAAAGAGGGGGGCCGATTGCGCCCCACGCGGGTGAAGGTGTCTCAGGCGAAGTAATGCGTGAACTTGGTTTCGAGGAAGGCCTCCATGCCCTCCACGCCGGACTCGCTGCCGTAGCCGCTGTCCTTAAGCCCGCCGAAGGGAGCCTCGGGCACGGACACACCCATGCCGTTGATGGCCACGCTGCCCACTTCGAGGCGAGCGGATACGCGCTCAATGGCGCGTGCGGAGTCGGTGAAGAGGTAGCCCGCCAGCCCAAAGCGGGACTGGTTGGCCAGCGCGATGGCCTGGTCGACGCTCTCGACAGGCATCACTGCGGCGACCGGTCCAAAGGGCTCTTCAAGGAGCACAGGGCTGTCCGGCTCCACGTCGGTAAGCACCGTAGCCGGTGCGAAAAAGCCGCTCTCGGGCGCCTGCCCGCGTAACGCCTTCGCGCCGCGGCTCACGCTGTTTTGCACCAGTTCTTCCACCGCAGCCAGGCGCCTGGCGTTGGCCAGGGGGCCCATCTGGGTGGATGTCGCCAGGCCCGGGCCGAGCTTGAGGCTGAAGGTCGCTGCGGTGAAGGCGTCGAGAAAGTGGCCGTAAATGGACTGGTCCACGTAAAAGCGCGTGGGCGCCAGGCAAGCCTGACCAGCATTGCGGAACTTGTGCGTCACCATCATCTGCACAGTCCGATCAATTTCAGCGTCGCGACAAACGATGACGGGCGCATGCCCGCCCAGTTCCAGCGTGATGCGCTTGAGGTGTTTGGCGGCCAGTTCCGCCAAATGCCGACCCACTGGCACCGAGCCGGTGAAGGTTACCTTGCGGATAGCGGGCGCACTGATCAAATGCTGCGACACCTCCGAGGGCACGCCGAACAGCAATTGCAATACGCCAGGGGGAAGTTCCTGCTGCAGGCAGTCGACCATCACCGCGACCGAGGCCGGGGTCTCTTCCGCCCCCTTGAGGACGATGCTGCAGCCGGCTGCCAGCGCGCCGCCGATCTTGCGCGCCGACAGCACCAGGGGGAAGTTCCAGGGCGAGAAGGCGGCCACCGGGCCCACTGGTTGCTTGAGCACGGTCATGCGGCTGTTCGCCTGGCGCGCCGGAATCACCCGGCCATGCACGCGTCGCGCTTCCTCGGCGTACCACTTGATCAGGTCGGCCGCCATCGCGCATTCGGCGCGGGCTTCGGCCAGGGGCTTGCCCTGCTCCTGGGTGAGGGCCAGCGCGATCGCCTCCTGGTGCTCGCGCATGCGGGCCACGCCGCGCTCGAGGCGGGCGCAGCGCTCGTGCGCAGGCACCTCGCGCCACTGCGCAAAGGCACGTTCGGTAGCTGCCAGTGCGTCGGCGATGTCGTCGGCGTTCGCGAGCCCGAGCCGGTCCAGCGTCTGGCCGTCGGCAGGGTTGACGATGGGGTGGGTCAACGTATGGCGACCCGCGCGCCACTGGCCGTCGATCAGGAGCTTGGGCGCGGCGTAAGGGCTGCTCATATATTTCTCCCTCCGTCCACGTCCAGGCAAACACCGGTGAGGTAGCTGGCTTCATCGCTGGCCAGGAAGGTGACTGCCGAGGCCACGTCCTGCGGTCGGGTGAAGCGGCCCAAGGGGATGCGCTGGAGGAAGCGCTCGCGGTTGGCGGGCGTGTCCTCCATGCCCATGAAGTCGCCGAGCATGGCAGTCTCGCCGATCATCGGATTGACCGCGTTGATGCGAACGCCCGAGCGGGCGAACTCGAGCGCCAGGCCCTTGGTCAGGTTGATCATCGCGGCCTTGCTGCCGCTGTACCAGCACAGGCCCGGGCCGGGGCGCACGCCGGTGGTCGAGGCTACGTTGACGATGCAGCCGGCGCCTTTTTTGACAAAGTGCGGCAGGACGCTCTGGGCGGCCCAGTACAGGCTTTTGACGTTGACCCGGTAGACGCGGTCGAACTCTTCTTCCGTGACCTCCAGCGCCGGCTTGTTGCGGTGGGTGGTGCCGGCGTTGTTCACGAGGATGTCCAGGCCGCTGAAGGCCTGCAAGGTATGTTCAACCAGGCGTTTGAAATCGGCCTGCGAGGAGACGTCGACCGCACAGCTGATCGCCTGTGCGCCCTGATCGCGCAGTTCGCTCGCCATTCGCTCGGCGCCTTCCACCTGTAGGTCCGCCACCACCACGCGGGCGCCGGCCTGTGCCAGTCGCCGGGCGGTGGCGGCGCCAAAGCCGGAGGCGCCGCCGGTGACGATCGCGATTTTTGATTCGAGGTTCATGGGTCAGAGGTCCAAGGTGAGGCGCTCGCCGCGGGCGCGGGAGACGCAGGGAAGAAAGCGCCGGCCCTCGGCGCGCGCGGCGGCGTCCAGAAACTGGTCGCGGTGATCGGGCTCGCCGTCAATGCAGGCGCATTCGCAGGCGCCGCACAAGCCCTCACGGCAAGAAAAAGGGTGGTCGACGCCCAGACGCTCCATCGCGTCCAGCACCGGCTCGCCCGGCTCGACTCTCGTACGCAGGCTGCTACGCGCCAGCACCAGCTCGAAGGCCTGGTCGAGCGCGGTGTCGATCGCCTCGGCCTTGAACTTCTCCTGGCGGAATCGACCGGTGGGCCAGGCCGCCGTGCGCTGCGTGAGGTCATCGAGCATCGGCTGCGGTCCGCAGGCGTAGACGCCGTCCCAGGCCTGGGCCTTCAGCCAGCGGCCGAAGTCGATGCGGGCGCCCGCTTCGGCGTCGCCGTGCAAATGCACCCGCTCTGACGATAGGGCGCGCAGTTCCTCGGCATAGGCGATGCGCCCGAGCGAGCGGGCGCAGGCGACCAGCTGCCAGTCCAGGCCCAGGCGCTGGGCGGTCTGCGCCATCGCATAGACCGGGGTGATGCCGATCCCACCTGCCAGCAACAGGACGTGGTGGTGCGCAGGGTCCAGCGGGAATTGGTTGCGGGGTTCGCTCACCTGGAGCGCGGCGCCGACGCGCAGCTGTGCGTGGATCCAGGTCGAGCCGCCGCGGCTGGTGGCGTCCAGGCCAATTGCAACTTCATAGGCTGCCAGGTGTGGCTCGCCCGTCGCGTTGGTCAGGGAGTACTGGCGCACCAGGCCCGAGGGCAGGTGCAGGCCGATGTGGGCGCCGGCCTGCGCGCCAGGCAGCGCGCGGCCGTCTGGCGCCTGCAGCGTCAAGCGCAGGATGTCGCGAGCGATCGCGCGGACCTCGGTGACGCGAAGCTGCATCACGCCGCCACCACGGGAATGACCGGTCGGGCGCCCGCAGGTCCGCTAGCCTGAGCCTGAGCCTGCGCCTGTTCGGCCTTGAGCTGGCGCTCGATCAGCCAGCGGGCCTGGTTCATGCCGCTGTCGGAGCCGATGGGGATCATCGGCCGATCGGGTACCTGGCTCATGATCTTCTGCTGCGCCTCGATCATGGTGCGGTCTTCCTCGAAGGCTTCGACCACGCCTTGGTAGATCTGCTCCGTCATCTGCGCGTCGTCCAGCGCGAAATTGCGCGCCTGGCAAAACCAGTAGTGGCTGGTGGTCTCGGTCTCCGGCGTCTGGATGGAGGTGTGCCGGAACTGCACCGCCTCGGGTACCCGCCGGCCTTCTGGCGCGCCGGTGCCCACCGGGGCCGAGCCCGCGTCCATGCGCAACAGGGCTGGCGGCGACCATTGGTAGATTTGCCAACGATCCACCTTGCCTTCGAAGCCCGCCACCCGCTTGTGCAGGTTGGGCATGTCGTCGTTGTGGTACCAGCGCGAGATCGTGAGCGTGCCCAGGCCCTTCGTGTCACGCTCGATAACCGGCTTGATCGCTGCGGCGCTGTCGGTGCCCAGCGTTGTGGGGTGCACCCAGGCCAGGTGTGTGAAGTCCAGCAGGTTGTCGACGATCAGTTGGTAATGGGCCTGGTAGTGGATGTAGCCGGGCTTCATGCGCCACTCGGGCGAGTCATGCCAGGGATAGCCCACGATGTCGTCTGGGTTAGCCAGCGCCAGGTCTCCCATCCAGATCCAGACCAGACGGTCGCGCTCGACCACCGGGTAGCTGCGCACACAGGTCTTGGCGGGAATCGTCTCCTGACCAGGAATCTCCACGCAGGCACCGGTGGGGTCGAACTTGAGGCCGTGGTACATGCAGCGCACGCAGTCGCCTTCCTTGCGCCCCAGGTGCAGCGGTGCGGCTCGGTGACAGCAGCGGTT
>JAURKV010000207.1 GCA_030831585.1 Ramlibacter sp. | reverse complement strand
TCGAGGCCAGCCAGGGCAGCGTCGACCTTTCCACCGACAAGAAGCTGACCGGCTGCCAAGGCTTCGAGTTGAAAGACGACCAGGGCAACGTCCCGTCTGCGGCTGCGGATGTCAGCACCCGTCTCCCCACCAGCCATCGCTACTACGTCAAAGATCTCACCTTGTCTTGTGCGACTGCAGGCGGTACCGGCCAGGCCCTGGTCCCCAACGTCGAAACCCTGCAGATCACCTACGGAGTCTCTAGTGGGTGGCTAATCGATCAGCCTAATAAAAGGCGCCCCGTGCGCTATGTGGACGCGACACACGTCACGAATTGGGTCGACGTGGTAGCCGTGCACCTGTGCGTCCTGATGCGCAGCGGCGAGCCGGTGCTCGACAAAGGGGAGACGGCCACGCATGGCTACACCGACTGCGATGGCACGGCGCAGACCGCCTCAGACGGCTACCTGCGCCGTGCCTATGCGACCACGGTTGCGCTGCGAAATCGGGTGGCGCCATGAGGAAGACGCGTGAATGGACGCGCGACAGGGGCCACGCCAGAGGCCGCGCGAGGGGCCGCGTTCAGACGCGTGATCGGGGAATGATCCTCGTGGTCGTTCTCATCCTGCTGGTGGTGATTGGCCTCACCGCGGCGGCGGCGATGCGGGGTGCCATCACCCAGGAGAAGGTCGCCAACAACCTGCGCTTAGAGCATGCCGCCCAGACCCAGGCCGAGTTCGCTTTGCGGTATTGCGAAGCGCAACTGCTCAAAGACAAAGCCCAGCGCGTTGCGCAATTGCAGGATGTGGATGACCTTTCCGCCCTGTCCATGGCGAACCTGCGTTGGAACCAGAGCAGCGCCTGGGCCGCGCCGTCTGCCAGCAATACCAACCTCGCGTTCCATGAATTAGACGCAGCGCTGCTTCCAAGCAACGGCGCCCCCAGGCCGCAATGCCTCGTTGAGCGTCTGAGTGTGGGTAACGGCGGCGAGGAGGCCTTGGTGGTGACCGCACGCGGCTTTAGCCCGGGGTATCAGGCGGCATCGTCCACCGCCCTCAGCGCGGGCAGCACGGTGTGGTTGCAGTCCTTTCTCTACTTTGAATGAGAGCTTGACCATGCCCCGCTTTTCGCACTGGTTTTTGTCTTGGGCCAAGGGCACCAGCGGGGCCCAGCGGGTGGGCGTCCTATTGTCTCTGGCGTTCGGCTCGTTACCCCTGGCGGTCGGCCTGCTTCCTGTGGCCGTGGCGCTGGCACAGACCCCTGCGGCGAGTCAGGTGCCTGCACCTGCCCAATTGCCCCTGCGCAACCTCGCACAGCCGCCGGTCAAGCCCAACCTGATGGTCATGCTGGACGACTCTTCCTCAATGGGGCAGCAGTCCCTGCCTGACGGCGGGTCGGCGAAGGTTGGCTCTTGGACCGTTACCTTGCCAAGCACTGGACGTATGGGCGCCCTCCACCCGAGCGATGTGGGGGTCACGAACATGCTCTTCTCCGTCGGCCTTGTTCCCTCGGATCGCCAACCGCTTTCTTGGCAGCAGCGCGCGATGCGCTCACCGGACATCAATTCGCTTTATTACAACCCCGAGATCCGGTATCGCCCCTGGTTGAAGGCCGACGGCTCGCGCTACCCACAGGCTGATATCACCCAGGCCGCCGTGGACCCCAACTACCCGACCGGTGACCCTGCCAAGCGACCCAACAGTTTGGGGGTGCCGAATTCGAACCGGATTGACCTCACGATGCCCCTCGTTGACTATTCCGGTCAGTGGTGCATCGGCGAAACGTTCGATTGCAGCCAAACCAGTGTCCGTACCTACATCCCGGGTCTGTACTACCGCCTGCGGCGTGACGCGACGGGCTTCTTGGATCCGAGCCAGGCCGCCAGCTACCTTGAATTCGATATCAACGCCAGCCAGGGCCCGCTGCGAGGCCCCGGGCGCACCGACTGTGCCAACGAGCGATGCACACAAACCGAGGAGCGGCAAAACTTCGCCAACTGGTTCGTCTATTACCGTTCGCGCCAGTACCTCGCCCGCGCCGCCCTGGGCGAGGCCCTCTTGTCCCAGAGCAATCGGGTGCGCGTCGGCTACGCACGCCTGTCGACCCGCGTGAAAGGCGTACCCGTCGACGGCGCGGGCAGCTACAAGATGATCGAGTCAGGTGTACGCGATTGGGACTTGGCGCAGAAGCAGCGATTCGCCGATTGGCTCTATCAGGCGCCTGTCGTAGGGGGGAGTACGCCGCTGGTCGCCGCCACAAAAGAGGTGGGCAGCTATTACGAGCGCTCGGACAGCCAAGGGCCTTGGGGCGAGACGCCGGGGAAGGTCTCCAGCGCGGTCCAGGCCAGCTGCCGGCGGTCCTACCAGCTCATGATGACCGACGGATTCTTTACAGACGGTACTGCGACCAACAAAAATATTGACAGCGAAGACGGGCCAGTGATCACGTTGGCGAACGGCAGCACCTGGCAGTACAAGCCCACACTGCCCTATATCGGACCCAACGTCGACGCTCCCTCGGACGCCGCCCTGTTCTACTGGTACCGCGACCTGCGGCCTGACCTGCCTAACAAGGTGCCCGCCCGGCCGGATAACGAGGCCACCTGGCAGTCCATGAGCACCTACATCGTGGGCCTGGGCGTGCGGGGCCTGCTCGACCCAGCGACCGACCTGCCAGCCCTCACGAATGGCACCAAAGGCTGGGGCGGTAACCGTATTGACGACCTATGGCACGCGGCTCTCAACAGCCGGGGCGCGTATTTCAACGCCTTCGACACCGAGACCCTGGGCAAGTCCTTGCGCGATGCCTTCGCCAGCATGACCCGCCAGGACCAGAGCCAGGCCGGTGTGGTGGCGGCAACCGCCGATGCGGGTGCAGGTAATCGCCGCTACGCCACGGTCTTTCGCGCAGGCGACTGGAGTGGTGACCTGCTGGCGTACCCGCTTGGTGGCAGTAGCCCGTCGGTGACGCCGGCCTGGTCCGCCGAGCGCGCGCTGCCGGCCTGGGACCAGCGCAAGATCTTCATCTGGGACGACGGCCTGGCTCAGCCAGCTGCGGTGTCCTTTGTTCCCGCCGGCCTCAGCACGTCGCTCAGGTCCGCAATCGCAACCGAGGAGGTGCCTGCGCTCGTGAACTACCTCCGCGGCGACCGCAGCCGCGAAGGCGAAGGCGGTTGGCGTATCCGTGGTGGCTTGCTGGGTGACTTCATCAACAGCACCCCGGTGGTGGCCGGTGACGCGGCCGACCCGGATGCGGAGGCGATGCCCGACACCGACAAGTCCTATGCAGCCTACCTCGCGGGGGTGAAGAAGACCCGGGCGCGCGTGGTCTACGCCGGCAGCAATGGCGGCATGCTCCACGCCTTTCGCGACGCGCCCGGCGCGAACGAGAGCCCCGAAGGACGCGAGATCTTTGCCTACATTCCCCGCGCGGTCGCAGACGACCTCAAACGCCTGCGTGATCCGGAGTACGCCGTTTCGCCCGAGCGGCACCGTTATTTCGTCGACGGGCCGCTGCGACTGGCCGATGTGAAGGTCAGTCCGCCCCAGGCCAGCGGAGTGGGTTGGCGCAATTACCTGCTGGGGTCGACCGGGGCAGGGCCCGCCGCCGTGTTCGCCTTGGATGTGACCGACCCGTCGTCTTTGGGGCCGCTCACCCCGCGCTGGGAGATTCGCAATGCCACCCAGCCGAAGCTGGGCCATGTGCTGGCCCCAATCGCCACCGGCCAATTGCCCAATGGCAAGTGGGTGGCGATGTTCGGCAATGGCTATGGCAGCACTGCAGGCAGCCCCGTGCCGCAGGCCCATTTGTTCGTGGTGGAGGTGGAGACCGGCGTGGTGCGAACCCTGGCGCTGCCAACGACCACTGAGGCCAATGGCCTGGGCGGTGTGGCCTTGCGGCGCAACGGGCAGGGGCAGATCGTCGGTGCCTACGCCGGCGACTTGACCGGACGCCTGTGGCGCTTCGATTACGACGAGCAAGACGCGGCCTTCTTCCGCGTTGGCCTGGGTGGGGAGCCCCTGTTCAAGGCGGCGACGGGCCAGGCCATCATGCAGGCGCCCTGGGTGCAACTCTCGGGGCAGACGGCCCGCCTCGCTTTTGGCACTGGCCGGCTGATCACGGACCAGGATGCGAATGGCAAGACCGTCCAGGCAGTCTACGTGGTCGAGGACCGGGACAAGGAGACTCTGACCTACCCTCTGGGGCCTGACCAGTTGGAGGCGCGTGAGCTCTCCCTCCTGACCTTGGCGGATGCCAAGGCGGGGAGTACCTTTTTCCAGGTTTCCACGCCGACCATCGACTGGGCCCAGAGGCGCGGCTGGCGTCTGCCACTCACGGGCGAGGGCGTGCCGGCGGGCCTGCGTGTGCTGCAGCCCTTGCAGCCGCTGGTTAAGGGCAACGATTTGCTGCTCATCGCCGCCGAGTCCCCCGCCGTAGCCGGCGATCCCTGCGACCCGGCGCAGGGCAAGGGCGTGAACCTGCTGCTCAAGGCCTCCGGTGGCCCCGCGCCCACGCGCCCGATCTTGGACACCACCGGCGATGGCGTAGTGAACAGCTCGGATTCCGCGCTGGCCGCTGGTTACCAGACGGTCGCGGATGGAGCCGATGCCGTTTTACTCCCCCAGTCCTCCTCGGGGACCAACTCAGGGGGGACATCGGGGACCGGATCGACCACGGGCGGTTCGGCAACGAAGTGCGCGAAGCAACTGCAAATCTTGGGAAGCAACGAGAGCATGGCCGTTTGCGCGTCTGGCAGCGGTGCCCTCAAAGCCCGCGTGTGGCGGCGGATCCTGCAGCCGCCGTTTTGACGTCCTTCCTGTCGACGTTCGCATCCGCCCACCCCATGCTTCCAAACACGCCACGCCACATGCAAGAGCAACTACAAGAGCAACTACAAGAGCAAACACACACGCTCAGGTCAACACCCGTGCACAAGCCCGTTCAGAAAGCCGTTCAGAAGCCTGTGCAGACGGAAACCCGAAAACCCCGGCACCATGCCCCGTCGCGCGGTTTCTCGCTGACCTTGTCGGGTGGGTTCTCGCTCATCGAACTGTTGATCGCGGTGGCCTTGGTCGGCATCTTGGCAGGCATTGCATACCCCGCCTACACCAGCCATGTCCAGCGCGCCCACCGGGCCGAGGCGCGGGCTGTCCTGCTCGAGGCCGCCCAGTACATGGAGCGTTACTACTCGGCCAATACGAGCTATGCCTCCGCCAGCCTCCCCGATCGCCTGAGTCATTCACCCGCAGGGTCTACTGCGGCGGATGCCCGCTACACGTTGGCTGTCACCGCCGACGCCACCTCGTTCACGCTCACGGCGACACCCAGCAAGGCCGATGGCTGCGGCGCGCTCACCATCAACCAGGTCGGGGCGCGCGGGGCACCAAGCCCAGAGTCGGGCATCACGGTGGAAAGCTGTTGGCGCTGAAGGCCTGGCCCGTGCCGGCCAGCCGGGGCTAGGTAGGGCAGGGCAGGGCCAGATCTATTCGAGAGGCCAGCCCGATACCCGCCTCAGCGCCGCACTTCCTCGA
>JAURKV010000206.1 GCA_030831585.1 Ramlibacter sp. | reverse complement strand
GGGCGTAGCCAATCCGCTGGCCACCATCCTCTCGGCCGCGATGATGCTGCGCTTCAGTCTGAACCAGGCCGAGGCCGCCGACCGCATTGAAGTGGCGGTCAAGAAGGTGCTGGCGCAGGGCCTGCGCACGCCTGACATCTACAGCGAGGGCACCACCAAGGTCGGCACCCGCGAGATGGGCGAGGCGGTGGTCAAGGCGCTGGGCTGATTGCCTCAAACAGCCCATGCAAGACGCGCCTTCGGGCGCGTCTTGCATGGGCGTGCAGCTCAGTGGTAGTCATCCTCGCGCTGGTGTCTGACCGCAGCGATCACCACACTATGCGCGTCGACGATTTCGAACAGGGCGACATAGCCCGTCGCGCCGAACGAGATCACCAGTTCCCGAAGAAAGGGACTGGTGCTCGCCTTGCGGCAGGTGTAGGGCGTGGTTGCAAGGACCTGCAGGGCATCACGAATAGCACTGATGGCGCGCTCTGCCAGCGATAGATCACCACCTTGCGCCAACTCGCGTTCGATCAGGTGGTCGTAGAGGCGCAGCAGGTCTTCTTCGGCGGCGCGGGTCATACGGACCCGGTAGCGACTCATGCAGCGTCGGTACTAGGCTGGCTCTTAGCCGACACCAACCGCTGCTGCAGCTTTTCCAGTACGGCGTCGGCATCGATCAGACTCTCACCCTGCCGGGCAGCGGCCAGTGAGGCCACACCACGGCGGATGAATTCGGCTTGCTGGCTCCGGCGCGCCAGCGCCTGGCGGACCGAGTCTTCGACGAACTCCGACAAGGTCTCCCCTTCCTGCAAGAGGGACTCGAGCTCTCGTCGTAGCTGGGGGTCGACCCGAACGGACGGCAGGCTGGCGCTTTTGATAGGCCTGATGTTCATCGGCCGAATGTAGCGCAATTGCAATGCAAACTGGCCCGCAGCGCCGGAGCACCTGTGCCCTTCCGCTACAATTTCTCCCATGCTCGCCGCCCGTCCGTTCCCCTCGAACCCCGCAGCCGCCGCCCAGGCCGTTGCAGGCGCGCGCGCGACCACTACCAAAACCACGACCATTAAGGGCTGAACGGCTCTGGTTCGTCGTGCGCCCTCCCGGCCAGACGAGCCGGGCAGACAGTCGATCGTGGCACTGTTTGAAAACTTGAAAGGGCGATGAAATGAGCAAATTGGTTGGCCTCGTAGGCTGGCGCGGCATGGTCGGCTCGGTCCTGATGGACCGCATGCAGGCCGAGGGCGACTTCGCCCACATCGAGCCGGCGTTCTTCTCCACCTCCAACGCCGGCGGCAAGGCCCCGTCGATGGCCAAGAACGAAACCACCCTGAAGGACGCCTTCGACATCGATGCCCTGAAGAAATGCGACATCGTCCTCACCGCCCAGGGCGGTGACTACACCACCGAAGTCTTTCCCAAGCTACGCGCCGCCGGCTGGAACGGCCACTGGATCGACGCCGCCTCCACACTGCGCATGAAGGACGACGCGGTCATCGTGCTAGACCCGGTCAACCTGCCCGTGATCAAAAAGGCACTGGCCCATGGCGGCCGCAACTGGATCGGCGGCAACTGCACCGTGAGTTGCATGCTCATGGGCGTGGGCGCGCTGTACAAGGCGGGTCTGGTGGAGTGGATGTCCTCCATGACCTACCAGGCGGCCTCGGGCGGCGGCGCACAACACATGCGTGAACTGCTGACGCAATTCGGCACGATCAACGCCGAAGTGAAGTCCCTACTGGACGACCCCAAGTCGGCCATCCTCGAGATTGACCGCAAGGTGCTGGGCCGCCAAAAGGCCCTGACCGGCGAAGAGACCGCCAACTTCGGCGTGCCCCTGGGCGGCTCCCTCATTCCCTGGATCGACAAGGATCTCGGCGACGGGACGTCGCGCGAGGAGTGGAAGGGCGGCGCAGAGACCAACAAGATCCTGGGCCAAGGCGCTGGCTTTGGCACGCCCGCCGTGCCGGTGGACGGCTTTTGCGTGCGCATCGGTGCCATGCGCTGCCACAGCCAGGCCCTGACCTTCAAGCTCAAGAGGGACGTGCCCCTGGCCGATATCGAGGCGATGATCGCCGCCGACAACCACTGGGTGAAGGTCATCCCCAACACCCGCGAGGCCACAATGGCCGGCCTGACCCCGGTGGCGGTCACCGGCACGCTGGGTATCCCGGTGGGACGCCTGCGCAAGATGGCCATGGGTCCCGAGTACGTCGGCGCCTTCACCATCGGCGACCAGTTGCTCTGGGGTGCTGCTGAGCCGTTGCGCCGCATGCTGCGCATCCTGCTGGAGGCCTGAAGCGCGAGCGCGACCGCAGCGGCTCACACCGCGCGGGCGCCGCTTGTCACTCCCTGGGCTTGCTGTTATGGTCGATCGGATCCCTCTCTTCTGACGCTGTCCTCCCTACCATGAGACTCTTGCCGGTCGCCGCTGCGGTGGCCCTGCTGCTGCCCCTCACGAACGTCTTTGCCCTGGCCCTGGGTCGGATCAGCGTGCAATCCTCCCTCGGAGAGCCACTGCGGGCCGAGGTCGAGGTCACACAGATCACCCCCGAAGAGGCCGCCAGCCTGCGCGCGGCCCCTGCCGCGCCTGAGGCCTTCCGAGCCGCCGGCATTGAGCGGCACCCGGCCTTGGCAGAACTTCGAGTCAGCGCCGAGCGCCTGGCCAACGGCCGCTTCATCATCCGGCTGTCGAGCGACCGGGTCATCAACGAGCCGGTGATTGACCTGCTGCTGGAGGCAAGTTGGAGCGCTGGCCGCATCGTCCGCGACTACACCCTCCTCTTCGACCCGCCTGCCAACCGTGCCGAGGCGTCCACCACACCCGGCACACCCACGCCCCCCGTATCGGCTGTGCCAGCTCTGTTGCCGCCGCTGCCGCAAGCCGCCGGGCTGGCCCCCGGCGAGTCCACCGTGGCCCCTGGGGCTACCACGGGCCCGTCCGCTGCCGCATCGGCAGCACCACCTGCGTCTACGCCGGCTGCTTCTGCCCCCGTTCCGACGCAAGCGGCCAGCGCGCCCGCTACAACCCGAGTCACCGTCAAACCCGGCGACACCGCCGGCCGCCTGGTCGCCGTCGGCAAGCCCGCCAGCGTGTCGCTCGAGCAAATGCTGGTTGCGCTGCTGCGCGCAAACCCCGACGCCTTTGTCGGAAACAACATGAACCGGCTCAAGGCCGGTGCGGTGCTGGAGATGCCTGCCGCCGAAACCGCAGCCACGGTAGAAGCGCAGGAGGCGCGGCGTACCGTCATCGCCCAGAGCCAGGATTTCAACGAGTTCCGCCGCCGACTGGCAGAGGCCACCGCGGCCCGTCCCGAGGGCGCTGCGCCAGGCGCCGGACCGACCGACACCGGACCGGCCGCTAGCCGGCGCGCGACGGGTCGGGTGGAGGCGCGAGTGGAAGAAAAGGGCCGCCGCCCGGCTGACGCCACGCCCGATCGTCTCACCCTGTCCAAGGGGGCAGTGCAGGGCCAGGCTACAGCAAGCGCCGCCGCGGCCGCAGCGAGCAAAGCCAGCAGCGCGGATGCCCAGCGCGCGGGCAATGAAGACCGCATCGCCAGGCAGCGCGCAGAGCAAGAGGCCAGTCAACGCCAGTCCGAGCTCGAACGCAACATCGCAGAGCTCAACCGCCTAAACGCTGGCGTCGCCGGTGCCCGCCCGGCCGGCTCAGCAGCATCTGCAGCCGGTGTAGCCCTGAACCTGCCGGCAGGCCCTGCTTCGGCGGCCTCTTCCCCTGCGGCATCCACCCCCGTTGCCGCAGCTTCCGTGGCAGCATCCGCGCCCGCCGAAGCTGCCAGCGCTGCGCCGGCGGCCGCCGCATCATCTGCCCTAGCGCCAGCCTCCACACCGGCCAAGGTCGCCTCGGGCGCCGCAAACGCTCGCCCCAGTTTGGCCGACCGCCTGCTGGCGGCGCTTGGAGACCGGGTCAACCAGCCCTGGACACTGGCCATCGGGGCCGCCATCGCGGCGGGTCTGGCCGCGATCGGCGGCTTGTTCTGGTGGAGCCGGCGCAAGCCGGTCGGATCGGCGGCCCCCACTCCGGCCCCGACGCCCGCACGGACCGGGGCCCAAGCAAGCGGCGAAGCCGGCGACGGCGCGGGCCTGGCACGTGGCGCGGAAAGAGCGATCTCCAGCTACAGCGCGAGCGGCTCGGACACCCAGGCGGAAGCAGATCCTCTGGCCGAGGCCGATGTCTACCTGGCCTACGGCCGCGACCTGCAGGCCGAAGAGGTCCTGCAGGAGGCCCTGCAAGCCACACCCGACCGGCTACCGGTCATCGTCAAGCTGCTGGAAGTGTTTGCCCGCCGCTTCGACTGGGAAGCGTTTGAACCGCTCGCCCGCCGCGCCCGGACGCTGACAGGCGCCCAGGGTCCGGAGTGGGCCCGGGTCGTGGAGCTTGGCGCCAGCCTGGCACCGATCGGCCATCCCCTGTTCAGCGCCGGCGCCAGGGACGCCGGTCCCGACGCGACCGGCCTGGACGAACCCTTTGGGGGAGGGGCATTTGCCAGCGCACCCTCCTACGACCCCAGCCCGCCGAGCGCAGGGGCTACGGGGCTGGACCGCAGGGCTGACGTGCCCGCCGGGCTGGACCTGGACATCAAGGGCTTTCGCATGCCCACGCCGGCCCCCGATGCGGCAAGGTCGGCTGCGCCGGCCCACGACCCGGAGATCGACGCCTTGTTCGAGGACGACCTCGGGCCGCGCGCCGACAACTACCGCGCCAGCCCCACCCCGCCCGGCGCGGCGATGGACTTCGACCTGGCCGGCCTGTCACTCGACCTCGACAAGCCTGCCGGTGACGCGGGCGCTGCTGCCGACCCGCTGGCCACCAAGCTCGCCCTCGCTGAAGAGTTCCTCAGCATCGGCGACACCGAGGGCGCCCGCAGCCTCGCGGAAGAAGTGCGGGCCCAGGCCAGCGGCGACTTGCGCGCGCGCGCCGAGCGCCTGCTGACCGAGTTGGGCTGATGCGGCCAGCCGAGGGCGCTGGCGCCAACGCCATGGCAGGCACTGCAGGCGACGTACAAGGCCTGGCGTCCAGCGATGCCGCAGTTGCGCCTGGTGGGGTGCCTCCCTTTCAACGCTGGGCCCTGGGCGTGAGCTACAGCGGCCACGCCTACCAGGGCTGGCAAAGCCAGCCCTCCGGCAATACCGTCCAGGACAAACTCGAGGCCGCCCTTTCGCAGTTCGCGGCGCAGCCCGTGGCCACCATCTGCGCCGGCCGCACCGACGCCGGGGTGCACGGCCTCATGCAGGTGGTGCATTTCGACACGCCCCTGGCACGTGAAGCCTTTTCTTGGGTGCGCGGCACCAACGCCTTTTTACCCCCCGACATCGCGGTGCAGTGGGCGCACCCGGTGTCCGAGCGCTTTCACAGCCGGGCCAGCGCCCTTGCCCGGCGCTACGCCTATGTGCTGCTTGAGTCACCGGTTCGCCCAAGTGTGGACGCGCACCGAGCGGGCTGGGTCTTCCGCCCCATGCAGGCCGAGCCGATGCGCCAGGCCGCCGACCGGCTGCTGGGGGAGCATGACTTCAGCTCCTTTCGCGCCTCGGGCTGCCAGGCGCGCTCGCCGGTCAAAACGATGCGGCGCATCACGATCGAACGCCGCGGCGCCTATTGGCGCTTCGAGTTCGAGGCCAACGCCTTTTTGCACCACATGATCCGCAACATCATGGGCTGCATGGTGCAGGTTGGCCAGGGCCTGCAAGCGCCCGAGTGGATGGACACGGTGCTGGCGGCACGCAGCCGCGACGCTGCCGCGCCGACCTTCGCGCCCGACGGCCTGTATTTCCTCGGGCCGGTCTACGAGCCCGCCTGGGGCCTGCCCGATCGCACCCCTGCGTATGATTGGTTGCCATGACCGCCCCGGCCCACCCGCTGCATGCGCCGCCTGACCTCCAAGGCAACTTCACCCGCAACCTCACCCGCACCCGCATCAAAATTTGCGGATTGACCCGCGCCCAAGACGTGGACGCCGCGGTCGAAGCCGGTGCCGATGCGGTGGGTTTCGTGCGCTACCCCCAGAGCCCGCGCCATGTGAGCATCGAACAAGCCGCTGAACTTGCCCGGCGGCTGCCGCCTTTCGTGACCCCGGTGCTGCTGTACGTGAACGAATCGCCTGCGGCGGTGGCGGCCGACCTCGCCCACATGCCCCAGGCCCTGCTGCAGTTCCACGGCGACGAGTCACCGGCCCAGTGCCTAGAAGCAGCGGCGGGCCGACCCTTCCTGCGGGCAGCGCGAATCCCCCTTGATCCGGGGGCCGGCTTCGATTTGCTAGCATTCGCCCAGGACTATTCTTCGGCTCAGGCCATCCTGCTCGACGCACATGTCGACGGGTTCGGCGGCGCCGGCAAGGCATTCGATTGGTCACGCATTCCAATAAACGTCAACGCTCACCTCGTCTTGTCTGGTGGGTTGACACCTGCAAACGTGGGCGATGGCATCGCCCAGGTGCGGCCGCGCGCGAAAACGCTGGCCGTTGACGTGAGCTCCGGTGTCGAGAGTGCCAAAGGCATCAAGGACGCCGTGAAGATCGCCCAATTCGTGGCCGCCGTGCGTGCGGCCGACACCCACCTGGCGAACAGACCCGACTGAGGCCCCGCGGCCGCCCTCCGCAGCAGGCCTGCCGGACCCGGGTCATTCGCAAATTCAATTGCAGGCGGGGCCCACGACCGAAAGGCTGAACGGCCCAAGGTACAAGGTACAAGGCCCAAGGTACAAGGTACAAGGCCCAAAACGCAGGACAAGCCATGATCGACTACGCACAACCCAACGCCGCCGGGCACTTCGGCCCCTATGGCGGCAGCTTCGTCAGCGAGACGCTGACCCACGCCATCGCCGAACTGCGGGACGCCTACGCCCGCTACCAGAACGACCCCGAATTCCTGGCCGAATTCGCCTACGAGCTCAAGCACTTCGTCGGCCGGCCCTCCCCCATTTACCACGCGGCCCGCATGAGCCGCGAGATGGGCGGTGCTCAGATTTACTTGAAGCGCGAGGACCTCAATCACACCGGCGCGCACAAGATCAACAACGTGATCGGCCAGGCCATGCTCGCCAAGCGCATGGGCAAGCCGCGCGTCATCGCCGAAACCGGCGCTGGCCAGCACGGCGTGGCCACCGCCTCCATTTGCGCCCGATACGGCCTGGAGTGCGTGGTGTACATGGGCTCGGAGGACGTCAAGCGCCAGAGCCCCAACGTCTACCGCATGAAGCTGCTGGGCGCGACGGTGGTGCCGGTGGAACTGGGCAGCCGCACACTCAAGGACGCCTTGAACGAGGCG
>JAURKV010000205.1 GCA_030831585.1 Ramlibacter sp. | reverse complement strand
GGCCTCGTTTGAGACCAAGAGGGTGCGCGCCCTCTACGACAGCTTTCTGGCTTTTCCCGAGCCCGATACCCTGGCTGCCCTGATCCAGATGACTCGTTCTAACGATGGTCAGGAGGCGGGCGACGCCGGCATGGCCATGGTCTTCTTGCACCTGCAGGCGCCCAACCTTTCAGCGACCCCGAGCAGGGGCATCGAGTGGGTTCGTCGCATGGTGGGCCGACAGCATTACACGGCTCAGGTGTTTCGCGCCAGGGTCTTTGGCTTCGGCGAAATGGCGCCCAAAAACCTGAACGAAGCTCTGGGCGCGCTTCAGGCGGCCAGCAGCCTGGAAGATCAGTACCGGAACAGCGCGGCTGGTGGCATCAGGATGGAGTTTGACCCGCAAAACTACGGGTCCGTGCGCAACGCGACCATCCGCGACTTGCTCGTGGCCGAGCCCAACCTGCCCAATCGCAGGGCCTGGGAGGGCAATGGCCAGCTTCAGCAGCAGATTGAGGCTGCCCAGCGCGCGTACGCCCAGCGCTTTCCGCGCACCGCCTTGGGAAAGACGTATCAGGAAATAGCCGCCGTCAACTACAAGGCGATCGAGATTGGCAATCAGCTCATTACCCGTTCCCAGGGTGGTAACCAGCTCGCCGGCCAATTGGCCAGCCTCGACTCACTCAAGTCGAGCCAGCAGGGCGAGCGGCAGACCTACGTATACATGCACCCCGATGCCCAGGTGAATCAGCTGCGCATGTTCGCCAAAGTCGGTCAGCTCGACCCCGAGCAGCGGCAGATGTTGGCCGAGGCCCAGGAGCTGAGACTCAACGCGCAAGGCATGTTGTTTTCCGCGATGAGTGGCCTGATTCAAGAGTCCGCAGCCGCTTTCGGTGATTTCGTGCGGATGGCCGCCCCCCAGGAGGCCTACCGCACCGCCTATGACGGCCTGATTCAAAGCTGTGTGATCGCCACCAAATGGGAGCAGGCGATGCGTGCCCGAGACGTCCCGTCGGTCGATAAAGGCAAAGTGGCCGCCGAAGTGGGACGCAAGATAGGTGGCTACAAAGATGACTGACTCGCCAGAGCCTGGCTCTGCGCCGATCGAGCCTGCGCGCCCTTCGGCGACTCGCCGCGCGCTGGTCGCCTCCGGTGCGGCTGCAGCCGCCGGACTGCTCACGGCCGGGTCGGTGTGTGCCCAGCCTCGGCGCAGGCCGCCGGTGTGGGCTGGTTTCGGTCTGAACGGATCGGCCATGCAGCCGGCGTCGGACAGTCGATCCAAATCACAGGATCGATTCAGTCTCACCCGCGCCTGGGTGGCCCGCACCCGTGGCGGGCGTGAACTGACCGATGTGTCGGCCTTCGACGGCGTGCGTGACCTGCTGCTGCCCCAACTGCGTCCTTTGGCAGGCAACAGCCTACAGTTCAAAAACGAGGTGGAGTTCGGCCAGGATCTGCTGCTGGGTTTTGCCCACGACTATGAGACCTACATCGGTGCGCGCGTCGAGAAAGATGGCGACAACGCCAATACGCTGTTCATCTTCATGGCCGGCGTCGGCCTGGTGCTGACCTACGACCCGAGCAGTTCCTGGCGCATGGTCTCGTCGTTCCCCTTCATGCTCCGTGCCGAGTGGCCACTGCAGGGGATGAGTGATGTACGAGGCCAGGCCATCGCGCGGATGGACGAGGCCTACCAGCAATACACCCGCGCCTTCACCCACTTCCTCGGACGCTTTAACAAGCCCGGCCAGGGCTTCGCTGTCAACTTCTTTGCCCAGCTCACGCGGGCCGAGGTGCACAGGGAGGCACAACCCAAGCTCGCCGCCCTGGGCATAGAAAACCAGCTGGGCGGGGACCTGCTGGGCTTTTCTGCCAGCTCGACGATTTGTGATTCCCTCAACATGCCGATGCTGCCTTTCCGCGAGAACGACGCCTTGGCCAAGCGCTATGCAGTGAAGTTTGCGGGGGTCAACATGGCCCAGGACATTGCCCAGATTCCCGACGCCGATCTACGCTTTGAGGTCATCTTGCGCGATATCTCCAAGGAGATCATTCCCAGCCGACAGATGGGGATCACCATCTTGCGCCGGCAGGTGGTGCTGAACTTCCGGGTCTTCAACGCCTTCGACCCGTCCAAGCCGGTGCTGCAAACCTTTGCCGCGGCCGACCCGCACGACGACAAGATTCCCTACAACTCCAAGTCGGATGACACGCCCGAGCGTGATCTGGTGTTCTTCGACCGCCTGGTGACCCGCACCCTGACCCAGCTGCTCCAAGGCCTGGCCAGGCGCGACGCGCAGATGTTGGCTAAGGTCGACGTCAAGCTCGATGCGGTGGCGCCTGCCATCCCCCGTTTCCTTGAAATGATTGCCAAGACAAGATGAACCACACCTCCCACCCCCTCGCTTCACGTGCAGTCATGGCCCTGCGCCGCTCTGTGGGTCGCGCGGTCCTCCCCGCGCTGGCCTTTGCGGTTCTCGCCATGCCGGTTGGCGCCGCCTTCGCCCAGCAAAAGTTCGTGCGCGGCCAGGCCAGTGACACCGGCGAAGCCGAGACGCTGAAAAAGGCCAAGGCTTCGGCCTGGCGCAACTACCTGGCCACCCTGTCGGGCGCCAAGCTGTCCAACATCACTGCCAATGAGCGCGCTTTTCTTGACGCGCTCGACGACGTCATGACCGAGGTCACCGTCGTCGATAAGCGGTGCGATCCCGGCCCGCGTGGCACCTGCACGATCGCCATTAAAGCCACGGTGGCCGAGAACCTGGTAGACGACCGTCTGCGCAGGCTGGCCCAGGCCCCAGGCAGCGGACCGGCCAGGGTTTCGTCGCAGGATGACATTGCCTTCCTGGTCATGGCCCGCGTGGCCGACAGCCAGACCGCGTTCGATGTCAAGGTGACCCGTCGCGCCGAGTCCACTGTGGGTACCAGCGGCTCCTCGGCGAGCGCTGATGCTGCCGCCAGCAACCGCGCCGGTTCGGCCGAGTCCTCTGCCGACGCTGTGTCGGTGACCCAGTCCTCCCGCACCGTCACCGGTGGCTCGCAGGAGGTCAAGCGTGATCGCATCAAATATGTCGCATGGCCGAACATCGCCGACCTGCAAAACCGGGTAGGCGAGGCACTGACCAATGCGCGCTTTGCCACCATTCCCTGGGAGGAGCTGGTTACCAACTGCGGCGTGCCCGACAGTGGCCCCTTCTCCCGCCAATACGCCGACTCCGAAGACGGCCAGCTGCCGGCAGCCGCCCGCAATGACATCTTCCGTAAGCTGCGCGAGTGCCAGGTGACCAAGATCGTCATCGCGTCGATTGAGGTGGACAGCTACCGACCTGACCCGAACACGGGCCTGTTGGTCGCTAGCGGCAACATGAACCTGCAGGCCTTTGACATCAGCGGCCGCTTCGGCCGCAGCGTAGGCTCGGCCAACCGAAACATTGCCGGTCGGGGAGAGAAGAACATCGATGCCGGCCGCAACGCACTGGCGGCCGCCGCGCGCGCTGCCGCCGATGTGGTGGTCAACCAGTTCAACATGAGATGACTGGTGACATGGAGGCCATCCCCTGGATCCAACTGGCCCTGACCCTGGTGGTCGGCGGGGCGGTGATCCGGGTCGCGCCGCAACTGCTTAAGATCGCGGTGCGCGCCGCCATCTTGCTGGCGGTGGCGGTCGTGGCGCTCCTTTGGTGGGTGGTTGGCTATTTTTTTGGGGTGAATCAATGACCCGATGGATACAACTGCTTATTCGCGCCCTGGTTGTGACAGCTCTGCTTGGCTCGATCAGCGCGCAGGGGCAAATCGTCTACCGCGAGGTCACCACCACCGGAAACGGCGGTGACCCCGGTGAGGCCCTGCTGGACGCCCTTGAGACAGCCATTGGCCAGGTCACCGGCCAGCGACTATCGAGTTCGGTCTCCCTGACCATTTCGGAGAGCACCCGCAACGGCAGCACCCAATTGACGGAGGACTTCCGGCAGAAGGTGGAAAAAGCTACACGCGGTGTCGTGAAAAGCTACACCGTGCTGGAGTCCGGCACCACCGCTGCTTCGGGTCGTGCCTTTGTGCGGATTCGCGCGGTGATTCCCACCTACAAGCAATCCGAGCAGCTTAAACGCATGAAGCTCGCGCTGGCGCCGATGGCAGTCGCCCAGAGCCTGGCCAATCGCACCGGCGCGCGCGAATTCGCCGAGGGCGTCTCGGCTGCCACGGAGGCCTACCTCACCCAATCGCGCAAGTTCGCGATGATTGATCGGCGCTTTACCGACACCAGCGGGCGCGAACTGGCACGCGTGCATACCAAATACGCCCCGATAGCCGAGACGGTGAAGATTGGCATGCGTGTCGGGGCCGACTACCTGGTTCTGGCCCATGTGAAGGCTTTCGATGTGCAGGAACAGACCGAGCGTCGCGTGACCGGCCGCACCGTCACCCGCCTGCTCGCCGAGATTGGTGTTGACCTTCGAGTGCTTGACGTGGCAACAGGGCAGATCAAGTTTGCTCACAGTTATGTGCACCCGGGCCGTCTGCCAGCGAGCATGACCCTCACCCAGTTGGCCGCTGAGGTGGGAGCCGACCTGGGGCAATTGATCAACACTGCGATCTACCCGCTGGCGGTAGTGGCTGCTAGCGGTGAGCAGCTCACGCTCAACCAAGGCGGTGAGACGGTGCAAGTGGGCCGTGTGTATCGCATCGTCACCCTGGGCAAGGCCCTTGTGGACCCCTACACCCGCGAGTCGCTGGGGCAGGAGGAGACCGAGGTCGCTCGCGCCGAGGTCACGGCAGTGACAGACCGCACCGCCAACGCTCGGGTAGTGGCAGGCCGGGTCCCCGATGGCGCCAAGCCCGGCACGCTGCTGGCCCGTGTGGTACCCGATGACGCAGCGGCCTCACTGGTCGTGGCCGCCCAGGTGCGTTTGCCTGGCACAGAAGGCACCCCTGCCACCCCCGCCGCCGGCGGCAAGCCGGCCGGCAAGGACGACGACTGGTGACAATACGTATATGCGCTATCGTGACCACGGTTTGCAATTCGAATTCATTCCCCCGAGACATGTGCGAAGGAAAAGCCCCATGAAGAAAAGCCACTCTCTCCCGATCGCCCGCACTGCGGCCCTGGGCCTGGCCCTCGTCGCCGCGCTGGCACCCCTGGGTCATGCCCAGGACGCGCAGCAGGCTCAGGCCCTGGAGCCCGAGTTCAAGCCGCCGGTGGTGGCCAATACGATCTCGGGCTCGGAGAGCATCCAGAGCCGCATCACCGCCTGGCTGCGCAACCACCCGGACGGCCTCGCGCTGGGCCAGGGCACGCTCAGGGACGGTCGCTCCTATTACCTTGTCTCAGGCACCGCCTCCATTCCTGTTCCGCCGACCGATCCACGCTGGGTGGCTGCCCGAAACAACGCGTTCACCAAGGCCATGATGCAGGCCAAGAGCGAGTGTGTCCGTTTCCAGGCTGCCGAGATCAGCAACGAGATCACCTCTGAGTACTCGGCCCCCAGCTCCGAGCGCACCCGCCAGGACGCCGAGCGCCTGCGCCGCCAGGGTTTGGCGGCTGAGGGCGCATTGCGCATTGCTCAAGCGCTGAACAACAAGGCGCGTGCCAGCGAGTCGCCCATGCTCAAGACGGCTGCACTCTATGCTGAAAAAATCGTCAACAACAAGTTCGGCGACGAAATGCTGAAGCGAGGGCTTGATCCGAACAAGCCGATCGACCAGCAGAGTGTCAAGGCTGTTCTGAGCACGCAGTCGATGCAGCAGACCGTTCGGGTGACCGCGCGTGCGCGATGTACCGGTCTGCAGTCCCTGATGGCGTTTGAGCAGACCAAGGGCAATGAACGCGGGGAGGTGGCGGTGGTTGCCATTTCGACCGAGCTGACCCATCAACTCGCCGACGCTATGGCTTCGAACGACTTCACCCTGATCCCCAAGGGCGGCCCTGGGGTGCCGATCGGCCGCCAGGTCGAGCTGCCTACTGCAACCCTTTTGACTACCGTGGGTGCCAAGCTGACTCGCGACGAGAGCGGTCAGTACGTCTTGCTGGCGTTTGCCCAAGCCGCTCCGCGCAGCACCAATTCGCAGGATGTGCAGGGTGCTTACCGGGTCGCCCGCACCCTGGCCGATGGCCAGATCAGGCAGTTCCTCGGCGAATCTGTGGCCATGGCCGAGGACGTGAAGCAGGTCGACGAGTCCAAGAGCTTCGGCGACTTGGACGGCGCCTACACCAACGACGACTCGGCCTACCAGCGTATCACCGCGGTCGCTGCCAAATTGCCCATCTCCGGCATCCAGCAAGCGCACTCATGGGAAGCCCGGCACCCGGCGAACAATGGCCCCGTGGTTGGCGTGGTGGTGCAGTGGAAGGCCACCGCCGCCGCAGGTGCCGCGCAGATGCGTGCTCGCAATGAAACCTCTGCCGCCATCGAGCAGGGGGTGCCGCCCGCGGCCGCTCGCGCGCAGGCGCAGCCTGCACCCAGCCAGGCGCCGGCCCAGGTGCAACGTCCTGGCGGCGCCACCACGCCCGAGCCGACGCGCAACGCAACCCAGCCGCGTACCGGCAACCCGTACTCGGGCCAGGGCGCCACGACCCGGGACTTCTGATTCCCATGCCGCGACACCCCTCCCGTGCAGGCCTGCCGAATGGGCATGGTCGGCACGGTCGGCTGTCGCGGCGGGGCGTGACGAGGTTCATACCGAGCGTCTGGCCGGGTGTTGTGCTCACAGGGGCACTGGCTTTCCTACCGTCCATGGCCCGCGCGCAGCCGGCCATTCCCGCCACCCTTGCCCCTGGCTCGGTGGCGGTGGTGGACGGCTTCGTATTTGCCCGCGCCAGGGGGCCGATTCGTGACCCACTTGCGCCGCTGCAGAGCTTCCTGGCTTCGCGGGCCAGTTTCAATGCAGCCCGCTGGCTGTGCCAGTACACCCCGACTCCTGATACGCGCCTCGATGCCACTCTGACCGGCGTGAGCGTGGTCGAGGCCCGCTCTGAGGGGGACCAACTCACCGTCACTGTCCGGCTCCACATGCAGCGGCCGGACTGCGTGGTGCGAAGCGTGCCGCCCCATACGCCGTCTGGCGCGCCGGATCAGTCGGCGGATCTGCCACCGGCCTATCAGCCCCTTTCTCCCTATTCCGGGCAATCTGCTCGCCCAAGCGAGATCAACTGATGAAGCGGACTCCCTCGATCTCCCCGCCGACGCGGCTTGCCAAGCGGGCCACCACATGGCTCACACGCGTGCTCCCGGCAGCAGTGCTGTGTGCCGCGATGGCGGGCCTCGTTTCCACCCCTGTCGGCGCGCAGACCCTGCGGGAAGATGTCGCTCTGTTCGACAAGCCCGATGGCGCAGCACAGGGTGCCAAGCTCAAGGCTGCCACCCCGCTCAAGCTTCTCAAGCGCCAGGGGTTTTGGGTCGAGGTCGACGCCGGCGGCAAGACCGGCTGGCTCAAGGTGTCTTCGGTGAGCTTTGCTGGCGCTGCGGGTCCGGTGTCCATTGACACCGGCCGCATGGGGACCGGCAACATCGTGGCCACCTCGGCGGCCCGCGGCCTCTCGGCCAAGGACCTGCTCGAAGGTACGCCCAACTACGACGAGGCCACACGCCTCGAATCTTTGGCGCTCGATGCCAGCGGCGTGGCCGCCTTCCGCGCCCAGGGCGGAGTGCAACCGGTCGGGAATATCGCCACCCTGACCGCGCCGCGCGCGGTGGCGGCGGCTGCACCGGCGGGTGGTGGCAACAGCGGCGGTCATAGCGCCGGGGGCGCTGCGGCGCCTGCGGGCAATGCCAGGAAGAAGGGTGACGATGACTGGTAGTCGAATCGCGCGCGCCGCACTGGCGCTGGTCCTGGGTGCTGCGGCCCTGGGCGCATCCGCGCAAAGCGACGAGGAGAAGGTTGGCAAGGCGGCTGCCGCCCAGGTGCTGGGCGCGGCACCGCTGCTGCCAGCTCCCGAATTGCAGCGGTACCTCAACCTGGTGGGCCAATCGGTCGCCCAGTTCAGCGGTGCCAATTACAAGTGGCGCTTTGGCATCGTTCGCTCGGACGCGGTCAATGCCTTTGCCATGCCTGGTGGTTACATACTTGTGTCTTCGGGGCTGCTGAAGCTTCTCTCAAGCGAGGACGAACTGGCCTTTGTGCTGGCCCATGAGGTGGCCCATGTGAGTCGCCGCCACCACTACCAGGTGGTATTGCGCCAGCGCCTCGCCGATCAAGCGGCCAAGGGCCTGCAGGCTGTCTCCCAAGACAACGACACGGCCAAGTTGGCCCAGGCCAGTGGCCAGATTTACGCTCGCGGCCTGGACAAGGGCGCCGAGTTCGAATCTGACCGCCTGGGGACCGAGTACATGGCCCGTGCAGGCTACGACCCGGCAGCGGTGTTGGGTGTGCTCGAGGCCCTGCAGCGATTCAAGGGAGAAGACCCGCGCGCGGCCTTACTGTTCTCCACCCACCCCTCGGCTTCCGACCGCATGGAGGCGCTGATGCAATCGGGCATCGACCGCCTGCCCCGGCCCGCTGCCGCTGCGGCGCCTGCACGAGTGAACCGCTTTCGCGTCTTCCAGCAAGGCCTGTGACGGCCGCGGTCCGCTTTGAGCGGCCCGCCTGTCGCGACGTCTGTAGCGACGTCTGTACCGCACCGACCCCACCGCATCGTCCATACTCCCCGCTTTGACCGGGGACAGGTGTGGACATTCAAATCGAGGCCGCGGGAAGCATGGGCGCAGGCGGCACGGCCCCGGGGCAGCAGGCCGCCGTGATCGGCGCCGGTCCGGCGGGGCTGATGGCGGCCGAAGCCCTGGCCCAGGACGGCGTGTCCGTTCATGTCTATGACGCCATGCCCTCGGTCGGGCGCAAGTTTCTGCTGGCAGGCCGTGGCGGCCTGAACCTCACCCACTCCGAGCCGCTCGAGCGCTTTGTCACGCGGCTGCGTCCCAAGGCGCCTGCGCTGGAGGCCGCGGTGCGCGCCTTCACCCCCGAGGCCCTGCGCGCCTGGGCCGAGGCCCTGGGCGTGCCCACCTTCGTTGGCACTTCCGGCCGCGTCTTTCCGGTGGACATGAAGGCCGCGCCCTTGCTGCGCGCCTGGCTGCACCGGCTGCGTGCAAGCGGCGTGCAGTTTCACATGCGCCACCGGTGGCGGGGCTGGGACGATGCCGGCCACCTGAGTTTTGACACGCCTGCAGGCCCGCGCAGCGTGGACAGCGCGGTGCAGGTGCTGGCCCTGGGCGGCGGCAGCTGGGCGCGCCTGGGCTCGGACGGCGCCTGGGTGCCGCTGCTGCAAGCGGCGGGGGTGGCGGTTCAGCCGCTGCAGCCGTCCAACTGCGGCTTTGATGTGACGGGCGGATGGACGCCCTTGTTCTCCGAGCGATTTGCCGGCCAGCCATTCAAGTCGGTGGCCATGACATTGGGCGACCAGCGACGCAAGGGCGAGTTTGTCGCCACTACCAACGGTATCGAGGGCAGTCTGGTTTACGCCTTTTCGGCCGACCTGCGCGAGGCGATCGCACGCGAGGGACAGGCCACGTTTTTGCTGGACCTGCTGCCCGATCGCAGCGAGGCCGATGTGCTTCGCGAGGTGGCGCACCCGCGGGGTTCCCGCTCCCT
>JAURKV010000204.1 GCA_030831585.1 Ramlibacter sp. | reverse complement strand
CCATCGATCAGGCCATCGTCTTCGCCAGTACGCAGATTGAGTGCGACGGCCTCGCAGGCGACCTGCAGCAGGCGGGCTTTTCCGCCGTCGCCCTGCACGGCGCCCTGAGCCAAGGCCTTCGTAATCGCCGCCTGATGGCACTGCGCAACGGCCAAGTGCAAATCCTGGTGGCTACCGACGTGGCGGCGCGGGGCATCGACGTGCCCACCATCACCCACGTGTTCAACTTCGGCCTGCCGATGAAGAGCGAGGACTACACCCACCGTATCGGCCGCACCGGCCGTGCCGGTCGCGACGGCCTGGCCGTGACCTTCGCCGAGTTCCGGGACCGTTTCAAGATTTTCGACATCGAGGGCTTCACCAAGCAGCCGTTCAAGCCCGAGGTCATCGCTGGCCTCGAGCCCACCGAGCGCACGCCGCGCTCACCGCAGCCTGGTGCCTTCGGCGGCAAGGGCCGTGGCGGCCCCAGCCGCGGAAGTAGCTTCGGCGCCAAGCGCAGCGGTGGTTTTGGCGGTGGTGGCTTCGGTGGCGACCGCGAGGGCTATGGCCGCAAGACCGGCTTTGGTGACGCCGGTGGCGAGCGGCGCGATGACCGCCGCGGTGGCGGCTTCCAGGGTGAGCGCCAGAGCGCCTTCCAAGGGGGTTTCCGCGGCGATGACCGCCAAGGCGGTTTTCGTGGTGATGATCGCCAGGGCGCTTTCCGTAGCGACGACCGACGCGCAGGTGGCGCCCCCTGGGAGAAGCGCCCGGCCAGCGGCCATGGCGCCCGCCCTGCCCCCCGGGGTGACTTCGAAGGCCAGGGCGCGCCGCGCTCCAGCGCTCCGCGTCCCGCCAACGCCGGCAATGCCGGAAAGGTCTTCGTGCCCCGCGACGTGAAAAAGCGCGCCTACAAGCCGGCGCGCTGACGCGCCGGTACCGGGTGCCTCCGCTGCGCGGGGGCAGGGTTGACCCGACTCTGGAGGGCCCTGCGTGGCGGCAAAATCATGCCTGCCGCCAGGGCCTTCTGCTTTGGACTGTTCCTTCGGGAGCCCCCTGATGCCCTGCCCAGCCCCATGAACCTCCACCGCCTGGACCTGGTTTCTCTGTCCCTGTTCCATCTGGTCGCCCGCACCGGCAGCATCAGCCGTGGCGCCGAGCTGGCCCTGCTGGCGGTGGGCGCGGCCAGCAAACGCATTTCCGATCTCGAGGCGGCGGTGGGTGCGCCCTTGCTTGAGCGCCATTCCCGCGGCGTCAAGCTCACCGCCGCCGGTCTGGCCCTGCAGCGCCACGCCCAGAAAATCCTGGGGGACATCGACCAGATGTGCGCCGACCTGTCAGACCACGCCAATGGCGTACTCGGTGTGGTGCGCCTGTGGGCCAACACCTCGGCCATTACTCAGTTCCTGCCGGGCGATCTGGCGGCCTTCGCCGAACTGCACCCCGGCATACGGATTGAGATGAACGAGGCCGACAGCCATGAGGTGGTGCTGGCCGTTGCCGACGGCCGCGCCGATGCGGGCATCTTCGCCGACCGCACCCCGACGCTGGGCTTGCAGACTTTCTCCTACCGGCATGACCGTCTGATCTTGGTCGTGCCTGCGCGCCATCCGCTGGCCAAACGCCGCAGCGTGTCCTTTGCCGACGCCGCCGACTACGACTTCGTGAGCCTGACCGAGGGCACCTCGCTGGCCCAACGGCTGGCACTCGAGAGCCGGCAAGCCGGCAAGCCGCTGCGCATTCGCATCCGGGTGCGTAGCTTTGACGCGATGTGCCAGATGGTCGCCGCCGGCCTGGGTCTGGCGGTGCTGCCCCAGGCGGCGGTGCAGCCCCTGGCGGGCGCCTTGGGTCTTCGCAAGCTGGATCTGACCGACCCCTGGGTCGACCGCGAGTTGCTGCTGGGCGTGCGTGACCCGGCGGCCTTGCCGCGGCCGGTTCGCAGCCTGGTCGACCACCTGGTGCCGTCCCCGCAAGCCGCTGCCTGAGCCCCCGGCTTTCGCGGATCGCGAAATCTCGCTTGCTCTTTGTGTCATTCCGCGAGCGCCCGGCCTTTCCTAGACTGCGCATGCCATGACACAGATCGCTTCGCCCGAAACGCCACTGACTCTTTTCGACAAGCTCTGGCAGCGCCACCTTGTGGAGCGAACCGAGGATGGCGAATGCCTGCTTTACGTCGACCGGCATCTTGTCTATGAAGTGACCAGTCCGCAGGCTTTCGAGGGGCTACGGCTGGCGGGTCGTCGTCCCTGGCGATCCGAGACTGTGATTGCCGTCGCCGACCACAATGTGCCCACCACCCGCGATGAGCGAAGCAGTACTGAGTCGATCGTCGACCCACTGTCTCGTGCGCAGGTCCGCCAACTGGGTGAGAACGCCCGGGAATTCGGCATTACCTTCTTCGGATTGGGCGACGCCCGACAGGGCATCATCCACGTGGTGGGTCCCGAGCAGGGCGCCACCCTGCCGGGCATGACGGTGGTGGCAGGGGACTCTCACACCAGTACGCACGGCGCCTTCGCGGCGCTGGCTTTCGGCGTTGGAACCTCCGATGTCGAGCATGTGCTGGCGACCCAGTGTCTGGCCCTGCGACCTATGCAGCGGATGCTGGTGGAAGTGGACGGCGTGCTGCCGCTGGATGTCAGTGCCAAGGACCTGGTGCTGCACCTGATCGGACTACTCGGCACGGCTGGCGGCACTGGCTTTGCCATCGAGTTTGGCGGAAGTACCGTCCGGGCCTTGTCGATGGAGGGCCGCATGACCCTGTGCAATATGGCCATCGAGGCTGGCGCCCGTGTCGGCCTGATTGCGGTCGACGATATGACCCTCGAATACCTGCGCGGCAGGCCAGGCGCGCCTTGCGGTGGGCTGTGGGAGGCGGCAGTCGCTGACTGGAGAACCCTGCACTCCGACGAGGGCGCAGTCTTCGATCGCGTGCTGCGTGTCGACGCTGCATCGGTACGGCCGACCGTGACCTGGGGCACATCGCCGGAAATGGTGGTGCCCCTGGAGGGCTCCGTGCCGGACCCCGCCGCTGAGGCCGACCCAGTCAGGCGCGCCGGCATGCAGGCCGCGCTGCGCTATATGGACCTGCGGCCCGGCACGCCAATGCGCGACATCGCGATCGACAAGGTGTTCATCGGCTCTTGCACCAACGCCCGTATCGAGGACCTGCGCGCCGCCGCCTCCGTGGTCCGGGGCCGACGGGTCGCACTTGGCGTGCGCGCGGCCTTGGTGGTGCCGGGCTCGGGCTTGGTCAAGGCGCAAGCTGAGGCAGAGGGGCTT
>JAURKV010000203.1 GCA_030831585.1 Ramlibacter sp. | reverse complement strand
GTCGTGGGTGATGGCCACCACGGTGCCGGGGTAGCGCTGCAGGAAAACCTCCAGCCAGTCGACTGATTCGGCGTCCAGGTGGTTGGTGGGTTCGTCGAGCAGCAGCATGTCGGGCTTGGACAGCAGCAGCTTGCACAGGGCGACACGGCGCTTCTCGCCACCCGAGAGCAGGCCGATCTTGGCGTCCCAGGGCGGCAGGCGCAGGGCGTCGGCGGCGATCTCGAGCTGGTGCTCGGAGTCGGTGCCGGAGGTGGCGATGATGGCTTCGAGCTTGGCCTGCTCAGCGGCCAGGGCGTCGAAGTCGGCGTTCTCTTCGGCGTAGGCGGCGTACACCTCCTCGAGGCGGGCCTTGGCGGCGTTGACCTCGCCCAAGGCCTCTTCGACCTCCTGGCGCACCGTGTTGTCGGGGTTGACCTTGGGCTCTTGGGGCAGGTAGCCGATGTTCAGGCCCGGCATCGGGGTGGCTTCACCCTCGATCTCCTTGTCGATCCCGGCCATGATTTTCAGCAGCGTCGACTTGCCGGAGCCGTTGAGGCCGAGCACGCCGATCTTGGCGCCGGGGAAGAAGGACAGGGAAATGTCCTTAAGAATTTGACGCTTCGGCGGCACGATCTTGCCGACGCGGTTCATGGTGAAGACGTATTGAGCCATGGCGTGATTATCGCGGCTGAGGCAGGCTTCTGGTACGAAAGGGCCATGTGAAGGCCGTACCAGGGCGATGTGAGAGCCATGTGAGGCCGCTTCGAGGGCTACGGGTGGGCCAGCAGCCCCCCCGATGGCCGCCCGGATCGAGCCGCGACCGCCCGGCCCCCAAACCGTGCGACAATCCGCTCGCCCCGCAACCAGCAGGCGTGGCACCGGCAAGTTGCCGGGGACCGAACGGACCCCCTCGCCCTTCCAAGTCAAGCGCCCCCCAAGGGGCTGCTTTCCGAAGAAACCCGCGAGACAGATTCGACGGCTCCACCTCCCAAGAATCGAATCAGCCTATGACTGGCTCAGCGCCTCCGGCGCTGGACAGGCCGATTCCCAGCGCCGCGGAAATTCGGCGCAAAACATTGATGACCTTCGACGAACTCAATCTGGCACCCGCCATCCTCAAGGCCGTGCGCGAGCAGGGCTACGAAATCCCCACCCCCATCCAGGCCCAGGCCATCCCGGCCGTACTCGAGGGCCGAGACCTGCTGGCAGGCGCCCAGACGGGCACGGGCAAAACCGCCGCCTTCACCCTGCCCCTGCTGCACAAGCTCTCCAAGGGCGAAGGCAAGATCAACAAATTCGGCAAGGACGGCATCGCCGCCCTGGTGCTCACCCCCACCCGCGAACTCGCGGCCCAGGTGGAAGAGTCTGTCCGCACTTACGGCAAGTACCTCCCGCTCACCTCCGCCGTCATCTTCGGCGGCGTGGGCATGAACCCCCAAATCGACCGCATCCGGCGCGGCGTCGACATCCTGGTGGCCACCCCCGGCCGCCTGCTTGACCTGCAACAACAGGGCCACCTGGACCTGTCCACCGTCGAGGTACTCGTGCTCGACGAAGCCGACCGCATGCTGGACATGGGCTTCATTCATGACGTGAAGAAGATCCTGGCCTTGATGCCCAAGGACAAGCAGAGTCTGCTGTTTTCGGCCACCTTCAGCGACGAGATTCGCGACCTGGCCAGCGGCCTGCTCAAAGACCCGCAAAGCATCCAAGTGACCCCGCGCAACACCACGGTGCAGCGCATCACCCAGGTGGTTCACCCTGTGGGTCGCGCTAAGAAAAAGGCGCTGCTCGCGCACATCATCCAAAAGCACGAGTGGAGCCAGGTGCTGGTCTTTGTGCGCACGAAGTTCGGCGCCAACCATGTGGCCGAGTTTCTCGAGAAGAACGGCATCACCGCCATGGCCCTGCACGGCAACAAGAGCCAGGGCGCACGCACCCAGGCGCTGGCCGGCTTCAAGTCGGGCGACATCCGCGCCCTGGTGGCCACCGACATTGCGGCCCGCGGCATTGACATCGAAGACCTGCCGCACGTCGTCAACTACGAGATCCCCAACGTCCCCGAGGACTACGTGCACCGCATCGGCCGCACCGGCCGCGCCGGTCGCGAAGGCCAGGCGGTGAGCCTGGTGTGCCTGGACGAAGAAGGCTTCATGCAGGAGATCGAGCACTTCACCAAGCAGCAGATTCCGTCCGAGCCGGTTGAGGGCTTCGGCCCCGACGAAGGCGAGCGCGCCGAGCCCATCGCCATGGGCCGCCAAACCCTATGGGGTGGCGCCGGGAAACCGCCCTCGCGTGACGTGATGGCCGCAGCCGCCAAGGCAGCACGCTCAGAAATGATGCAGCGCATCCTAGACAACAAGGTCGGCAAAGGCAATGGCGGCGGCGGTCGTGGTCAAGGCGCAGGCCGTGGAGCACCCGCCGGTGGCGAGGGCCAGGGGCAGGGCGGCGAAGCCCGCGGCCAGCGGCGCGGCGACGGCGGGCCCCGGGGCGGGAACGGCAACGGGAATGGCAACGGCAATGGCCAGCGCCAGGGCCGGTCGCAGCAGCCGCAAGGCCAGCGCGCGGGTGGTTTTGGTGGCGGTGGTTACGGTGGTGGGAACGGTGGCAACCGAGGCGGCCAGGGCCGTGGCGGCAACCGACATGGCGGCGGCAACCGGGGTGGTGGCGGCGGTGGTGGTGGTCAAGGCCAGGGCCTGGGCCAAGACGGCGGCGTTCCGCGTCACCTGATGGACGACGACGAATACCAACCGCGCATGGGCGCGCACAACCCCAGCAGCCCCTTTGTTCAGCGCGAGCCAGCCCCGGTTCGCAACAACGACGGCCAACCCGATCCGCTGCGCACCAGCGTGGATGTGATGGGCGGTGGGAAGAAGAAGAACTTCTGGCGGCGGTAATCTGATCAGCCGGACTCAGGTCTACCGGAGGCCTGGGCTGGGTGACTCCATTGGCAAAGGTGCCTCACTCGGTGCCGGCTCGGAGCTGCTGACCGAAGGAGTGCCGTAGAGGGCATCGACTTTCTTGGCGAGTTCCTTGCCATCCGTTTTCAGGGTTTCCATTTTTCCACTTAGATCGGTGATCTTGGCTGAAAGCACGCGGCTCCGAACTGCCGCATCGACTTTGTAGTTTGAACCTTCGGGCTTTGATGCCAATCTTCCCTGCTCACTCACCGCAGCTTCTCGCTGGCTCTTAAGTTTGGCGAAATCCCTGACCATTCCCAGGTAGGACTCGAGCGCAGTCTGCTTGCCCTCGAGTTTGCTGATTCGATCTTTAGAGGCACTTATCAACGAGTGCAGTGGCTGAATGGCCTGCGTATAGGCGCTCGCCGTCTCAGGATTCTTTTTCTTGAACAAAGTCCCTCGCTCGTATGCACTGGCCGCTCCAAGGCCGCGATCAACTTGACTTTCGAGCTTGGCAAGTTCTGCACGCTCGGCTTTGAGCTCAATTTTGATCCGCCGAAGCTCTTCCCGTGTAAGGTGGGATGGCTTGGGTGCCGCCACTGAAGCCAGTGCAGGTTCAGAAGCGGCGGCCTTCGCCAAGAGAGGCGGTATCGAGGCCGGCGCCGGCACAGTGGCACTGACTGCGGCAGGCAGCAGTTTCGCTTGCGCTGCTGCAAGGACATTGTCCCGGGTAGATTGATTGGCATTTGCGAATGCATCGATGAATCCCTTCAAGCGCGAGGTCACCTGATCCGCGCTGAGGCTGCCTTGTCCGCCAGCAGATGGCCTGAACGCGAAGTCGATGGCCGAGAGGCACAGCGGGCCGCAGGCATTGGCGGCCATGCCGTCCTGAACACTGTCAAAGGCGGTATGAACCTGATGGCCAGCATTGCGAAGCTCTTCGGCCAGATTGATGCCAACGACTTTCGATGAATGACCGCCCTCGGTGCTTGCGTTACTGTCAAAAACGATCAGGCTGGGCCTTGCACCCTCCTCATTGGCCTCCGGAGGCATGGCAATCAGGGCAATCCAGTGCTGGTCCCGAAAGTAGAGAGTGACACGAGCCGACGACGCACCTGCAGTGGCAGCCCCGAGCATTTGCTCGGCCACAAACGCCATATTCGTCTCGCGGCGGTCATAGTGATCGGCGGATGTATTCGCGGGGAACGATTCGATACCGCCTTCACTGGTGAGCGTCCAAACCTTCAACCCGCGGCGCTCAAGCGTCTTCATTCCCGGCATCAGCACGTGCTCGTCAAAGCCCTCGCGGCTGGGCCGCGGAAGGTTATTTCCACTGAGACTCCGGAACATATCCTCAGCCTCACGCTTCGCTGAAGATGCAGGCTGCGCAGACCCGCTTGAAGCCAGAGGTGCATCTGGAACACGGACAGCGCGGCCACCCAGGTCAGACACGGTGGACTGCGCCAACCAAGCGGCCGTGGGCTTATGACCGACTACTCCTGCATGAAGGGCTGCGAAAGCGGTGATGGCAGCTTGGATTCTTGTGGAGACGGTGGGGGCGATCACGTCGCCATTTGGCTGAGGGTTGGGCCTTACGATGGCGTCGATCGCAGCTCGCGCCCGAGTTGCGTGGTCGTACACGAGACTTTGCGCGCCGGCGATGGTGACAAGGCATTGAATAGCGCCCGGATCTCCGCGACGCGAACCCGCGATCGCTCTGCCCAATTCATGGTTCAAAAGCCCGCTGAACCTTTGCAATTCTGCCTCCAACTGCTGCGCGCCCGAGGTTGGTGAAGCCCCAGCTTTCGGCTCTCCTGTTGTTGTTTGACGGGCGAGCTGACCGCTGGTGTGATCAATTTTGCTAATGAATTCCTCGATACGTTCCAGATTCGGTGTTGAGGGAGGATTTGTATTGGATGCTGACCGGCCCCCACTCAAGGAGGAGCCTGTGGGCTGGCTGGGGGAAGTGAGCAGGCCTCTAGAGGTGGGTTGCATGGCGACTCCGGCAAGGATTCTGGAAACTGGGTGGTCCTCCGGGGCGCTGACCCGAGAGAGTTCCGGCCATGGGTACCTTGCGGCTCGGCGCTGGTTCCCAACAATTGGCGGCGCTGCCAGCCCAAGCGCTGGGGAGCCGCACCACCCTGGCGCCGGGGATCTGGCGCGGCACAGAGATAATCCCCCCCATGCGCCTCCTCCACACCATGCTCCGCGTCGGCGACCTGCAGCGGTCGATCGACTTCTACACCCACGTCCTGGGCATGACCCTGCTACGCACCACAGACCGGCCAGAGCAGAAGTACTCGCTCGCTTTTGTGGGCTACGGCAGCAACCCGGACCATGCCGAGTTGGAGCTCACCTACAACTACGGGGTGGAGCAGTACGAGCTGGGCACCGCCTACGGCCACATCGCCCTGGGTGTTGCTGACGCCTACGGCGCCTGCGAAAAAATACGCGCCGCTGGCGGCGCCATCACCCGTGAGCCGGGGCCGGTCAAAGGCGGCACGACGGTGATCGCCTTTGTCACCGACCCGGACGGCTACAAGATCGAGCTCATCGAGCGTAAGAACAGCTGAGCTTTGCAAATGACCGCTGCCCTCACCCCTTTCCACCTGGCCTTTCCCGTTCACGACCTGGAGGCGGCGCGCCGCTTTTATGGCGGGGTGCTGGGTTGCGCCGAGGGGCGCAGCTCGCCCGACTGGATTGATTTCAACCTGTTCGGCCACCAGATCGTGGCGCACCTGTGCCCCGGCGCCTCCGGCGCGGCGTTGGTGAGCAAGGTCGATGGGGCGGGGGTGCCGGTGCCGCACTTCGGTGTGGTCTTGCCCATGGCCGCCTGGGAGCAGCTGGCCGAGCGCGTGCGCGCGGCGGGGGTGCCGTTTGGCGTCGAGCCGCATGTGCGCTTCAAGGGCCAGGTGGGCGAACAAGCCACCATGTTCTTCAAGGACCCCTCAGGCAACGCGCTGGAGTTCAAGGCCTTCCACGACCTGGGGCAGTTGTTCGCGAAATAGGCGAGCGGGCGGGCGCTGCGGCAGGTGGGCAGAAAAGCCTGCTGCCTCAGTGTGGAGTGACCAGCGGGAGCGCCACCAGGCGGACGCCCAGGGCTTGGCAGACCCGGTGAATGGTGTCGAAGCGAGGTTGGGATGAGGGCCTGAGCGCTTTGTAGAGCGATTCGCGGGTGAGTCCCGAGCGCTCAGCAACTGCGCTCATGCCGCGAACCCGAGCGACGACGCCCAGCGCATGGGTGAACTCGGCGGCGTCACCGTCTTCCAGCACGAGTGAGAGGTAGAGGGCCACATCCTCTTCCGACTGCAGCGACTCTGCCATGTCGAAGTCGGGCAGCTCTGCGATTCGGGTCTTGCGGGTCATATCGAGCTAATCCTCCAAGGTGCGGGCCAATTCGATGGCCGTTGCGATGTCGGCCGCCTGGCTTCTTTTGTCACCGCCCCCAACATCACCACCAAAATATCCCGGTGCCACAGGTAGTACATGCGCCAGCCGGGTCCGAAATGTTCGCGCATTTCCCAGACGCCCTCGCCGACGGGAACCACATCGCCCAGCAGTCCACGTTGCGCCTTGTCCAGCCGCCGCGCAAAGCGGATGCGGGCCAGGGGGTTAGGGGGTCACGAAGACTGCCTAGCCATTCGTCGAACTCGGGGGTTCGTTTGACAGTGCGCACTTGTCACTGTAATCACTTGTTCACATGCGTGCAAGCGTGGGCGGCAAGGCCCTTCGGTGAACTGCCGAAGTCGCTGGGGCTCACCCGGCCTCCCGAGCAGCCTCAGAGTACGAACGGCCGGCCCGTCACCGGCGTGCTCGGTACCGCCATGTCCTGCCGGGCCATGATGCCGGCCTCCCAGGCCAGGCGGCCGGACTCGACGGCCAGCTTGAAGGCCAAGGCCATGGCCACCGGGTCGCGGGCTTGCGAGACAGCGCTGTTCAGAAGCACGGCGTCGTAGCCCAGCTCCATCGCCTGTACCGCGTCCTTGGGTGAGCCGATGCCGGCGTCCACCACCAGAGGCACATCGGGGAAGCGCGCGCGCAGGGTGCGCAGTGCCGTCGGGTTGAGGAGGCCCTGGCCCGAGCCGATAGGGGCACCCCAGGGCATGAGGATGCGGCAGCCCACGTCCAGCAGGCGCTGGCAGGAGACGATGTCGTCCATGCAATAGGGGAAGACTTCGAAGCCGTCTTTTGCCAAGGTACGGGCGGCCTCGACCAGTTCGTAGGGGTCGGGCTGCAGGGTGTGCTCGTCGCCCACCACCTCGAGCTTGATCCAGTGCGTGCCATACAGCTCACGTGCCATGCGTGCCAGCGTCACCGCCTCGCTGGCCGTGCGGCAACCGGCGGTGTTGGGCAAGAGGTGAGCGCCAGTGGCGCGCACCAGGGCCATGAAGTCGTTGGGCTTGCCGTCACCGGCGAGCTGCCGCTTGAGGCCCACCGTCACCACCTGGCTGCCGGAGACGGCCACCGCCTGCTGCAAGACCGCAGGCGAAGGGTAGCCGGCGGTGCCGAGGAAAAAACGGCTCTGGAGGGTGACACCGCCGATCGTGAGCGGCGAGGTGGCGGGAGAAGAAGCAGCGGACATCGCTCAGCCTCCGGTGATGGGTTGGAAGGTGAAGACCTGGTCACCCGCCTTGAGCAGGTGGGCGGCGCGGACGTCACGGGGGACGAAGTCGCCGTTGACGGCGGTGGCCAGGGCCTGGGGGGATGCGGACAGTTGCGCGACGAGGTCGGCCAGGGTGCTGCCTTCGGCCACTTCGCGGGCCTGGCCGTTGACGGTGATGGCAATCATGCAGAGGTCTCCGAGGGGGTCGACTCACCGAGCGCGGCGAGGGCCTGCTCCACCAGCGCCGGCCCGATGAGCCAGCCATGCCGGAACAGGCCGTTGACCTGGGTGAGCCCGGGCTGGGTGTGCAACACGGGCAGGTTGTCGGGCAATGCCGGCCGCAGGTTGGTGTCGGTGAACACCACCCGGGCCTCGGCGAGGGCCGGCAGCACGCTGTGCGCGGCGGCCATCAGCTCAACGCTGGTGCGCAGGGAAATGGGCGAGCGGTCTTCGCTCTCGATTTCGCTGGCGCCGACCAGCACCCGGTCGCCCGCGCGCGGCACGATGTAGACGCGGTGGCGCGGATGCAGAAGCCGCAGCGGCCGGTTCAGGCGCAGGCCGGGCGCGTGCAGATGGACTATTTCGCCGCGCACCCCGCGCACCGCCAGTTGCGGCCGGGCGCCCGTGCCACGGACATCGAACACCCAGTCAGCCCGAACCACGCCCTGGTCGGTGTGGAGTGCGCCGGGCTCGGCCCGCTCCACCCTCCGGCCCCAGTGAAAGCGCGCGCCAGCGGCCTGGGCACCCAAGGCCAGCGCCGCCATCGCCTGCCAGGTGTCGATCTGGCCCTCGCCTTCGAGCAGCCAGGCATGGGCGGGGCCGCGGATGTCGGGCTCGAGGGTGGCGAGTTCTTGCAGGTCGACGCGGCGCGGCGCGTGGCCTGCAGGCGCCTTGTCGGCCAGCAGGTCGACCACCCGCGCGGCGGCGCCTTCGTCGCCCCGGTGCGCCAGCAGCAGGGAGCCCTGCGCGCGCAGGTCCACCGGCCGCAGCGGGCCGCCGTCTTCACCGGCGAAGGGAGCGGCGGGCACCGCCGGCAGGCCAGCGAGCAGCTCGGGCCACAGTTGCAGGGAGCGCAGGCCGAGCTGGTAAACATTGGCGTCGGCGCATTCGAGTTCAGAGACAGGGGAGAGCATGCCCGCTGCCGTCCAGCCGGTGGCGCCGCGCAGCTGGGGGCCAGGGGCCAGGTCAAAAACCTCGACCGCATGACCCGCCCGCGCCAGCTGCCAAGCCAGTAGCCGACCGAGCAGGCCGGCACCAGCGATGGCGATATGCATAAGGGGCCGTGGGGTGGCCGGATGGGACTGCGTGGACATCTCTTCTTTCGCCGGTACGAACCGGATCAAGTTCGCGGGTTTGGACTTGCCATCTCAGCGAGGACCCGCGCGATTTGCGCCAGCCTCCCGCACCCCGGAGCGTGGCCGCATTGTAGGCGGGCCGAGCGCGACGCCCGGACGCGCGGCACCGGGGCGGGAGGTGGCTGGAGGGCGGGACGGCCGGGCGGCAAGGCCAGCCCGAGCTCGTGCGACAATCCGACTCGCTCCGGGGTGCACGCCTGATCCGCAGGCCGTGCTGAGAAACACACCCGAGAACTTGATCCGGTTCGTACCGGCGTAAGGAGAGCCTGCATGCACAACGCCTCGTCTCCGGGCCTCATCGCCCGCCCCCTGCGCTACCCGCGCGTCCTCACCATCGCCGGCTCCGACAGCGGGGGTGGCGCTGGCATCCAAGCCGACCTCAAAACCTTCGCTGCCCTGGGCTGCTTCGGCATGAGCGCGATCACCGCCCTCACCGCCCAAAATACGATGGGCGTGCGTGCCATCCACGCGGTACCGCTGGACATGCTCGAAGCCCAGATCGCGGCGGTGGTGGAGGACATCGGCGTCGACTCGGTCAAGATTGGCATGCTGCATTCATCGGCCACGGTGCGCAGCGTCGCCGCCGCCCTGGACCGGCATGGCCTCCAACAAGTGGTGTTCGACCCGGTCATGGTGGCCACCAGCGGCGCCACACTGATCGACCGCGAGGCGATTGCGGTGCTGGTGGACATGATGTTCCCCCGGTCTCTGCTCATTACCCCCAATCTCGACGAAGCTGCCCTGCTGGTGGGCCGCCCCCTGGCCAGCGAGGCCGACATGGAGGCCGCCGCCCGCCAGATGCTGGCCATGGGCGCGCGCGCAGTGTTGCTCAAGGGTGGGCACCTGGCAGGCAATCAGGTGAGCGACCTGCTGCTGGCCCCGGGCGCCTCGCCCCTGTGGATGCGGGCGCCGCGCATTCCCAGCGCCAATACCCACGGCACCGGCTGCACGCTCTCGAGCGCCATCGCCTCGCATCTGGCCCTGGGCGCGGCCCTGCCCGAGGCGGTGCAGCAGGCACGCGACTATGTGCGTGGCGCGCTCAAAGCCGGCGCTGCGGTGCGCACCGGCGAAGGCAGCGGCCCGCTCAATCACGGCTGGCAGCCAGTGGCGACCCGGACCTTCGCACTGTGATGAAGGCAGAGGCATCCACCCAGGCGCTGGTGCCTGCACTCTTGGACTTCATCGCCCAGGAGGGTTGCAGCGACGCCGAGTTCGACGCCATGGCGCTTAGGCTTTTCGAGCACCAGTACGCACACAATACGCCGCTGCGGCGCTTTTGCCAGGGGCGCGGGGTGACGCCCAGGCGCATCCGCCATTGGTATGAAATTCCGGCGGTCCCGATCAACGCCTTCAAGGAACTCACCTTGAGCTGCGAGCCGCCCGAGGCTTGCGCGCGGGTGTTCATGACCAGCGGCACCACCCAGGCCGAGGTGAAGGGTAGGCACCACCACCCCACCATCGCGGTGTGGGACTTGTCTATGCGGCGCGGCTTCGAGCACTTTTTCATGCGGGCGAAGATGGGCGGTCCAGCGGGTGGCACAGCGAGTGATGAAGCGGGCGCCACAGCGCCGGGGGCGAGCGCTCCGGCCGGAATGCCTGCCTGGCCCGCCCACGTACCGATGGCCCTGCTGTTCCCGCCCGAAGAAGAACTTGGCAACTCCTCCCTGAGCCGCTACCTCTCGCAGGCCAAGCGCCTGTTTGGCACGCCGGGCAGCGGGCACTATGTGAGCACCCAGGGCATGGACCTGCCGGGGCTGATGGATTTTTTGCGCCGCGCAGAAGCGGGCAGCCAGCCGGTCGCCCTGCTGGGCGCCAGCTACGCCTTCGTGCATTTGCTCGACGCCCTGACCGCCGAAGGCCGGGAGGTGAAGCTGCCTGCCGGCAGCCAGCTGCTGGACACTGGCGGCTACAAGCGCCAATCGCGCGAACTCGCGCTCGATGATTTCTACGACCAGCTGTCGCAAGCGCTGGGCCTGCCCCGCACGCAGTGCATCAATATGTATGGCATGACTGAACTGAGCTCGCAGTTCTACGACATGGGAAACGACACCGTGCCTTCGGTGAAGCGCGGCATGCACTGGATCCGCTCCCGGGTGGTGGATCCGCTCACCGGCGCTGAAGTGCCGCGCGGCCAGGTAGGCGTGCTGGTGCACTGCGACCTGGCCAACTTCAATTCGACCACCACCATCCTCACCGAAGACCTGGGGCGCGCGGTGGACGGCGGCTTTGAGCTCCTGGGCCGGGCCGAGGGCGCGCAAGCGCGCGGCTGCTCGCTGGCGGTGCAGGAGTTTCTGCAGGGGGCGCGGGGATGAACCCAAGCGCCGCTAATTCCGCAGCCGAGCAGGACATCGGCGCCAACGCGCGCACAGGGCAGGCGCGTTCGCAGGCACGTTCACGCTGGGCCGGCGGCCACCTGCCGCCCGCCTTTGCCGGCCAGGTGGGGACGCGCGAGCTTGTGTTCGGCGACCTCACGATCACCGTGCCCGCACCCGATGCCGCCCAGATGCAGGCCCTGGCGACCCATGTGGCCTGCGCCACGCGCGAGGTGCTGCGGCCCCTGCCCGTCTCCACCCTCATCACTCACATTGACCGGGCGGTGGCCCGCCTGCTCGACCCGCAAGACCCGTGGCGGCGCCTGGCCGACGACCTGCTGCCCCGCGTAACCGGCTACGACGCGCAGATGGTGCAGGTGGCCCTCACCGGCTACCTGCAGCAGTTCCGCGCGCCGCAGCTGCACCGCTTTGTGGCGGAGGACTTTGCCAACCCCAAGGTGATCGACGAGTTTCAGCCCAGCGCCAAGGGTGGCGCGGTGCGCGCGCTCGGCCCCAGCCTCCTGGCCCACTCCTGGGCCGGCAACGTGCCCGGCCTGCCGCTGTGGAGCCTGGCCTGCGGCCTGCTGGTCAAGGCGGGAGGCATCGGCAAATTGCCCAGCGCTGAGCCGGTGTTTGCCTCGCTCTTCGCGCAGCTGCTGGCCGAGGTGCATCCGCCTCTGGCCGAGGCCCTGGCGGTGGTGTGGTGGAAGGGCGGCGAGGCCGAACCCGCCGCCAGCCTGTACCGCGCCGCCGACTGCGTGCTGGCCTACGGAAGCAACGAGGCCATCGCCCAGGTGCGCGAGCAGGTGCCGGCCACCACCCGCTTCTTGCCCTATGGCCACAAGCTGGGCGTCGCCCTGGTGGGCCGCGACGGGCTGGACCGCCAGCGCGGGCCTGCGCTGGCGCGCGCGGCCGCCCATGACGTCACCCGATACGAGCAACAGGGCTGCTACTCGCCGCATGTGGTGTACGTCGAGCGCGGCGCAAAGCTGTCTCCACGCGAGTTTGCGCAGCACCTCGCCAGCGAGCTGGCCGCGCTGGCCCGCCAGCATCCGCGCCGCGCATTGGGCCTGGTCGAAGCGGCGGCGGTTGCCGGCTGGCGTGAGGCTGCCGAGATGCGGGCCCTGCAGGGCGCGGGACATGAATTGCTCGGGCATGCCGGCGGGGCCACCCTTGCATCACCACCCTCATCCACATCCTCATTCACACCTGCATCCGCATCTCTAGGCGCCCCTTCACCCGCCCCAGCCGGCTGGTCGGTGGCCTATGCCGACCAGCCCCTGCCCCTGGCGCCCAGCGCCGGCTGGCGCTGCGTTCAGGTGGTGGCGGTGGACACTTTGGAGCAGGCCGTCACGCTGATCGCGCCCTACGGCCTGTTCCTGCAAACGGCTGCCGTGGCCGTTGGGCCGGCGGCGCTGTACCCGCTGGCCGAGCGATTGGCCGAAGCAGGCATCACACGCATCACCGCGCTGGGCCGCATGACCGCCCCCGAGGCCGGCTGGCACCACGACGGCGGCTTCAACCTCGCCAGCCTGGTGCACATGGTCGATCTGGAAATGGCCGCCGAGCGCGCCTCCGACCGGCTGGCGCCGTATGCGCAGGAGGATGGGGCGTGAGCTCGAATACGGGCGCGGGCCAGGGTGCGTTCCTGGTGATGGAAGGCGTGGGCCTGGACTACGCCGGCGTTCGCGCGGTCGATGCGGTGCAGATGCGCGTCGCCGAGGGCGAATTTCACTGCCTGCTCGGGCGCAGCGGCTGCGGCAAGACCAGCTTGCTGCGGCTCGCCGCGGGCCTGCAGGCGCCCACCCGCGGCGCGGTGTGGGTGCAGGGCCAGGCGCCGGCCGAGCGCCGTGCCGAGATCGGCTTCGTGTTCCAGGCGCCCACCCTGCTGGAGTGGCGCAGCGCGCTGGACAACGTGCTGCTGCCGATTTCTCTGCTGCGCCAGCCCACCGAGCAAGACCAGGCGCAGGCGCAGAACTTATTCGACCGCCTGGGGCTCCACGGCTTGCAGCAACGGCGGCCGCGCCAACTGTCGGGGGGCCAGCAAAGCCGGGTGGCCATCGCCCGGGCGCTGGTGACCGCGCCGCGCCTGCTGCTGCTCGACGAACCGTTTGCCGCCCTCGACGCCATCACCCGCGAAGAGCTGCAGCAAGACCTGCTGCGTGCCTGCCGCGAAGCGGGCACCACGGTGCTCTTTGTCACGCACGACCTGGAGGAGGCGCTGTTCCTCGCCGACGCGATTCACCTGATGGCCGAGGGCCGACTGACCCAGACCTTCCGGCCCGAGTTGCCCCGGGCGCGTGGGGCCGACCTACGCGCCTCGCCCGCCTTCGCAGCCTGGGGCGGGCAGCTGCGTGACTCCTTGCGGGAAGGCGTTGCCCAATGACGCGGAATGCAAGCTCCGGCGCTGCGGCCGGCGGCGTGCCCGGCGACGCAGTGGGCCCCAAACCCGGCCCTACAACCAGGGCCGATCTCCGCAGCCCTCGCGACGGCAAGGGCCTTCTGCCTGCCTTGGCCTCCCTCGCCCTGCTGGCCCTGGCGTTGGCGCTGTGGGAATTGGCCTCGCGATGGCTTGGGCTGCCTGCGCTGGTGCTGCCGCCGCCCTCCTCCGTGGCCGCAGCGCTGTGGAAGGGGCTGGCGAGCGGCTACTTCCGCCCGCACCTGCTGGCCACCACCTGGAATTTGGCACTCGGTCTCGCGCTGGGCTGCGGCGTGGGCTTCTTGGCCGGCGTTGCCCTGGCCGAATCAGCCGCCCTGCGCCGCTTGCTCTGGCCCTGGGTGGTGGTGAGCCAGGTGATTCCGAAGCTGGCGCTCATGCCTTTGTTCATTCTCTGGTTCGGCTTTGGCCACACCTCACTGGTGGTGATCACCGCGCTGATCTGCTTTTTTCCGCTGCTCGAGACAACCGCCACCAGCCTGCGCCAGGTGGCGCCCGAGCGGTTGGAGCTGTTTCGCATGCTGGGCGCCAGCCGCTGGCAAACGCTGTGGCAATTGAAGCTGCCCACCGGTCTGCCCGGTGTGCTGGCTGGCCTGCGGGTGGCGGTGATGCTGGCCCTGGTGGGTGCGGTGGTGGGCGAGTTCATCGGCGCGAGCCAGGGACTGGGCGCCCTGGTCATTGCGGCGCAGGGCAGCATGGACACACCGCTGATGTTTGCGGTGCTGGTGCTGATTGCGCTGCTTGGCGTCGTCGCCTACCAACTGACCTTGTGGTTCGAGGCCGCGCTGCTGCGCCGGCATGACCTGAGCTGAGGTCGCCCACCCGCTTCGACGCCAACTTGCCCCACCCACCCAACGATCAAAAAAGACGCTCCTTGCTCTCCCTCCCCATGAAGAAAACTTCCAACGCTTCCCTCCTGCTTCACCCGACACGACGTGCGCTGCTGGCCGTTCTCGGAGCTTCAGGCCTGGCAGCCTTGACCGCGCACCCACCCGCCCTGGCGCAGGCGCGCGACCGAGTTGTGGTGGCCGGCTGGAGCAAGCCCATCTCGGAAGTGACGCCCCTGCTGGTGGACCAGGACAAGGGCTTTTACCGCGCGCAGAACCTGGCACTGGAATACCTGCCCGGCGCAGGCGGCGGTGATGCGATTCGCAACATCCTCTCGGGACAGGGCGATGTGGCCTTCACCGACCCGGGCTCGCTCTTCGCGGCGTTGGACAAGGGCGAGAAGCTGCGCGCCATCTACGACATTTACCCGCAGAACGTGTTCAACGTGGTGGCGCTCAAGTCCAGCGGCATCAGCAAACCCGCCGACCTCAAGGGCAAGCGCATCGGCGTCTACAGCCTGGCCTCGGGCACGCGTCAGAACCTGCTGGTGCTGCTGCACCAGGCCGGACTCGCGGAGAGCGACGTGACCATCGTGGTCACCGGGCTGCTCAATTTCGCACCGCTGATGCAGGGACAGGTGGACGCCACCGCCGCCACCGACACCGGACTGGCGGTGGGGCGCCTTCGCGGCCTGGGCGAGGTGAATGTGATCGAGGTGGGCAAGAGCCTGCCCGTATCGAGCGACCTGTTCGTGGTACGCGAGGAGGTGTACCAGCAGAAGAAGCCTCTGCTGCGCCGCTTTCTGCGGGCCTACCGGGACGCGTCAGCCTGGATGATTGCCCAGCCCGAGGAGGCCGCGCGCCTGGCCGCTGTCCGCGCCATCGACGGCAGTGACCCGGCGCTGAACCTCACGATCATCAAGCTGCGCAATGCGTCCAGCCAGTCGGCCTTGACCGCTCGCCAGGGTCTGGGCGCGATCGACCTGGCCTCGCTGCAGCAGGCCGCCGACGTCTACCGCAAGCTGGGCATGATTGAAAAGCCGATGCGTATGGCCGAGGTGGTTGCAACCGACCTGCTGCCAGGGCGCTGAGATCAGCGCCCGACCACGCACACCGCCCGCCGAAAGCAAAGGACGCCCCCATGAATTTTCAAGGCCAAGTGGTTCTGGTAACCGGTGCCGGCCGTGGCATCGGCGCCGCTATCGCCCGCGCCTTCGCCGCCGAAGGTGCGGCCGTCGGCGTGAACTACCTGCAAGACGAGGTCGCCGCCACGCAGGCGGTGAATGAATGTCGGCGCGCGGGTGAAGTCGCCGGCGGCGACGCCATCGCCCTGCGCGGGGACGTCACTCGCCCCGAGGACTGCCTCCGCATGGTGGACGAACTGGTCGCCGCATTTGGCCGCTTGGACGTGCTGGTGAACAACGCCTTTCGGCCCTACGACTTCGACCCCGAGCAGCGCCAGCCGCTGGAGGCGCTGACGCTGGCCCACTACCAGACGCAGTTTGAGGGCGCAGTGGGCGGCGCCCTGCACATGACCCAGGCCGCCCTGCCGCATCTGCGCCGGCAGGCGCTCGGTGCAGGGGCCGGGGCCATCGTCAATGTGGCTACCAATCTGGTCGAGTACCCAGTGGTGCCGTACCACGACTACGCCACCGCCAAGTCGGCGCTGGTGGGCTTGAGCCGCAACTTGGCCGCTGAACTCGGGCCGCAGGGCGTACGCGTGAATTGCGTGGCGCCGGGCCTGGTGCACCCCACGCGCGGCAGCGAAGGCACGCGCGCCAGCTTCCGCGAGCAGCTCGCCGCCACCACCCCGCTGCGCCGGCTGGCCCGCCCGGAAGACGTGGCCGGCCCGGTGCTGTTTTTGGCCTCGGCCTGGAGCAGCTTCATGACCGGGCAGGTGCTGCTGGTGGACGGCGGGTTGGTGATGCGCTGATGCGCTGAGCCCCTCGGCCCCCGATGACACCCCGTGCCGACACACGCCTGCCCGACCCACTGCGACCCACTGCGACCCACTGCGACCCAACGCGACCCACCGTAACCGACTCTGGCCCACCACACCCCCCCAATTTTCGACCGATCTCCGCCATGTCGCTCACGACCTCTACACCCCTTCCCCTCCCAAGTCAGCGCCTGGCGGTCCTCGCCGCGCCGACCAGCATGGCCCTGCAGGCAGTCCCCGCCTGGGCCGCGTCCCGGCGCCAAGCCACGGGTGACGCAATTTGTGTGGCGGGCGTGGTGACGGCAAACCATCCCCTGCACTGGCTGGAGACCGCCTATGCACGCGGCTGGGTGTTACTGCAACCGAGCGTCTCGCTGGACGGCGCCTCGCTGGCCAGCGACTTTGCCGAGCAACGTGCCTGCGGCTTCGTCGACGCCGATGCAGCGCTGCTGGCCTTGGCCCGCGCCAGCGGCGCCCTGCCCCGCCTGTCCTGGGGCGAAGCGCCCGACTTTCCGGTGCTGCGTACGGCGTCCTCGGGAGCAGCCCCGCGCCGCCTCGGCCTGTACGCCATCGTCGACAGCGCCGAGCGCTTGCAAGCCGTGCTCGATGCCGGCGTGAAGACGGTGCAAGTGCGCATCAAGCGTCCCGCCCATCCCGACGCCGCCTGGGAGGCGTCACTGCGCGAGCAACTGGCGCGCAGCATCGCTGCGGCCCAGGCGGCCAGTGCCGAACTCTTCGTCAACGACCATGCGCAGGTCGCCGCTGAACTCGGTGCCAGCGCCATTCACCTCGGGCAGGAAGACCTGCTGGCCCTGGGCGACGCCGGCCGCGCCGATCTGGTGGCCACCGGCCTGGCCCTGGGCGTGAGCTCGCACAGCGTGTGGGAGCTGTGCCGCGCGCGCGCCCTGCCCCTGCGCTACGTCGCCTGCGGCCCGGTGTGGGCCACTATCACCAAGGACATGCCTTGGGTACCGCAGGGGCTGGACAACCTGGCCTGGTGGGCGCGTCATGCTGGCGCACCGGTGGTGGGTATCGGCGGCATCCTCACGCCGGCGCAGGTGGAACAGGTGGCCGCCTGCGGCGTCGACGGT
>JAURKV010000202.1 GCA_030831585.1 Ramlibacter sp. | reverse complement strand
CGCTTCACTGCCCGCTCTCAACCCACGCTCAAGGTCGAAGGCGCTCGCTGGGTGGGCAGCCGTGCGGTGCTGCTGGCAGGCATTGCCGACCCGACGATGCAAGGCGAGCTTCCCAAAGCGCTCACGCAGGTCGAGGCCAAGGTGCGCGCCCTGGTGCCGCTTGCGCCGGGACAGGCCTGGGCGCTGCACCCCCACATCTACGGTCAGGGCGCGATTGCGCAGGTGCCCGCAGGGCAGACGCGCCAGTCAGAGCTGGGCCTGGTGCTCGAATTCATAGCCAGCGATGTGACCCTGGCACAGACGGTGGCCGCGGTGTTCAAGCAAAACCTGCTGCACCACGGCTACCCGGGCCGGCTTTCGACTGCAGGCAACCTGGCCTTCGCCTTCACCCCTAGCGAGCTGGCTGCGGGAGAGGCCTACCGCTTCGCGATCTACCACCGGCTCGAGGGCGAAGACCCGGCGCAGATCTTTCAGGTTCGCTACGAGGCCCTGGATACCCCCGCCACCACCCCTGCAGCCACCCCGGAACTCACAGAGGCCAGCACGGCATGAACGAGCGCCTGCCTCTGACCAAATACCACCAGATCTACCTGGTGCTGCGCGAGCAACTGCAAGAAGGCCGCTTTGCCGAAGGCCTTCCCGCCGAGATGCTGCTGGCTGCGCAGTTTGGCGTCGGCCGGGTGACGGTGCGGCGCGCGCTTGAGCAGTTGGTGGAAGAAGGCCTGATCTCGCGGGTCGCCGGCCGGGGCACCTTCCCCACGCCGCCGCCGACCCACGCGCCAGCCGCAGCCGCCAAAGGCCAGATCCGCCCGACGCGGCTGGCCGGCCTGATGGAGAACATCGTCAGCGCCAGCCTGAGCAACTCGGTGAAGGTGCTGGACTGGCGAGTGGTCGAGGCCTCGGGCCAGGTGGCCGAGCAGCTGCAACTTCCGGTCGGCAGCAAAGCGCGCAAGGCGGTGCGCAGGCGCAGCTCGCGCGAGGGACCACTGTCGTACATCACCATCTGGGTGCCCGAGACCTTGGCGCGCGGCATCACCCGCCAAGACCTGGCCAGCAAGCCCATCTTGCAACTGCTCGAGGAGGCCGGTGTGGAACTGGGTCGGGCGCGGCAAACCATCTCGGCGCGGCAGGCCGACGCGGTGGTGGCACGCGAGCTCGACGTTGCCATTGGCACTGCCCTGCTCCAGGTGCGGCGCTTGGTCTACGACAGCCAGGACCGGCCAGTGCAATGGCTCGAGGGCCTGTACCGGCCCGACCGCTACGAATACCAGATGGAAGTCTCCAGTATCGGTAGCGTCGATGCGCGCATCGCGGTCAAGGCCGCGCGCGAGGCCTGAGCCGAAGACAGAACTTGAACCAGGAGAAATGACCATGAGCGCGACGCAAAGCCCGCCCCAGACGTTGGCACAGAAGCTGATCGCCAAAGCCGCCGGCCGACCCCAGGTATCGGTCGGCGAGATCGTCAACTGCCGGGTCGACCTGGCGATGTTCCACGACTCCTCCGGCCCTCGACGACTCCAACCCATGCTCGAGGAGCTGGGCGCCAAGGTGTGGGACACCTCGAAGGTGGTGCTGGTGATGGACCACTACGTTCCCGAGCGGGACGAGGATTCCCGCCGCATCGTGCGCATCGCCCGCGACTGGGCCGTGGCGCAAAAGCTCCCCCATGTGTACGACAGCATCGGCATCTGCCACGTGGTGGTGCCGCAAAAGGGCCACCTGCGACCGGGCATGTTTGCGGTGGGCGGCGACTCGCACTCGCCCACTGGGGGCGCCTTTGGCGCCTACATGTTCGGCGTGGGCGCCACCGAAATGCTGGGCGTGGTGGTCACAGGCGAACTGTGGGTGCGTGTGCCCGAGACCATCCGCATGCGCTGGAGCAACCGTCTGCCTCCGGGCGTGACCGCCAAGGACATGATGCTCGCCATGATCGGCCAGTTCGGAATGAACGGCGGCGCCTACCAGGCCATGGAGTTCTGCGGCCCGGCGGTCCAGGCCCTGTCGATGCAGGAGCGCATGACCCTGTCGAACATGAGCGCCGAGATCGGCTCCCAGGTCGGCCTGATCGCGCCGGACGCCACCACCCGCGACTGGCTGGCGGCCCATGGGGCGCCGGGCGTGGAGATCGAGGGCTGGCACACCGACGAAGGCGCCGCCTGCACCACCCACGACTACGACGCCGCCACCCTGTCGCCCCAGGTCGCCGCACCACACAGCCCGGCCAATACCCGGCCGGTGGGCGACTACGTTGACGTCGCCATCCAGGCCGCCTACATCGGCGCCTGCACCGGTGCCAAGCTCGAAGACCTGCGAGCCGCAGCCAGCATCCTCAAGGGCCACCGAGTGGCCAGCGGCTTCAGCCTCATGGTGGCACCCGCCAGCGTGCAAGACCAGGAGCAAGCCGAGCGTGAGGGCGTGATGGGGGTGCTGCGCGACGCTGGCGCCGAGGTGCTGGCCACGGCCTGCGGAGCCTGCTCGGGCTACGGCGGCTCCATCCCCGACGGTGCCAATGTCATTGCCACGACCGCGCGCAACTTCAAGGGCCGCATGGGCTCGCCCACCGCGCAGATCTATCTCGCCTCGCCCTACACCGTCGCGGCCAGCGCATTGCGCGGCCGCGTCACCGACCCCCGGGAGGTTCTCGCATGACTACTGCCGCAAACCCCAGCGGCCCCCATCGCGTCTGGCGCCTAGGCGCCGACATTGACACCGACCAGCTTGCGCCGGGCACCTACATGAAGCTCTCGCTGGCCGAGATCGCAACGCACACTCTGGAAGGCGTGCGACCCGAGTTCGCCGCGGCGGTGAGGCCCGGTGATGTCATCGTCGCCGGCGCCAATTTCGGCATCGGCTCCTCGCGAGAGCAAGCCGCAGGCGCCCTGGTGCAGCTGGGCCTGCGGGCGGTGATCGCACCCAGCTACAGCGGTCTGTACTTCCGCAATGCCTTCAACTTGGGCCTGCTCCTGCTCACCTGCCCCGAGGCGGAGAAAATCCAGGAAGGTGAGTCCATCACCCTGGACCTGCCCGGCCAGGCGGTGGTGCGCGCCAGCGGCGAACGCCTCGCGGTGGACCCGATTCCCGGGTTCTTGCTGGACATGGTGGAGGCCGGCGGCCTGCTGCCCCAGCTCAAACGCCGGATGCAACGACAAAAGGCCACAGCATGAATAGGCCAGATCCCCGCATCATCCGGGCCGACGCGATGCCAGCGGACACCCCCGAGGTACCGGTGTGCATTGTGGGCGGCGGCGCCTGTGGCCTCACCACGGCCATCCGTCTTCGTGACCTCGGTCTGGACTGTGTGGTGCTCGAGCGCGACGCCACACCCTCGGGCTCCTCGGCGCTGTCCTCCGGCTTCATCCCGGCCGCCCTCACCCGGCTGCAAAAGTCCCTGGGCATCGACGACTCCTTCGAGCTCTTGGTGAAGGACGTGCAGGAAAAGGCGCAGCACGGCGCGCCCGAGCACCTGGTGCAGGCCTATGTGCACGCCGCCACCGAGGCGATCGATGCACTCGAGGCCCATGGCTTGCCCTTTGAGATCGTGCGCGGCTTTCTCTACCCCGGTCACAGCGTGGAGCGCATGCACTCCATGCCCGAGCGCACCGGCGAGGCCCTGATGGCGCGCCTGATCAAGCTGGCCAACGATCGCGGCGCCGACATCCTGGGTGAGGCCCTGGTGCGCGAGCTGTGGGTCAACCCGCAAGATCGCATCATCGGCGTGGGCTACGAGCGCCCCGACGGCAGCCTGGAGCACCTGGCCTGCGAGCAGCTGGTGCTGGCCTGCAACGGCTTCGGCGGCAACAACGCGATGGTGCGCGAGCTCATTCCCGAGATTGGCGACGCCACATTTGCCGGCCACACCGGCAACGACGGTTCGGCCATCAGCTGGGGCCGCCAGCTGGGCTTGCAAATGGGCGACCTGGACGCCTACCAGGGCCATGGCGCCTGGGTCACGCCCCAGGGCGCGCTCATGACCTGGGCCTTCATCATGGAAGGCGGCGTGCAGGTGAACAAGCAGGGCCAGCGCTTCTCCGACGAGACAGGCGGCTACTCCGAGGCTGCCGTGCACGTGCTGGCCCAGCCCGAGCGCATTGTCTTCAACCTTTTCGACCAGCCCTTGCTGGACCTGCTGCGCACCTTCCCCGACTTCGTGGAGGCCGAGAAGGCCGGCGCGCTGCGCCAGGCCGCAGACCTGCCGGCGCTGGCCGCCCTCATCGGCTGCAACCCGGCCGCCTTGCAGGCCACGCTGGACGAGGTGGCGCCTGGCCGCACCGACCGCTTTGGCCGCAGCTTCAAACGCTCCCTGCAGGCGCCGTACTACGCGGTCAAAGTGACCGGCGCCCTGTTCCACACCCAGGGCGGCCTGGAAGTCGACGCGCAGTGCCGGGCCCTGCGTGCCGACGGCAGGCCGATGACCAACCTTTACGCGGCGGGCGGTGCGGCACGCGGCGTCTCGGGCGCTGGCCCGGCCGGCTATCTGGCCGGCAATGGCCTGCTGTCGGCGGTGGCGGGCGGCTGGATCGCCGCCAACAGCGCCGCCTCCGCCCTCTCCCATTCAAAATAAACACCATGACCCTCAAGCAACGCCTCCAAGAAAAGCGCCCGCTGCTGGCCCCTGGCATCTATGACGCCTTCACCGCCCTGGTCGCCGAGCAGTCCGGCTTCGAGGCCCTCTACCTCTCGGGTGCCTCCATCGCCTACACCCTACTCGGGCGATCCGACGTGGGCCTCACCACAGTCACCGAAGTGGCCCACACCCTGTCGCGCATCACCGAGCGGGTGCAGGTGCCGGTGATCGTCGACGGCGACACTGGCTTTGGCAACGCGCTCAACACCCAGCGCACTGTGCGCACCCTGGAGCAGGCGGGTGCCGCGATGATCCAGTTGGAAGACCAGACTTTTCCCAAGCGCTGCGGCCACCTCGATGGCAAGGGCGTCATTCCTGTTGCGGAAATGGTGGGCAAGTTGAAAGCCGCTCTGGACGCCCGCAAAAGCCCTGAGACGCTGATCCTGGCCCGCACCGACGCGGTGGCGGTGGAGGGCTTCGAGGCGGCCCTGGACCGGGCCGAGCAGTACCTCGCCAGCGGCGTCGATGCGCTCTTCGTGGAAGCGGTGCGCTCACCCGAGCAAATGAAGATCGCCTGCGAGCGCTTTGCCGGCCGCATTCCGATGCTGGCCAATATGGTCGAAGGCGGCAAAACGCCGGTCAAAAGCGCCACCGAGCTCGGCGAGATCGGCTACCGCATCGTGATTTTCCCGGGCGGCACCGCCCGCGCGGTGGGACACCTGCTGCAGCGCTATTACGCCAGCCTGCACCAGCACCAGACCACCCTGCCCTTCCAGGGCGAGATGCTGGACTTCGACCAGCTCAATGAGGTGATCGGCACGCCGGAGCTGCTGGCGCGGGGCAAGGCCTACGAGGGGTGATCCGGCCGGATGGTCTTGACCCTAAGAGAGGCGAACGCTTAATTTTCCGAGATTTACGGGATTTAATTCCGTAATTCGCGCCCACATTTTCCGTAATTTACGGCAAAATGTTCGCGTGACTTCGCCCCCTCTTTATCAGCGTTGGATTGGACCGCGCATCACTGAAGCCCTGCAGGACACACCAGTCGTCCTGATTGCAGGTCCTCGGCAGGCGGGCAAGACCACTCTGGTCCGCCATCTCGCCGGCGAGGGTCTGCGCTATCTCACGCTCGATGACGAGCTGACGCGGATGTCTGCGAGGGACGACCCAGTGGGGCTGATTCGCAGCCTTGACCGTGCGGTCATCGATGAAATCCAGCGGGCCCCACAACTGCTGCTCGCCATCAAAAAGAGTGTCGATGAAGACCGGCGACCCGGGCGATTTCTCCTCACTGGCTCGGCGAACCTGATGGCATTACCCGCGGTGGCCGATTCGCTGGCCGGACGCATGGAGACCTTGAAGCTGCTGCCTTTGTCGCAAAGCGAGATTGAAGGTCAGCAGGCGAACTGGATCGATCAGGTTTTTGGCGGCCAGATTCCTCAACCCGGCACGATGGATATCGACAGCCCACTGACTGAGCGCGTCTTGCGTGGAGGGTATCCAGAAGCGATTTCTCGGACGACCACGAAGCGACGTTTGACCTGGTCAAGGCAGTACATTGACTCCATCCTCCAACGAGACGTCCGGGAGGTCGCAAACATCGACAAGCTCGATCACTTGCCCCGCTTCCTGCGCGCTCTGGCACAGACCGCCGGCCAAATGTGCAACTACACGCAGTTGGGCGGCCAGGTCGGCCTAGACGGGAAAACAGCCACCCGATACATCGCCGTCTTCGAGCAGTTGTACTTACTTAAACGGGTAGATGTCTGGGCTCGAAATCGCCTCAATCGCGTCGTGAAGACACCCAAGCTGCAGTTCATCGACTCCGGCTTGCTGGCATCGCTGCTTAATTTGCCATCGGACAACACGCCAGACAAACGGGCCCGCTTCGGGCATGTGCTGGAGACGTTCGTTTACGGAGAGCTTCTGAAGCACACCACGACGGCGGAGGGCGACTACCAGCTGCTGTACTACCGGGATGCAGACAAATTTGAAGTGGATCTGGTGATCGAAAACACCGCCGGGGAGCTGGTCGGCGTGGAGGTCAAGGCCGCAGCTACCGTGAAGGAAAGTGACCTGCGCGGGCTCAAAAAACTGGCAAGCCTCGCACAAGACCAGTTCAAGATGGGCGTGTTGCTGTACGACGGCCATGAAACGATGCCGCTGGGCAACGGTTTGTGGGCAGCTCCCATATCAACCCTGTGGGGAAGCGATAAACCACGCCCCGCTCGAAGGGATGGTAGGTCACGGGTCGGATGATTGACTCCAGCACCCTCACCGCACAACAGCCCACGTCACCGCGGTGCAACGCCAGCGGGCCCGAATCCACCGTCCCCTGCTGGATCTGGCCCGCGGCAAGTCCTACGACGGCTGATGAGGCGACCCGCCACAGGCCTTAGCCAGCAGGGCTTTGGCCGCCGCCGCGTCCAGCGTGGCAGGCCGGCCGGCCCAGGCAACGAACTGGTCGGGGCGCACCAGCACCAGCGAGGCGTCATAGCGCGCCGCTTCTGCGCCCGAATCGGCCTCCAGCACGGTGAGCGGAATGCCCTCAGACCCCGCAGCGTCTCGGAAGGCCTGAACCGCTGCCGCCTCCGCGCCGATCGCCAGGAGTGTGAAGCCAGCGCCCAGCCCCTCGTACACGTTGCGCCCGGGCGCCATGTCGGCCGGTGCCAGGTGGTGCCCGGCGCGGGCTTCAAAGCGGTGCGACCCTTTGGCACTGCAGGAGGCCTCACCCCCGCCCTGACGGATCACCACCGGGGATCCCTCGTAGTGCGGCTCGAAGGAGTTGACCTCGCCAACGGCGCCCGTCGCGCGGTCTGACCAGGCCGCATCGAATGCGGCGGCGTCGCGCGCCGGATCGTACGCGGCCAGAAAATCGCGGTCGACCTCGATCGACTTGGCGATGAAGTCACGAATGGTCGAATCGAACACCGGCCGGCGCTCGGCGTCGTAGGAGTCGAGCAGGTCTTTGCCGCCCCACCCCTGCAGGGTCGCCGCCAGCTTCCAACCGAGGTTGCGCGCGTCCTCCAAGCCCGAGTTCACGCCGTAACCGCCGTAGGGCGGGTGGCTGTGCGCCGCGTCGCCCGCAATGAAAACCCGACCGGCCCGGTAGCGATCGGCCAACATGAAGCGCAGATCCCAGAAGCCGATGTGATCGAAACTGATGTCGAATGCCTCACCCACCGCTTCATGCACATAGGCCGTGAAGTCAAAGTTGTCTCGGGTTGTACCTGCTGGCACCGGTGCATGGAAGAACCAGGTGTTGCCCAGGTCGACGCGGCCAAAGAACTTCCAATAGCCCTTGAGCTCCGGATGCAGCACGTTGAAGAAAGACTTTCCGGGGTAGCGCTCGAGCAGTCGGTGCAGCCCCTGAGAGCGAAAGACCAAGAGCACCATCATGCGGTCGTGGTCCGTACGGTGCTGCACGATGCCCGCCTGGTCACGCACCATCGAACGCGCGCCATCGCAGCCCACCACATAGCGCGCGCGCAAGCGACGCTCACCCTCCCCATTGCGGCCCGCAATGCGCAACGCCACGCCCTCGGCATCTTGTGAGCAGTGCTGGACATCCCAGCCAAAGTGGGTGGTGACCGCGGGGAGCGCGGCGGCGCGCTCACGCATCACCGCCTCCGTGGCGTATTGCGGCAGCCGCTCGTTGGCGGTGTAGTAGTAGGGCTTGACCAACTCGCGCTGCAACCAGTTGTAGTGGTAGGTGCTGAGAAGCGTGCCATAGGTCGTGAGCCCACCAATGCCGTACTCTGGCGGAATGGTCCGGGCGGCGCGTAGCTGCGGTTCGGCCCCCCAAAAATGGAAGTGCTCCAGGGTGCGCTGCGTGAGGTTCTGGCCTTTGGGAATGGGCTGGGGCTGCTTGTACCGCTCGACCACGGTGCAGCGCACCCCGCGTTGCCCGAGCTCGATGGCCAGGCCCATGCCGACGGGGCCTCCGCCCACGATGGCGACGTCGGTGTCCCAGCCATCGACCGCTGTCTGGTTTTCGCTCATCGCTTTGCCCTTGTTTGACGACCTGCACTCAATCGTTGGTTCGCAAACCGTTCTTCTGAATCAACTGGCTCCACAGCGCAAACTCGCGCTTGTTCAGCGCAGCGAATTCGTCGGGAGAACTCAGCGCGGGGTCATACCCCTTCTCCGACAGGCTGTCGCGGATGGCGGCGTTGCCGACCACGGTGCGCAACGCCCGGTTAAGCCGGTCGATGATGGGCCGAGGCGTGCCAGCAGGCGCATACATGCCGACCCAGATTGACAAGTTGACGTCCGGGTAGCCTGAACGCTCCACTGTCGGCACATTCGGGAACAGCGGGGACGGCTGCTTGCCGGTTTGAGCCAACGCGCGGAGTCGACCCGAAGCGATGTGCGTCCGCGCGGATTCAACGGGGCCTATCAGCAGGGTTGAACTGTTTTGCATCACGTCCATGACCGCAACGTTCATCCCGTTGGCCGGGATGTGGCGCATATTGGTGCCGATCGCTTCCTGCAATGCCAGGGTGTAGAGATGCGTGGTCGAGCCCACCCCCGGCGTGCTGTAGGTGGCGCCATCACCCCGCTTGCGCAGGTAGTCGACCAGCTGGGGGAACGTGGTAGCGGGAACGGAGGGGTTGACCAGCACCATCATCTGGCCCGTAGCGATCTGGCCGATCGGCGCGAAGTCGGTGATCGGGTCGTACGGTGCTTTGCGCGAGGCGGGTGTGATCACGTGCGTATTGAGCGCCATCATCACCGTGTAGCCGTCGGCAGGCGCCTTGGCCACAAACGACGTGCCGATGATGCTGGCCGCGCCGGCCTTGTTCTCCACCACGATGGGCTGGCCCAGATCGTTCGCCAGTTCGTTGGAGATGAGCCGCGCGATCATGTCGGCACTGGCGCCAGGCGTATAGGGCACGATGATCTTGACCGGCCGCGCCGGGAAGGGCGCCTGCGCACTGGCAACGCCCGAAAAAAACGCCGTGCCAAAGAGGGCGCCGATCAAAGCCCGAGAGAGGCCAACGGTAAACCTGAATTTCATGATGCGTCTCCTGCTGGTAATTGTGGGGGTTAGCGCGCCTTCGGATCTGAGGTGCGACTCTCCTGCCAGGCGACAAAGCCATTGGCAGTTCCCGTCCCCGCTTCGGAGCGGTAGCAGGGCTGATAGTCGATCACCCCGCCAGACAGCGTGGTGGGAAAAAGGGCGCCGGCAGCGGCAATCCAGTTTTTGAGTTCACTTGAGCCCGATTGCAGCCAGGTCTCCGGGATACCGGCGAGCGCATTGCCGTCGCGGTGGGCAATGGCGTCCATCACCAGCGCGTCGAGCGACTCGTCGATCACGAAATGCGACATGCCACCGGAGCCGATGACCGCCACGCGCGCGTCTGAGTCCCAGGCGGCGAGACTCTCGCCGAACACACGCCCTAAGTCGAAGCAGCGGCGTGCCGTGGGCTGATTGGGTGGGAAGAAGGTGTTGGTGATCACGGGAACATGGGGCACCACCCGGTCTCTCATGATCTGGCGATAGACAAAGCCAAACGCATGGCCAATGCCGCTGTGCCAATGGCTCTCGTGGCGTGGCAGTTCCTTGGCGCGGGTGATGTCAAAGCCCTGGGCCACGGCGTCGCCAATCAAGCGGTTGGCCAGCTCAGGGTGCCCCGGATACTCGGTGTAGGTGCTCGGCTTGTGCCCCCACTCGGCGGCGTGAATACCGGGCGCGTGCAAGGGAATTTGTGCCTCGGTCGAGGGCTGGTTCCACACCGTCGGTCCGTTGAACACGGTGAACGCCGGCATCAGCGCCTCGGTGAACAGCTCTTGCTGGTCATTGCCGAAGATCACCACCACATCTGGGCGGGCCGCTTCGAAGATGTCGGCCATGCGCTCCACTGCGGCGCGGCAGGCCGCGTGGCGGCGGGTGCGCTCCTCCAGCGAGCTTTGATCAGCCAGGCCCTCGTTTTCCCGTAGCTTCACTAGGTCGTCGAAGCTGTATTTGCTTCCGCGAAAACTGTGCGCAGGGTTGGCGCGGTCGGCCTTCACCCGCAGCAGCCACTGCTCGGGCGAGGTCGAAAGCGTGGGACCGTGCGTGGTCCACAGGCCCAGAACGATGCGCGCCATGTCAGACGCCGAGTGATGCGGGCAGCCGGAAGACCCGACGCGCGTTGTCCTCGAAGATGGCCTGCTTGTCGGCTGCGCTCAGCCAGTCAAAGCCCTCGATCACCGGGCGGATGTCGTCACGGGTGCGGCCGGTGGCGGGGTCGACGGTCGAACCCACGCCCGGGCACTCGGCACCAAACAGGCAACGATCCACGCCGACGGTCTTGATCAACAGGCGCAGCGACTCTTCCGAGTACAGCACGGTGTCGTAGTACATATTGCGCATCCGCTCGAGGAAATCGTAGCCCTTGCGCGAGGCCGAGGATTGGAAGCGGCCAATTTGATAGGGAATAGCGCCACCGCCATGCGACACCACAATCTTGAGCTTGGGAAAGTCCTTGAACACGTCCGAGTCCACCAGGCCAAGCACAGCAATGCTTTCCTCGTTGATGAAGTGCAGCGTGTAAGGCGTTCGCTCAGACTGCGAAGACGCAGCATGAATATGCGCCGGCAGGTCCAGCTCGCACAGCTTTTCGTACAGCGGGTACCAGTAGCGATCACCCAGCGGGGGCGCCTCGGTACCGCTGTTCTCGTAGGGATCTGGGTTGAGCAGGCAGCCGTGGAACCCCAGGGTCTTGACCGCACGTTCGAGCTCTGGCAACACCTTTTCGATCGGGTCGCCCGCCACCTGGGGCAAGCCGGCAATGCCGAAAAAGCGCTGGGGCAAGAGTTGCACCGTGCGGGCGATGAGGTTGTTTGTCTCCTCGGTGTACCAGTGCACCAGACGCCCCGGCTTGAACGAATGCATCATCTGAAAGGGGCGCGGCGAGATCAGCTGGATGTCGGTCTTGACGCGGTCCAGCATGTCGAGGTGGCCGCAAGGCGCCATTTCTTTCTTGTTGGCGTAGAAGAGGATGTCTTCGTCAGACACCGGGGGCATGCGGCGCCCGTGCTCGCCGCGATGCGAAATGATGCTGGACTTGAAGGCGCCGAGCTCGGGTGGCGGGCTCACATGGCCGTGGCAGTCAATGATCATTTTTAGTGTCTCCTTCAAATCGGATACGGTTGGCCGAGCATGGCCTCGCGGAAGCGCTGCTGCCCGCCCGGGCTCGAAACCCAGGAATCGAGTTTCGCGTACTGCATGCGGGTGTCAAATTCGCTTTGACCCGGGAACATATGCAGCGTATCCGACATTTCACAGGACCAATGGACTGTAGGAACAATGCGGCGCAGGCAGGTGGCCGAATAGTTCTCGAGCAGCGTGGAGTCGCCCGCTTTGAGGTAGCGCGTGATGGTAGCGGCCATCACACGCACGTCACCCACCGCCGAGTTGAGGCCCTTGGCGCCGCTCGGCGGCACGATGTGGGCCGCGTCCCCCGCGATGCACAGCTTTCCGTACTGCATCTCCGTGCAGATGAAGCCGCGCAGGCGGGCCACGCTCTTTTCGATGATCGGTCCACGATTGAATCGATTGGACGTTCCGTCCACGAAGCGGCGATCGAGTTCGTCCCAAATCGCCTCATCGTCCATTTGGTCGACCTTGAAGTCGGGCGCCACTTGGAGGTACAGGCGAGAAATCTTGTCTGATCGCGCCGAGGCGATGGCCATGCCTCGCCGGCTGTGGGCAAAGCCTCGCAGCGCGGGGTTTGGCGCGGCCTCTGCGAGGATGCCGAACCACGAAAACGGGTATTCACGCAAAAACGAGGCAGCGTCGGCGCCGGGAATGTGCGCGCGGCTCACGCCACGGAAGCCATCACAACCTGCGATGAAGTCGCAGTGCAGGGCCTTGGCCACGCCGCCTTCAGAAAAGTGGATCACCGGGTTGCCGGTGATGTCTTCGAACCGGTCGACCTGAGCCTCAAAGTGGATCGGCAGGCCGTCACCCTCGCGCAAGCGGATCAAATCCTCGACGATCTTGGCCTGGCCGTAGGTGGTGAGGTGGCGGCCGTTCTCGTCCACCGTGGACACCCGGTGACAAACGCCGTCCCAACGCAGTTGAACATCCTTGTTTGGCATGCCCTCCCGCAGAAGGCGCTCGCCGGCACCCACCGCGATCAGCGTGTCCACCGTTCCCTTTTCCAGCACGCCAGCGCGCACGCGCGACAGCACATAGGCGCGGCTGCGGCGCTCGAGAATGACGGAATCGATGCCTTCTAACTGCAGCATGCGGGCCAGCAACAGCCCGGCCGGCCCTGCGCCCACGATCCCGACCCGGGTCCTGATATTTGTACTTGTCACCTTGTCTGTCTCCGTGTCGGGCCAAGCCACACCTGCTGGGTGGCTTTGAAGGTACGCCAGAGAGTCTGGCAGGGCCGGTGTGCTGGGGCCAATGAAAAAACATTTGGCCTCTTGTCAATTCGGTTAATACACTCTGGAAAATACCCCTGAAGCAAGCGGCAAAAAAGACATGGCAATCAATTTACGACGCCTGCGCGCCTTCGTCACCGTGGCCGAAACGCGCAGCGTGACCCTGGCCGCCCAGCGCATGCACCTCACCCCCCCGGCCGTCACCAAGGGCGTGCGCGAACTCGAGGTCGAGCTCGGGGTTGAGCTTTTCCGTCGTACCGCCTCGGGCATGTTCCTGACCTCGTCAGGGGAGGCCTACCACCTCCATGCGCGCAAGGCGCTCGCCGAGCTGGAGCGCGGTCGCGAAGAGGTGCGGCTGATCACCGGCGGCGCGGGCGGCCGTGTGCGTCTGGGCGCCACCTCGGAAACCACCATGCATGTGCTTCCCATTGCCCTGGGCCGGCTCATCGAGCAGCGGCCGCAGATCGAGGTGTCTATGGCCGGCAGCGTGTTTGACACCCTGGTTTCCGAGGTGCGCACCGGCAAGATCGACTTCTTTTTGGGCGTGGTGCCGCCCGATGGCCTGAGCAGCGACCTCGTCGCCGAGCCGCTCTATGCCGACGAGGTGCAGGTGATCGCGCGTTGCGGCCACCCCCTCGCGCGGCAGAAAAAGCTGGGACTCACGGACCTGGCGCCCTACCGCTGGGCGCTGAGTGTCTCGCGTGGCCCGATTGACCGGCTGCTGCGTGCCAGCTATGAGCAGCAGGGCCTGGACTTCCCCGAGAACAGCATCGTGATCATGCCGCTCACCCCCATGCGGTCCATCCTCTCTCATTCGAACCTCATCGCGGCCGCGACGCGCGTGCGCATGATGGAGGAGACAGTACTCGGCCAACTGGTCGCGCTCCCGCTCAAGCTGCCGGAGACGCGGCATGTGGTGAGCATCGTGCGCGGGCGCGAGGACTACCTCTCGCCGTGGGCCAAGGAGTTGATCGCGCTGCTGCGAGAGGTGGCGGCAGAAAGCAATGTGGCCGTTTGATTCACGGCGGACTGGCTCATGCCCGCACTCATCGCAGGCGGATGCGGTCTGGTACACCGACCGCGCCAATGTGGAAAGAACCCACTGCGGGCGTTGGCGCCACCAGCCGCGACCTTGGTCGACTCGGTGCCCTCCTGGCAAACAAGGGCAGGCTGAACGGCCGGCAAATTATCCCTGCCCGCTGGCTGGAGGAAATGACCACCCTTCACGGCAAGCATCGGGAACAAGTCGCCATCGAACGCGAGCCCCGCATGGGTTATGGGTACCACATCTGGCTGATGCGCGAGAACCAGATTGCGCTGCGCGGGCACCGCGGGCAGGTGATCTACATTGACCAGAAGAACAAGATCGTTCTGGTGCAAACCGCGGTCTATGGCCCCAGCCGAAACGCCATGACCAACTTCGCCGAGCTTGACGCCCTGTGGGAGGGGGTTCTTGCCTCGCTGGCGGGGGCGGACAAGGCGAGTTGAATGGGGGCGCGAGCTGCCGCGCGCGGAGCAGTTCGAGGGGAAGCGGCCAGGAACCTGGGGCCACCGCCAGTAACCCCCACCCCAATGGTGGCTGTCAATTTATTTTGACAGTCGCGTTAGTTGACATCTAAGCTGGCAAGGCAAACGTCTGTGATTGCAGACCTACGCAGCTTCCTTCCACCCACCGGAGATGATCGCCATGACCATTCAGAACGCCGCCTTCCCCAAAGCCGGAACCAAGACCATCGAGGACATCGGCGTGAGATTCGTCACCGCCCATGTCGGCAAGATCTACCTGCTGTTGCTCATGACCACTGTGGTCGTTGTAGCCTTCAAAGAGCAGCTGATTTGAGCGGACATGGAAGTGTCAGTGAGTAAAAGACTTCACGGTCAATCGTGATTGGGTCTGACCCACAGGGTCGATCCGAATAGGCGCGCTTTTACCGTGCCAACGAGTCGTTTCGGAAGGCATCTCGGTAGTTTATTGGCCGGAAATGAAAACGCCCCGGCTGAGCGGGGCGTCTGAGTGCTCGATTTTCCTGGTTGTTTTGGAGGCGCAAGCCGGAGTCGAACCGACCTAAACGGATTTGCAATCCGCTGCATAACCGCTTTGCTATTGCGCCGGTATGCCTGGAGACAAAAAGGGAAGCACGGGCTTCCCTTTGGTCAAATCTGGAGCGGGAAACGAGACTCGAACTCGCGACCTCAACCTTGGCAAGGTTGCGCTCTACCAACTGAGCTATTCCCGCGCAAGCCCTCGATTATAGGGGAAAAAGCGACCGATTCCGGCTCGGCTTCAGTGCTTGTTACCCTCTTGCTCAGTGCTTGATAGAACCTGAGTCGGTCGGTGCCGTTACAGCCGCCGGGCCGTCGGTGCGCTCTGCTGGCAGGGCCGCTACCGGGGCGGCGGCAACCACCTCCTCTTCGGCCAGCGGCTCGGGCATACGCTCGAGCGCCACTTCCAGCACCTTGTCGATCCACTTGACCGGCACGATTTCGAGGCCGTTCTTCACGTTCTCGGGAATCTCCTGCAGATCCTTCGCGTTTTCTTCAGGGATCAGCACCGTCTTGATGCCACCGCGCAGGGCGGCGAGCAGCTTTTCCTTCAGGCCGCCAATCGCGGTGACTTCACCGCGCAGGGTGATCTCGCCAGTCATGGCTACATCGGCACGCACCGGAATTCCGGTGAGGGCCGAGACAATGGCGGTTGCCATTGCGGCACCCGCACTAGGACCGTCCTTGGGCGTGGCGCCGTCGGGTACGTGGATGTGGATGTCCTTCTTGTCGAAGACCTCGTCCTTGATGCCCAGGCGACGTGAGCGGCTGCGCACCACGGTACGCGCGGCCTCCACCGACTCCTTCATCACGTCACCGAGCGAACCGGTACGCAGAAAGTTGCCCTTGCCCGGCATGAGCGCGGCTTCGATGGTGAGCAAATCGCCCCCCACCTCGGTCCAGGCGAGTCCCACCACTTGGCCGACCTGGTTTTGCTGCTCGGCCCGCCCATAGGTGAACTTGCGCACGCCCAGGTAGTCGTTCAGGTTGTCGGCATCGACCACCACCTGAGGCGTCATTTTCTTGAGCTGCAGGCCCTTGACCACCTTACGGCAAATCTTGGAAAGCTCGCGCTCGAGCGAGCGAACGCCGGCCTCGCGGGTGTAGTAACGAACCACGTCGCGCAACGCGTCTTCGGTGACCTTCAGCTCGGCGTCTTTCACGCCGTTGTTCTTCATTTGCTTGGGCAGCAGGTACTTGATGGCGATGTTGGTCTTTTCGTCCTCGGTGTAGCCCGAGAGGCGAATGACTTCCATCCGGTCGAGCAGCGCCGGCGGGATGTTCATCGAGTTGGAGGTGGCGACAAACATCACATCGGAGAGGTCGAAGTCAACCTCCACATAGTGGTCACCAAAGGTGTGGTTCTGCTCGGGGTCCAGCACCTCGAGCAGCGCGCTCGACGGGTCGCCACGGAAGTCGGTGCCCAGCTTGTCGATCTCGTCAAGCAGGAACAGCGGGTTGCGGGTACCGACCTTGGAGAGGCTTTGCAGCACCTTGCCCGGCAGCGCGCCGATGTAGGTGCGCCGGTGCCCGCGGATCTCGGCCTCATCGCGCATGCCGCCGAGGGCCATGCGCACGTACTTGCGGCCGGTGGCCTTGGCGATCGACTGACCGAGCGACGTTTTGCCCACGCCCGGGCGGCCCACCAAGCACAGGATGGGCGCTTTGACCTTGTCGACCCGCTGCTGCACCGCGAGATATTCAAGGATACGGTCCTTGACCTTCTCTAGGCCGTAGTGGTCTTCGTTCAGCACACCCTCGGCATTGCCCAGGTCGTGCTTGATCTTGGTCTTTTTGCTCCAGGGCAGGCCGGTGAGCACGTCGATGTAGTTGCGCACCACCGTGGCCTCGGCTGACATGGGCGACATGAGCTTGAGCTTTTTAAGCTCGCCGTCGGCCTTCTTGCGGGCCTCCTTGGACATCTTGGCGGCAACGATTTTCTTCTCGATCTCCTCGATGTCCGCGCCCTCCTCGCCCTCGCCAAGCTCCTTCTGGATGGCCTTGACCTGCTCGTTGAGGTAGAAGTCGCGCTGGTTTTTTTCCATCTGCCGTTTGACGCGGCCGCGGATGCGCTTGTCGACGTTGAGGATATCGACCTCGCGCTCGAGTTGCTCGAACAAGTTCTCGAGGCGAGCCTTGATGTCGGCCAGGTCGAGGACGACCTGCTTGCTCTCGAGCTTGAGCGGCAGGTGGGCGGCGATGGTGTCGGCCAGGCGGCCGGCGTCGTCGATGCTGGCGATCGAGGTGAGGATTTCCGGCGGGATCTTCTTGTTCAGTTTGACGTACTGGTCAAACTGCTGCATCACCGCGCGGCGCAGGGCCTCGACCTCGGTGGCCTTGGCTTCTTGAACGGCCGGGTCGACCGGGACCACCGTGGCAGTGAAATGGGCCTCGCCGTCGGTGATGCGGGCCACATGGGCGCGCTGCTGGCCCTCGACCAGCACCTTCACCGTGCCGTCGGGCAGCTTGAGCATCTGCAAGATGGTGGAGACGCAGCCGACCTCGAACATGTCGGTGGCGGCGGGCTCGTCCTTGGCGGCGGCCTTCTGGGCCACGAGCATGATGCGGCGCTCGGCCTCCATTGCGGCTTCGAGTGCCTTGATGCTTTTGGGCCGCCCGACAAAGAGCGGGATGACCATGTGCGGGAACACCACCACGTCGCGCAGCGGCAGAAGCGGCAGCTCGATCGGGGTTGCGGGGAGCGGAACGTGGCCGGACATATGGATCCTTTCTCTACCTTCCACAGAGTGGAGGGTGTTTGGCGATTTTCAACCCAAATGACGACAGGGAGGGGGTCAGGCCTTTTTCGCCGCTTCTCGGTACACGAGTAAGGGCGGCTTGTTTTCCTCAATCGTAGGCTCGTCGAGCACTACCCGCTCGACGTTGGAGGTATTGGGCAGCTCGAACATGGTGTCAATGAGTGACTGCTCGAGGATAGAACGCAGGCCCCGGGCGCCCGTCTTGCGGGCCAGAGCCTTGCGTGCGATGGCCCGGAGCGCGTTGGGACGTACCTCAAGCTCAACGCCTTCCATGGACAGGAGCTTGCCGTACTGCTTGACCAGCGCGTTCTTGGGCTCGGTGAGGATCTGAACCAGAGCGTCTTCGCTCAGTTCGGCCAGGGTGGCCACCACCGGCATGCGACCGACCAGCTCGGGAATGAGCCCGAACTTGATCAGGTCCTCGGGCTCGACCTCGCGGAACACGTCGGTGAGCGAGCGCTGGGCCTTGCTCTTGACCGCGGCGCCAAAGCCGATGCCCGACGACTCGGTGCGCTGCTCGATGACCTTTTCCAGACCGGCGAAAGCGCCGCCGCAGATGAACAGGATGTTGGTGGTGTCGATCTGCAGGAAGTCCTGGTTGGGGTGCTTGCGCCCGCCCTGCGGCGGCACGCTGGCCAGCGTACCCTCGATCAACTTGAGCAGGGCCTGCTGCACGCCCTCCCCCGAGACGTCGCGGGTGATAGAGGGGTTGTCGGACTTGCGTGAGATCTTGTCGATCTCGTCGATGTAGACGATGCCGCGCT
>JAURKV010000201.1 GCA_030831585.1 Ramlibacter sp. | reverse complement strand
TCTTCCATGATCACCGAGGCCTCGGCCATGGACAGGCCCGGGCCACCGAACTCCTGCGGAATCAAGGCGGCCAGCCAACCCGCCTTGGTGAGCGCGGTCACGAACTCCTCTGGGTAGCCCCGCTTTTCATCGATCTTGCGGAAGTACTCGTCGGGGTACTGGGCGCAGAGCGCGCGCACTGCGTCGCGAAGTTCCTGATATTGGTCGGGGGCGTGGAGCATGGGAAAAGTCCTGGAGGGGGCGCGGCTGGGCAGCGTTTGGAGTCGCAATCAAAATCATATTCCGTGATACGGCCTATGCTAAATTACATTTACTGATGCATAGATCAGATTCGCTCATGCTCGTTGCGACACCGGCTCCCGACGAGCAGACGAAGGGCAGGGCAGGCACAGAGCCGGAAATACACCCCCAACAGAACCCCTCCACATGGACCTCAAGCAGCTTCGAGCCTTTGTCTCCGTTGCCGACACGGGCAGCGTGACCCGCACTGCGACGCGCTTGAACCTGGTGCAGCCGGCGGTCACCCGCCAGCTCCAGCTTCTCGAGGAAACACTGGGGACAACCCTGTTCGTCCGCGGCCGCGGCGGGATGGCGATCACCGATGCAGGCCGAACCTTGCTGGCTTACGCGAGGCGCATCCTCGACGAGGTCGAACGCGCCCGCATTGAAATCCAGCCCTCCGCGGGGCCGGTCCAGGGCATCGTGAACGTAGGCATTCTGGCCAGCGTGGCCCAGCTCCTCACGCCAGATCTGGTGGCTGAGGTGGCCAGGCATTACCCGGGTATTCGACTGCGCCTCGCCGTCGGCTATGCAGGGCATCTGCTGAAGTGGCTGGAGAGTGGCGACATCGACCTGGCTCTCACCTACGCCGAACGGCAGGCGCAGGCCCTGCACATAAAAACTTTGCTGTCCGAGCCCTTGTGGGCAGTGGCTCCGGCGGGGGCCGGCTTGCGCCGGGACAAAGCCGTGGCGCTGTCGCGGGTGGCGCGTGAGTCCTTCGTCATGCCGGCGGCATCCCAGGGGCTGCGCGCCATCATCGAGCAAGGGGCCGCCGCGCAAAAGCTGGAGCTGAATGTTTCGGTCGAGACCAACGACCTGGCGGTGCAAAAGCAGTTGGTCAGGGGAGGCTGGGGCTGGACCATTTTGCCGGCCGTGGGCGTGGCCGAGGAGGTGCAGCGCGGCGAGTTGTGCGCCGCGCCGGTCACTCGCCCGACACTGCAGCGGCGCCTGGTGCTGGCCGTGCCGGCCCATCGCCAGCCCACTGATCCGGTGCGCTGCGTCACGGGGACGCTGATCGCGTGCGTGAAGGCTGCAGTGCAAGGTGGGCGCTGGACGGGCGCGCAGTGGCTGGCGGACTGAAGGCGCGCACCCAGACACGTGCTCCGCGCCGCCGACAGGCCGGGCGATGGTTTCGACAAGCGACCTAAGCCGCCTGACCTGCCCTCACTGGCTCAACGCCGCACCAGTCCACGATCGTGGTGGCAACGACGGCGACTGCCGAGAGGTAGTCCTCCACATCCACCCATTCGTCTGTTTGTCCGTTTTGCGACAAATCGCCGCACAGGGGTCCAAGACCCACCGTCGGGATTCCCTTTTGGACCATCGGGTTGCGGATGTCGCTGGACGTGTGCATCGGGTTGACCTGAGGCACGTGGCCGGTAACCTGCTCAATGGCGCCAGCTAACGCCCGATACAGCGGGTGCTCTGATGAGACCTCGGCTCCGGTGACGCCCGACTCCCATTGCAGTTGCGGCGGGTGCTCGCGAAACCACGGATCGCCCTGACCCAAAGCCGCCAAAGCCTCCTCCACCTGCCTCATCACCTCGGCCATCGGTTCGGGCGGGGCAAACGAGATGGCGCCTCCGAGCCAGCACTCGCTGCGCACGCGCGAGAGCGAGTCGGCCGGGTCGCAGTTCATCGTGGACACCATGAGATTGGTCGACCGGCCTACCGCCTGATGCAGCAAGGGATGATGTTGCTGCGCGCCGCGCCGTTCGTCCAAGCGCATGAGCGCCTCAAACACCCGGAAAGCCTTGGCCACTGGATTGACGGCCAGATGCGCAAAGGCCGTCTGCAGGGGCTCGGTTGTCGGCGGCGCGGCGCCCTCGACCCGAATCCGGAACTCCAGCTGCCCGGATGCGAAAGCCTTGATTTCCTTCATGCCCAACCCGGATTCAGCAGGGTGAAGATAGATGGCGGCGTCAGCCGTGAGCCCCTGGTGCAACAGCGCAGAGACACCTCGCGCATGCCGCTTGCTGGGGGTACTGACCAAGATGACATCCCCCTTGGGCTGCAAGCCGCAAGCCTTGAGCAACGCAATCGCCTGGGTGTAGATGGCCACGCCAGCCAGATCGTCGGCAACGCCCCAACCGTGGATCCGGTCGCCGTTGATCTCGCCTTTGAAGGGGTCATGCCTCCATTCATCGAGCCGGGAAAGCGGCTCGCTATCGGGGTGGCCAAAAAACAGCAGGCTTCGGCCCGCACCCGGCGTTCCGATCCGCGCTACGACGCACTGGCGCAGGCCCGGCGTCATGGCGTCCTCGGCGGCAAACTCTTCGACCATGGGAACGGCTTGCGGGTCGTATTCGACCCACTCAACAAGGCAGCCCATGTCTGCAGACGCTTTTGCAATCGCGCGCAGCACGGCGGCCTCACCGTGCCGGGTCTCAGCGATCAAGTCGCGCAAGAAGCCGATGATGCTCTCACGCCGGCTGGCAACCGTTTGCGCGAGAAGGGGGGCAAATTCATTCATTCGGCGGCCCTCTTGCGCTGACGTTCCGAAGGAATCAGACCCGCTCAATCAGCAGGTCCTGCGCGCCTTCCCACAGGACCTTTTTGCCCAGAGCCGGGAGCTGGTCCAGGTTGGAGGTGAGCGTAATGAAGTGGTTGCCCGCGAGCTGGCCCAGCTTGCTGGCAAAGTGCACGCTGCCATACGCCAGCAGGATTTCGCACTCGCTGATACCCCCGGGATAAAGAATCATCTGCCCTGGGGCCGGGTAGCTGGTGTGGTTTTCCCACTTCAAATCGAAGTGCTTGTCACCCAACGGGATCCAGACGCCCTCGCCACTCCAGCGCACGTGAATCAGCTTTTGCCGATAAGGAAACAAGGGGAGCATGGCGGCGCAGGTCTCAGGCGCCAGCGTGGTTTCGAGTCGGGCGTCGAAGACAAAAGAGCCTGCGGTAATTTTGAGTTGCGGGAGGTGCGGTTGTGAGCTCATGGGGGATATGTGTGGCTGAAGAAGCGCCCGAAGGGGCAATGGTCAGATGCGAGCGCGCAGGCTCAGGCCACCTTGGGGCGGGCCATCTCCGGCCGGCCGCATGGAAGGAACTGCCCCTGCCCGGCGGCGGCCATCAACTTGCCGTCGCCAATGACAACCTGCCCGCGGGAAAGGACGGTGACAGGCCAGCCATCCACCACCATGCCCTCATAGGGCGTGTAATCGACATTGTGGTGAAGCTTGTCACTGCGAATGACACGGCGCAGGTCAGGGTCGAACACCACCACGTCGGCATCGCTCCCGACGGCGATAGCACCCTTGCGAGGGTGCAATCCGTACATCTTGGCCGGATTGGTCGACACCAGTTCGACAAATTTGTTCAAACTGATCCGGCCCTTCTTGACACCCTCGGAAAAGAGGATGGGAAGACGGGTCTCGATGCCTGGAACACCGTTAGGGATCCAGTTGAACGGCGTGCTCTCGCCCTTGAGCATCTTGCCCGTCTCAGACTGATAGCGAAACGGGGCATGGTCCGAGGAAAAAATATGGAACAGGCCGCTGTCGAGACCGTCCCAGATGACCGACTGGTTCGCCTTGTTGCGCGGTGGTGGGCTGCAAATACACTTGGCACCCTCGAATCCGGGCTTGGCCAAGTCTTCTTCGGTGAGGGTGATGTACTGGGGGCAGGTCTCGGCGTAAATGCGCATGCCACGGCCCTGCGCCCAATGAATTTGCTCCACCGCCTCACGCCCTGAGACGTGAACGATGAGGATGGGGACATCCGCAAGTTCGGCGAAGGTGATGGCGCGGTGCGTGGCCTCGCGCTCGACCAGCATCGGCCTTGCGGCCGCGTGGTAGCGCGGCTCGGTCTTGCCCTGCTCGAGCAAGGTATCGGTGAGCCAGGCGATGAGGTCCGAGTTTTCAGCATGGATCATCGCCATGGCGCCATGCTGGCGGGCCACCGACAGAAGCTGTACGACCTGCTTGTCGTTCAACTTCATGTCGTCATAGGTCATGTAGATCTTGAACGAGGTGTATCCCTCGCCGATCAAACGCGGGAGATCCACTTTCAGGAGCGCTTCGGTGGGGTCGCTCACGATCAGGTGGAAGGCGTAGTCGATGACGGCCTTGCCTTGGGCGCGGCGGTGATAGTCATCCACCGCGGCCTGCATTGGCATGCCACGGAACTGGCAGGCGAAGGGGATGACCGTGGTCGTTCCGCCAAAGGCGGCTGCGACTGTGCCGGTGTAGAAGTCGTCCGCGCACTGGGATCCGTCGCCGGTCGGCTGGTCGAGGTGGCAGTGTCCGTCCACACCACCGGGAAGAACCAACCGCCCCTTAGCGTCAATCACCTGCTCGCCATCAGGTAGGTTTCGACCAATGGCCTGGATCTTGCCCTCGCTGATTCCTACATCAGCTTTAAATGTGTCAGAGGCGGTGACGACGGTACCGCCACGGATGATGGTTTCAAATCGTGTCATCCCAGGTCCTGGTTGCGTGGGGCCAGATAAGCCTGGCTTTCAATCTCGCGACGCGCATCGTTTTGCAGGTTTTGCAGATGGCGACGCATGGCGGCCTGGGCCGACTTGACGTCCCGCTGCATGACCGCATCCATGATCTCGATGTGCTCCACATCGCTCTCGGACTGCCGGTGGAAGGGCGAGGAGATGCGAAACAGTCGGGCCACCACCCGCTCGCGCTGGATGGCGCGCGCCAGGGCCTGGTTTCTGGCCATGGTGGCGAAGAAGGAGTGGAAGCGGTTGTCAAATTGCCAATGCGCCAAGTCGTCCTGTGACGACGCAGGCAGGGCCTTCAACTCGTCGTGCAGGGATTGCAGTTCGGCATCCGGCGCGATGGCAATTGCGCGCTCGATGGCATGACACTCCAGCAGTTCCCTCACCTCCATGCACTCGAAGAAATCCCGAATGGATACCGAGCGCACACGGAAAACTCCCTCAGCCGTTTTCTCCAACAGGCCCTCGCCCGCCAGTCGCACCAAGGCCTCGCGCATCGGGGTTCGGGATACGTTCAGCTCCGTGGCGAGTCGCCCCTCGGACAGGCCCGTTCCGCCCACAATATGGCGGCCCAGGATCAAAGAGCGCAGGTGCGAATACGCCTGCTCCGCCAGGTTGGGACTGCCCTCCGGGCGTTGCGGAAAACTACCCGCCGGCCGGGGTTTGTGCTCCAGATCGATCGCGTGCAACGCCAGTCCCATGGCTTTGGCCTTTCAGTGTCCTTCGTTGACCGAAATTGATTTGTAGGCGCGGCCATAGCGCGCCTCAATACGCCTTTGAACGATGTCCCACACGGAGGTGAGGAGCAAATAGTAGAGGGCCGCGACGGCAAATAGCTCGAGGACCAGGAATTTCTCCTGGATCAGGATTTGCGTCTTGCGAAGCAGTTCCTCCATGGAGATGACGGAAGTGATTGACGTGGTCTTGAGAAGACCGTTAATGCTGTTGCCGAGCGCCGGAATGATGATCCGGATCGCCTGGGGCAAAACGACATACATCATGGTCTGCGCGGAATTGAGGCCCAGCGCTCGTGCGGCGCTGCTCTGGCCAGGCGACACACCGAGGATGCCCCCGCGGATGATTTCCGCCAGGTAGGCCGCTTCATTGAGAACCAGGCCCAGCAGGGCCGACTCCAGAACCGAGAATTTAATTCCAAGCTGCGGCAAGCCGGTGTAGATGATGATCAACTGAACCAGCAGTGGCGTGCCGCGGAAGATCCAGATGTAGCCTTTGGCGATGGCCACCATCCATTTGTAGCTCGAGAGCCGCAGGAGAGAAAGCAGGCACCCCACAACCAGTCCGCCAGCAATGGCAGCCACCGTCAACCCCAGGGTGACAAAAGCCCCCTGCAGAAGATAGGGGTTCACCAGGTACTCGAAGAACCCGCCCCAATCCCAAGCCTTCATTCCGACTCCCTGGTGATGCTGTACTTCGGGCTGCAGGCGATCGCTCGACCGCCTACAGCCCGCTCGCCTTTACTTGCTCGGACCGTTGACCTTGATCGGATCCTTGTTGGCCAGCAGGCCGTACTCCGACATCAATTTGGCGTAGGTGCCGTCTTTTTGCATGTCGTTGAACACGCCCACGACGGCATTGGCGAGGACTGTGCTCTTGAGTGCCAGAGCCACAGGCGTGGGGAACAAGCCGCTGATGGCACGGTCGAACTCTCCGCGCTTGGCATATTCCGCTCCGGTCGAGTCGATGGACACGCTCGCCTCGGTCTGGCCCGCGCGCAGCGCCTGGTAGGCGGTAGCAAAGTTGTCGAAGGTGCGGATATTGATGCCCTTGAGGCCCTTTGCCTTGAGCATGTCATCGAGCTCTTTGAGCTTGCGCTCTTCGAAACCACCAAGCTCGACGCCCACCGTGCGGCCGGCGAGGTCTTCGGGCTTGGAGATCTTGAGCGGGTTGCCCTTGGCCACCGAAATGCTCACCGCTTGCGCTTCGTACTGAATCATCTGCATGATTTTGGCCCGCTCTTCGGTCCAGAAGATGCCGGTGTTGATCACATCCCAGCGCCCCGCCTGCAGACCAGGAACCATCGCAGAAAACTCGATCTTGATGTACTCGGGCTTCAGGCAAAGACGCTTGGCGATTTCGTCACCCAACGTGATACGCATGCCTTTGAGGACACCTGCGCTGTCGACGAACTGCATCGGGGGCAGGGTTGGGTTGGTAGACATCACCAGGGTGCCTGGCTTGACCAGCTCGGAGGCCGGCACCTTGGGCGTGCAGGTCTGCGCAGCGGCGAGGCCCGTCAGCGCCATGGATCCAGCCAGGACCAGGCACGCACGAAAGTTGAATCCGAAAACGCTCTTTTTCATCGCAGGGCTCCTTTGAGTAAAGCAAAAACGACCATCAGTGAACGGGAATCGAGTCTTTGAGCTGCAGGCGATCGAGCATCGCTTTCAGTTCAACGGTATCGGCGGCGGGCAATGGCAGGCGCGGCGGGCGGGGCGTGCCGACTGGCAGTCCCATGTAGTCCAGGGCCACCTTGCTGGCGGCTACGTAGCGGTGCCCGCCGACCATCTTGACCAAAGGCAGGATGCGTTTGTAGAGCGCGAGGGCGGCCGGCTGGTCTTTGTGGTCGGCGACCAGCTCGAACAGGCGGGCGGAGTCGCGGGGCAGGAAGTTGGAGCAAACCGCCACCCAGCCCTGGGCACCCAGCCAGAATGACTCATACCCCAGGATGCCGGCGAAGACGGTCATCTTGTCGCCGCACAGCTCGATGATGTCCCGGACACGGGTCACTTCGAGGGTGGATTCCTTGATGTAGCGAACGTTATCGATTTGCGCGAGCCGGGCCACGATGTCCGGCGTGAGGTCGACATTGGATGTCGCCGGGTTGTTGTAGACCATGATCGGCATGGACACGGACTCTCCGATCTTTCGGAAGTGCACAAACAACTCGTCGGGGGTGGGCGTGCTGTAGTAAGGCGGGATGACCATCACGCCGTCGGCCCCCAGGCTTTCGGCCAAGCGGGCTTTCATCACCGCCTCGTCAGTCCATTCGGCGCCCGTGCCTATCAGCACAGGCACCCGGCCCGCCGCCTGGCGAACACAGACCTCAATCACCTCCTCTTGCTCCTGCATCGTCATCGACAGGAACTCGCCGGTGCTGCCCAGTGGGATCAGTCCGTGGATACCTTGCTCAATTTGCCAATCGACAAGGCGCCGCAGCGCGGGAACGTCAACCGACTTGCCGTCTGCGGTGAAGGGTGTCACCAGTACGGTGAAGGTGCCACGCCAGTTCTTGCCTGTGTTTTTTGTCGGACTCATGGGGGGACTCGCAGAGGGGTTTTTTGAAAACTTTTTGGCTTTGCGTAGGATTAATATACCGCCGGTATACTGATCGTGCAACGGTCGTATTCACTAGCCTCAGGACCTCGCGTCGCCCCTCCCCATGCGAATCCAACACGCCAGCGCCAGACCCGCCGACGTCAGGGTTGAAATCACCTTTGACGGCAGGCGTTTGTCCGCACTTGCGGGGGAGACGATCGCCGCCACACTCCAGGCGCACGCCATCCAAACCTTCCGCAACACCCGCAAGCAAGAACCACGCGGCCTCTATTGCGGAATGGGCGCATGCTTCGATTGCGTGGTGACCGTCGACGGCCGGGCGGGCGTTCGCGCCTGCTTGGAGAAAGTGCGAGACGGTCAGACCGTCCGGTCTCAGGTGCCCGCGGGGACGGCGCAGGATCCGCTTGCCCCCCTGTGCACAGCACCCACCAGCGCCGAGCCGCGGGCGGAGGCGGTGGACGTGCTGGTGGTAGGCGCCGGCCCAGCGGGCCTCGCGGCCGCGGTCAGCGCGGCCCGTGCGGGTGCCAGCGTGGTGGTCCTCGACGAGCGGCCACAAAGCGGCGGGCAATACTTCAAACCACTGGCTCCCTCGCACACGGCCGCCCGGCCTGCCGACAAGCAGTTCGCCGAGGGCTTGGCACTGACCCAAGCTGCACTGGATGCGGGCGTGCGCATCCTCCAGGAGGTGACGGTCTGGGGCGCGGACACGCCCCAGGAAGTGATCGCCATGGTGGACGGCGCAGAAACCGTGTTTCGCCCTGGGCAGTTGATTTTGGCTACCGGCGCCTACGAGCGGCCGGTTCCGTTCGACAACTGGACGCTGCCCGGGGTGATGACCACCGGCGCTGCCCAGACGCTGGTACGGGCCTACAAGGTTTCACCGGGCCAGAAGGTGGTGATCGCCGGAAATGGCCCGTTGAACCTGCAACTTGCGGTGGAGATGGTGCGCGCGGGGGTGCAGGTCGCCGCGGTGCTGGAGTCAGCGCCTGCCCCCACCCCTGCAATGTGGCGCACGCTCCTCAAAGCCTGGCGTTTCGCGCCTGATTTGATGGTGCAGGGCCTGGGCTACATCGCCGAGCTGCGCCGGCACGGCGTCTCTGTGCGCTGGGGCCACGGCGTGGTGCAGGCCCAGGGTGAGGGCCGCCTGCAAGGCGTGGTCTACGCCCCACTCAGCGGCGCTGGCGCGCCTGACCTGGCACGTGCCACCACGACCGAGGCGGACACCCTGTGCCTGGGCTACGGCTTCATTCCCTCCACCGAGCTGGCCCGCGCCCTCGGCTGCGCCCACCGGCTTGTCGACCGCCACATTGGCTACCTCGAGACCGAGACCACGCGGGCGGGTCAAACAAGCCTGCCCGGCGTATTTGCCATCGGCGACGGCAGCTCCCTGGGCGGTGCGCGGGTGGCCCTGGCGCGAGGCACGTTGGCCGGTATGACCGCCGCCAGCGCACTGGGGAAAAGCGTCGATGAGACGCTGCTGCGCAACACGGACGCGGCACTGGATCGGGCACTGAAATTTCAGGAGGCCCTCTGGACACTTTTTCAGGCGCCCCCCGTCCGTCTGCAAGCCCTACCCGATTCAACCGTGGCCTGCCGGTGCGAGGAAGTGAGCGTGGGCCAGCTCAGAGCGGCCATCGCGGAGGGCTTTGACAGCCTGGGCCCGCTCAAGCGCATGACCCGTCTGGGCATGGGCCGCTGCCAGGGACGCTACTGCGCTTGCACCGTCGACAAGTTGCTGCACGAGATCAAGGGCAAGCCCAGGGAGCCCGAGCAATTGTTCGCGCCCCGCCTTCCTGCCAAGCCAGTGCCCGCAGGATGCATGGCGTTTGAAAAGCCGGAATGGGGTGGGCACAAGCGATCGATCACGCCTAATATCGCCCGCCCGACCGAGACGCAGCCACTGCCTCTGCAACAGGCCGAGGTATTGGTGATCGGCGGAGGCGTCATGGGGGCCTGCCTGGCCTATTACCTGGCCCGCGAGGGCCGCGACGTGCTGTTGGTCGAGCGCGACGAAGCCAATATGCAGGCCTCGGGCGCCAACGCTGGCAGCCTGCATGTGCAGTTGCTCTCGTTCGATTTCGGCGCCAAGGCTGAAGCGGGCGGCGGACCCGCCGCACAGACCCTGCCCCTTGGCCCGGCCTCGGTCCAGTTGTGGAGAGAGCTGGAGGCGCAAACCGGCGGCGACTTTGAGATCTCGACCACTGGCGGGCTCATGGTGGCCGACACCCCGGAAGGTATGAAGTTCCTTCAGGCCAAGGCCGACCTGGAACGCCAATTCGGCATTGAAAACGAGATCATCGACGCCGCAACACTCCGATCACTGGCGCCTGCGATCTCTCATCAAATGCTCGGCGCGGAGTACGCACCGCAAGAAGGAAAGATCAACCCGCTCAAAGCGACGTACGGCGTCTTGAAAGCGGCGAAGGCTGCAGGAGCTCGATTCATTCGCGGTTCCAGCGTTGAGCACTTAGAGAGGTCTGGCACGCGCTGGCGCGTGGCGAGCTCGCGGTGCGTGATCGAAGCAGGCACGGTCATCAACGCCGCTGGCCCCTGGAGCCGCGAAGTCGGGGCGATGGTCGGCCTGGACCTGCCGGTCCACAGCGCGCCCTTGCAGATGATCGTCACCGAAGCAGCGCCCGCCATGGTCAAGCAATTGGTGGCGCATGCCGATCGTCACCTGAGCCTCAAGCAAGCCGCCACGGGCGGACTGATCGTGGGCGGTGGCTGGACCGCCTCTTACGATGATCGGCGGCGGTTCAACACCACCCTGCGACAAAGCGTGGAGGGCAACCTATGGGTGGCTCAGCGCGTGGTGCCCCAAATCCAGGGGCTGCGCGTGCTGCGAACTTGGGCCGCCATGAACATCAACATTGACGGTGCGCCCATCCTGGGTGAGGCGCCAGGTGTGCCGGGCTTTTATAACGCCGTCACATCAAACGGCTACACGCTGTCGCCCGTGGTGGCCCGCATGACGGTCGACCTGCTCCTCAGGCGCTCCGCTTCATTTGACCCACACCCCTACTCGCTGGCTCGCTTCTGACACTCGAGGATCCGTGCATGATTGAAATTGTCAACGTCAACAAACATTTCGGCAGCTTCCAGGCGCTGAAGAACGTGTCGGCCAGCATCACCAGAGGCGAGGTGGTGGTGGTGTGCGGCCCTTCAGGGTCGGGCAAGTCAACTCTCATCAAGTGCATCAATGGCCTTGAAAAAATCAGCAGCGGCTCGATCAGCATCAATGGCAAGACGCTGGGCGCCAAGGACACAGACATGTCACTGCTGCGCGCACAAGTGGGCATGGTGTTCCAGAACTTCGAGCTATTTCCCCATCTGACGATTCTTCAGAACCTCACCCTGGCCCAGCGCAAGGTGCTCAAGCGCTCGGAGGAGGAGGCTGTGGCGAAAGGCGAGAAGCTGTTAGACCGGGTCGGCCTCCAGGCCCATACGCACAAGTACCCCGCACAACTCTCTGGCGGGCAGCAGCAGCGCGTCGCGATTGCCCGGGCCCTGGCGATGGACCCGATCGCCATGTTGTTTGACGAGCCGACGTCTGCGCTCGACCCCGAGATGATTCAGGAGGTGCTCGAAGTGATGGTCACCCTGGCGCGCGAAGGGATGACCATGGTCTGCGTGACCCACGAAATGGGTTTTGCCCGCCAGGTTGCCGACCGGGTGATCTTCATGGACGAAGGCCAGATCGTTGAAGACTGCACCAAGGACGACTTCTTCTCCACCACTCGCTCGCAACGCTCACAGCAGTTTCTCTCGAAGATCCTCAAGCACTGAGTGCCTCGCCAGTTTGAAGCGGGCGAAGGGGTGGCCTGCGCCCCCGATCGCTCACTGCTTTTGAATACCCGCCCGCTGGATCACCTCACCCCAATGCCGGGTCTCGCTCGCCAGCCAGTCCTGGCCCTGCGCGGGAGTACCCGGGCTGGGCTCGATATTCATCTCGACCAGCTTCTGCCGGGTCGGGGCGTGATTGAGGGCGGCCACGACCTCGCGGTTCAGGCGCTCTAACACCTCGCGCGGGGTGCGGGCCGGCACGCCGAGCGCATTCCATGACGAAGCCAGCAGGTTGGCGACACCGGCCTCTCGCGCGGTGGGCACCTGCGGCAGAGCCGCACTGCGCCGGGTGCCGGTAATGGCCACGGCCTTGAGTACGCCGCCCCTGATCTGCGGCAGCACGGGGCTGAGCACCTCGGCGGCAACGTCGATCTGCCCCCCGCGCAGGGCGGTGACCACCGCCGGCGTCCCGTTGAACGGCACCACCTGGGCGTCGAGGCCAGCTGCACTCTTGAACAATTCAGCCGCCAGGTGCTGGGTGCTGCCGATGTTGATGCTGCCGATATTGAGCTTGCCCGGGTTGGCGCGGGCCCAGGCCAGCATTTCGGGAAGGCCGCTGAAGCGAGACTCGCCGCTGGTGACCAGCACCAGGTCAAAGGTACCGAGGAGCGAGACCACGCTGAAGTCGCGGGCCGGGTCGAAAGGCAGTTGCTTGAACAGGCCGGCACTGACCGCGTTGGCGTTGGACATCAGCAGCAGCGTGTGGCCATCCGGGTCGGACTTGGCGACCAGGTCGGCGGCGACGATGCCGCCGGCGCCGGGCCGGTTCTCGATCACCACCGGCTGCCCCAGGGTCTCCGTCATGCGCTGGGCGACGGTGCGAGCGGTGATGTCCGCGACGCCACCTGCGGCGAAGGGCACGACGATCTTGAGGGCCTTGCTCGGGAAGGCCTGGGCCCTGGCGGCCAGCGGCAACGCGCCGGCCAAGGAGGCGGCGGTGAGCGCGAGGACTTGACGACGTTTCATGGTGGGTTCTCCTGCAAAAATGGAATGCCTGGTCGGCGAGAGGCTGCGATTGTTGCACCGTCGCCCAATACTGCCAGAATGAATACCGATGGAGTCCTGCAGCCCCGCACGGGAATGGCCGAAGGGACTTGGCGAGAGAACTGAGCGAGGTGAATAACGGGCCCGCAAAGTGCACGGACACAGGCGGTGCGTGGCGCTCCTCAACCATGGAGACACGATGAACAAGCGGCAGTTTCTGCGAGCCGGCGTCGCCTGGGCAGCCGCGGCCCATCTGCCGGCCAGCGCATTCGACCGATGGAGTACGCGGGGAACCTACCCGATCGGCCTGGAGGGTGGCCTCAACCGCGACCCGCTGTACCGGGTTGGCAACTACTCTGGCGGCTTTGAGAAGGTGCTGCCCTGGCGCGCCATGGCGCCTTCGCCTGAGCCACTGGCGCTGCGCGATTCTCCGGTGAGCGGCCTGCGCTATCCCGTCGCCTTTGGCCACCGGACGCCCGACGACTACCTCGACAGGTGGCCGGTAACCGGCTTGCTGGTGTGCCGTGATAGCGAGATATTGCTGGAGCGCTACCGATTCGCCCGCACCGCATCGATGCGCATGACGAGCTGGTCGATGGCCAAGAGCGTGAGCTCGCTGCTGCTGGGAATTTGCCTGGACCGGGGCCTGATCACCTCTTACGACGACGAAGCGCAAAAGTACCTGCCAGAGCTGGCGGGCACGCTGCACGGCGGGGTGACGCTGCGCAACCTGAGCAACATGTCCAGCGGCGCGGCGGTTACGCATGACGTAGACAACAGCACCATCTACCCACGCGCCTTTCTGAGCAGCGGCTCAGATATCGCGCCGGTGGTCGCCGGCTGGAACCGCCGGGCCGAGGAACAGGGGCGTCGCTACAACTACAACGAGCTATGCCCGCTGACCCTCGGCATGGTGATGCGGCGGGTCACCGGGCGATCGCTGTCGGAGTTTGCCGAGGAGGCCCTGTGGCAGCCCCTGGGTGCGCAGGACATGGCCACCTGGACGACGGACTCGCACCGCAACGAGTTCAACTGCGTCGGATTTGCCGCAACGCTGCGCGATTGGGCGCGACTGGGGACGCTGGTCGCCAACCGCGGCCGAGCGGGTGGGACCCAGGTGGTGAGCGAGACATGGGTGAACGAGTTCACCCGCTGGGGCCCGCTGGATGCCCAGGTTCGCCATGGGGTGGCCATGGGCTGGGCCGGCTACAAGGCGCACATGTGGCACATCAAGCCAGACGGCTCGCGGCTTTCCTTCAACGGGCACCACGCCCAGCGTGTCATTGTGGACATGCCTACGCGCACCGTGCTGGTCCAGACCGCGGTCGACCATCTGGGCGGCTGGCAGGGTGAACTGCTCACCCTGTTCGAGGCCTGCACCCGGATCTGAGCGCGCTCAGGGCTCCATCTTCAGCCGGCCGTCCTTGATCATCTTGCCCACGCGCGCATGTTCAGCGCGGATGTGACGGGCAAACTCTTCTGGCGTGCTGCCCACCACTTCGGCGCCTTCGCTAGAGAGCGATTCACGCACACTGCCGCCGCGCAGCGCCTTGACAGACTCCGCATTGAGACGGCGGACGATCGCCTCCGGCGTGCCCGCTGGGACCAGCAGGCCGTACCAGGAGCCGGCCTCGTAGCCGGTGAGGCCCAACTCCGCCAGAGTTGGCAGGTCCGGCAGCAGCGCCGAGCGCTTGGCGCTGGTGACGGCCAGCGCACGCAGCTTGCCTGACTTGATCTGCGGCGTGATGGCCACCACGCTGGAGAACATGATGTCGACCTGGCCGGACATCAGGTCCGTCATCGCCGGCGCAAGCCCTTTGTAGGGCACGTGGGTCATGTCCACCCCCGCCATGGTTTCGTACAAGGCCGTGGCGATATGGGCCGAACTGCCGTTGCCGTTGGAGGCAAAGTTGATGCGCCCCGGGTTGGCCTTGGCGTAGGCCGTCATTTCCTGCACCGTCTTGAACGGCACCTTGGGGCTCACCGCCACCACCGAGGGAGCGGACGCCAGCAGCACCACGGGAACAAAGTCCTTCAGCGCGTCGTAGCTGATTTTGGGAACGATATGCGGGTTGACCGCCAGGCTGCCCACGCCGCCGAGAAACATGGTGTAGCCGTCGGGCGGTGCCTTGGCCGCCATGTCGGCGCCAATCACGCCGCCGGCGCCGGCCCGGTTTTCCACCACCACCGGCTGGCCCAGCGAGCTGGTCAACTGGTTGGCCACCGCTCGGGCCACGGTGTCGTTACCGCCGCCTGGGGCGAAGGGGACGATGAGCCTCAGAGGGCGGGTAGGCCACTCCTGCGCCATGGCCGGCTGAAACAGCAGAACCCAGGCGGAGAGCAGAAGAGAAACCAGCTTCATGGGAACGACTCCTTGGCAAGCGCCGGCCACTGCAGCCAGCAATCCCCTCGATGGTATACCAAGGAATCCCGTGCGGTCACCCCCTCGGAGTGGACCGCTTACTGGTTCAAGATGGTGATGCTCACGCGCCGGTTGCGCGGATCGGCCGGGTTCCCTTGGATGAAGGGCGCGGTGTCGGCAACGCCTTCGATGCGCTGGAAGCGGTCATAGGGGACGCCGCCGGCCTGCAGCACCTTGCGTGTCGCATCGGCGCGCTCGGTGGACAGCGACCAGTTGTTCCGACCGCTGTCAGGAGCGAAGCCGAGGCTGTCCGTGTGGCCGCGCACAGCGACCTTGTTAGGCACGCCCTTGACCGACTTCGCTACCTCATTGAGCAGCGCAATAGCCTTGTCGTCTAGTTCGGCGGTGCCCGACCGGAACATGGAAAACTTGGCCTTGTCGATCACCTCGATGCGAAGGCCGTCCTTGTCGCGGGTAATGGACATCTGGTCTTGCATCTGCGAGAGCTGTTTGTTGTCGGAGATCTTCTGCCTGAGTTCCTTCTCGAGCTTGTCGAAGTTCTCTTTGTCCTGCTGCTGTTTTTGCGAGCCCTTGCCTCCATCCGGATTGGAGGACTCCTCCTGCGGACCCTCCTTGTTGTTCTCTTGCTGCGAGGAGCCGTTGTCGGTGTTGGCGCCGCCCTTGGCCTGAGGCGTGAGACGCTCCATCACCGAGCTTTGCTTGGCGGTGAAGGGGAAGCCGTCGGGGTCAATGATGGAGCGGCCGCCAAGCAGGCCGTCGGAGCCAGCGAGCTCACCGAACTTGATCTGGCTGTGGGAAGAGGGTCGGAAGTAGTCGGCCACCGACTTGCGCTGGTCCTCCTTGGTCGCACCGAGCAGCCACATCAGCAGGAAGAAGGCCATCATGGCCGTCATCATGTCGGCCAGCGCGATCTTCCAGGCGCCGCCGTGGGCACCGCCGTGGCCCTCTTCAACGATGATCTTCCTGATGATCGGCCGCACCGGCTCACCGCCGGCATCGGCTGCGGGCGCGGCCTCGGGGGCCGCAGGCGGCTGAGCCTCGGCTGCCGCAGGCGCGGCCTGGGCGACGGGCTTTTCTTCCTCAGCGACTGCAGCTTCGGCCATCACGACCCTCGCAAGGCGTCGAACACTTCTGAGAAGCTCGGCTGGTTGTGGTGGCTGATGCAGGCGCGCGCGGTCTCAATCATCACCGGCTGCGGGTAGCCCCGCAGGTTAGAAACGATCATCTGCTGAATCACGTTATAGATCTGACCGTCCTCGTCAATCACCTGGGCCAGGCGGCCAGCGAAGGGTTCGAACATGGCGTACGACATGAACACGCCCAGCATGGTGCCCACCAGCGCAGCGCCAATCAGCGCGCCCAGCACGGGCGGGGGCTGGTCGATGGCGCCCATGGTCTTGATCACGCCCAGCACGCAGGCCACGATGCCCAGCGCAGGCAGGGAGCCCGAAATGGTGGACAGGGCCGCAGGCGCGCGCATCGCGTCGTGGTGGTGCGCCTTGATCGCCGTCTTCATGATGTCTTCGACGGTGTCAGCCTCGAGGTTGCCCTGCGAGATGACGGCCAGCCGCAACGGGTCGCAAATCATCTGCACGATGAAGTGGTCATGCGCCAGCTTGGGGAACTCGCCGAAGATGGGACTGGAGTCGGGGTTCTCGACGTGGGCTTCCAGGGCCACCACGCCTTCCTTCTTCATCACGCCCAGCAGTTTGCCCACCAGCACCATCACCGCCAGGTAGTCGGCCTGCTTCCACTTGGCGCCGGAAATGCACTTGGCGATGCCGCCCATGGCGGCCTTGAAGATCGCGAAGCTGTTGCCCACCAGCGCAGCGCCGACCGCGGCGCCGCCGATGATGATGATCTCGAAGGGGGCCGCCTTGATGATGGGCGCCATCTTGCCGCCAGCGGCGATGTAGCCACCGAACACAGCGCCGAAAATCACCACAAATCCAACGAAGAAGAACATGACCCACCTTCAATTCACGAGACACCACAAGCCGATGCACCAGCCAAACCACCACTGGAACAACAGGTCCAGCAGGTTGCCCAAGATTGCCACTGGCAAGCCCAGGTAGAACAGGAGAAGCAAGACTCCGGGGACAGTCAGGCGCGCCCCGGGGATGTCCTGGGACGCTAGCCGCCGGGCGTCGCCTGCGATGCCCTTGCCTCTTGGGGTGCTAACCATATGACTCCCACCCGAGGGTGAATCGGCGCCAGACGCGGGAACTTGACCCTGTTTCCAATGCGCAGACCCTTCGCTAATTGACCTTTGGCTATTATGAGGCGATGAATGTCGAATGGGACTCGCTGGACCGCGCCACCTGGGAAGGTCATCACCGCGAGTACGGAAGTTCTCTCCAGCAGTCCTGGGCCTATGGCCAGGCCCTGCAACAACTGGGTGTGCGCATTCATCGCGCCTCCGTTCGCGTCGATGGGCAGGTGATGGGCCTGGCCCAGTTCATGGTGCGGCGTATTGCCGGTTACCTCTCGCTGGCGTCCTGCACCCGCGGCCCAGTCTGGCACCCGGCTCTGCCTGGCCCGTCGCGTGCCGAGGGCTTGAGTCTTCTCAAGCAATCCCTGCCGGTGCCCCGCCTGCGCGTGGCGCTGTTCTCGCCCGACGCGCCGGCCTCCCCCGAGGTGGAGGCCGAGACCCGCGGCCTGTGGCGGGTGATGACCGGCTATTCCACCGTCATGCTGGACCTCACACAGCCCCTGGAGGCGCTTCGTGCTGGTCTGGACGGCAAATGGCGCAACCGCCTAGCCAAGACCGAAGCTGACCCGTCCTTCACCACACGCGTAGAGCCCAACTTGCCGGAGGCCAAGCGCTTGCTGGAACGCGAGACCGAGCAGCGCACCCAGCGGCGCTTCCAGGGCCTGCCGACCGACTTCGTGCGGGCCTATATTGAAGCGGCGCCTTCGCGTGCGCAGGGTTTTGCGGTGAGCTACGCTCAATCAAGCAAGGAGACCCAGGCGGCGCTTTTGTTCCTGATTCACGGCGATACGGCCACCTACCACATCGGCTGGTCCAGCGAGGCGGGGCGCAAGGCCAACGCCCATAACCTGCTGATGTGGCGCGGAATCGAATACCTGCGCCGCATCGGCCTCAAGCGTCTGGATCTGGGTGGGGTGAACAGCCACGCCCTGCCAGGCATCACCCGATTCAAGCTCGGCACCGGTGGCCAAGTGCTGACCCTGGCCGGCAGCTACCACTGAAACACGCGAACATGGCCACAAGACCCCGCATCCCGGCAGACAGTGCCTTTGCACCCCGGATCAAAAAACTGCTGGCACTGGCCGTCGTCGCCGTCGGCGCGGGCTACCTGTCATTCATCTACTTTGAGCCACGGGTGCAACTGGCACAGCCGCTGCCCGAGCTGGAGGTGGCAATCGGCCCTGGTGATTCGCCCTGGATAGCACTGGGCGAGACCCCCGCGATGACGCTTTACTGGGACCGCAGCTCGAGGCTGCGCGACGACTATGTGGTCAAGGTCTGGGAGATCCAGGACATGAAGGCACCAGATCCCGACGGAGTGCAGTCGCGCCGTTACCGCAATGAGTACGACTGCAAGCACCGCATGCATCGCCTCACCAAGATGATCAGCTACGCGGGGCCAATGCTCACTGGCGCCAAGCTGTTCGAACTCGACGACGACGGCCTCTGGCGGCAAACGCCCAACAACAGCATTTTTGCGAAGGGCCTGGCCCTACATTGCGGCAAACTTGCGCCCCTGCTGCCAGAAGAAAAGGCGCCCTGGTGGGCGCCTTTCTGGCCATTCTGACAACCCGGGCTGGAGTAACCCGCGCGGCTCAAGAGGCCTGGATCTTGCGGCCGTTGAGCGGCTGCACAGGGCGCGCGTTCATCTTGAACGGGAAGCTGTCAATCATCTCGCGCTGGATGCCGATTGGCGACTTCAAAATGAAAAACTTCACGCCTTCGGTGCACGGCGGGGTGGTCAGCGAGCCATCGTAGGCGTAGTGCGCCATGGACTCGGGCAGCAGGGTTGCCGGGTTGATGGACACCGAGGCCACCTCAACCTCGGGACCCTCTTTGGCCGGCATGTTCTTCCAGATCGACCACAGGGTGCGGTTCTGAACGGCCGACTCTCGCATCAACACCGCGAGAACCGCCAGCTTGCCGTCGGCGCTCTTGTGCACCATGTGCGTCACCATGGCCATGGGTTTTCCGTCGATCTGCTCCTCGCTGGGGCGGTGGAAGTGGAACTGCACCAGATCGTAGGATTCATTGCCCACCTTGAGCGTGCTGCCGGGGGGCACATTGACCTGAATCGTGTGGCCGTTATTGACCACCTTGAGCACCCCCGGCTTGTAGTCGGCCTTGAGCGTGGTGGTCGACTTGTCGAAGGGCCCGACGATGTTCAAAGGCGACTGCGACTTGCCTTCAGCGCAGGTGGGGTACTGCTTACCCCATTTGTCGGGGCCCATCTCGCCCTCATAGCCCCAGTGCGCCGCAGCGGCATGACCGCCCTTGCCCTTGTCGGCCATGGCATGCAGCGCTTCCTCGAGCTTTTGCAGGGTTTCTTCCTGCTCCTTGATCTGCTTGCTGGCCTTGACCAGCCGGGTGTCGAGGTCCTTGGTCTTGCCGGTGTTGACAATGGACAGGGTAATCACCATCGCGAACAGGCTGGCGACGATGCCGCCTAGGAGGATTCGAATGAACATGCTGACCTCAAGAAATCTCAGGTGACGCCGAGTCCAATGACAACGGCAAGGGATTGTGTCCTGCGTTACCACCCGATTCAACTGAGGGGCGACACGGAACGCTGCCAAAGTATGATCGGATCATCCCGGAACGGCTTGAGTGCAACATGAAGAACTTGTTCATCGGCATCGTGATCGGCATTCTGGCCATGGCCGGAATATACGGAATAAGTCTTCTTTTTTCGAGCGAGGCAGCCCCACAGGCCTCGCCCGCTCCCGCAGGCGCGTCCGGCGCGGGGGTGGCGCGGGCTGGCAGCGTCGTCGACATGATCTGCGAGCTCCACCTCGACGTGGAGGGCCAGAAGACCCTGGGCATTCAGGGCAACGAGCCCCCGCGCATGACCCTGGCCCAGATCGATCTCGAGCAGAAGTCCGGCTGGTACCAGGGCCGCATTTCCATCTCCGAGGGCCGCGGCGGAACCCTCAGTCTCCAGGGCAACAAGTTCGTGGTCACTCGCCCGGCTATGTTCCAACGCTTTGGCACCTCCATCAGCCAGGAGGCCTTTTCGATCGACCGCAGCACCGGCCAGTTCGAGCAAACCCTCACCATTGAGGGCGGCAAGGTCGTCCCGCTGATTCGCGGGACCTGCGCCCGGGTCATCAAGCCGCCGTTCTGAGGCCGGCGGCTGGCAGTGGCCCGGCTGGACCTGCGCTGGCACCTGCGCGCCTGGCGCTCGCAGTCACGTTGGACGCGCACACGCGCGGCCATCGCCGACTGGCTGGCGCAGGCGCCTGAAGGCCACGAAGACCTGCTCCTCTTCGGCGCCAGCGCCGGTTGGATGATGGACGACGCCTTCCTGGCCCGCTTTCGCAGGATCGACGCGGTCGATTTCGAGTCGGCTTCCGGCCCCTTGTTCAAGCTCAATCACCGGGGTGTCATCGCCCGCCACCGCATCGAGGTGCGATTCCACGACGCAGAGGCGCTGTCTCGCCTAGAAGAATTACTCGCCCTGAGGCCGCAGGCGCTGGTGTTGTTCGACAACGTCCTGGGGCAGTACACCCTCACCTGCCGGGACGTGGCCCGCGCCGAGGCCACGCTATCGGAGGTCAGCCACCGTCTGGCAGGGCGTAACTGGGGCAGCGTGCATGACGCGATCTCAGGTCCAGGACGGGTGCTGGACATCGCGCGGGAGCCCGTACCGCTGGCGCTCAGGCCAGGGCAGGCCTGGCCAGATGACTTTCTGCTCGATGCAGTAGGCGGCACTGGCCAGTGGCGCGATCACCTCACCCGCGCGGTGCTGCCCACCACGAGTGAAAGCCGCTTGCTGCCCTGGCAGCTGGCGCCCGGGTACTGGCACTGGCTTCAGGCAGGCTGGGTGCGGGCCTAAGTCGCCAAGCGTTCAGGCAAGCAACAAGCTCTCGACCTCTAGCCTGCCCTCGGCACTCGCCATGAGCACCAGGCTGGCGCCGGGGCGTACCGGCTGATCTTCACCCGGGTTGAAGTGCCAGCGGCCCTGCTCGTGAAGAGCCAGCAGCATATAGCGCGGGGACCGGGGCAAGAGCTGACCCAGGGCCTGCACGGGCAAGCCCTCCGGGACCAGCACCTCCTCGATACGGGTACCTTCCTCGGTTCGCAGCATCTGGTCCATGAAGTTGACGACATGCGGGCGCACCATGGCCGACGCGATCCGCATGCCGCCGGTGAAGTCGGGCGAGACCACCTCGTCGGCGCCCGCACGCCGGGCCTTGTCGGCATTGCGGATGTCGTGCAGGCGTACCACCACCCGCACTTGAGGGGCGAGTAACTTCACCGAGAGTGCCACCATCAGGTTGTGGCTGTCATCGGCGGTCACTGCAAAAACGCCGGCGGCGCGCGAGAGGCCGCCGCGGCGAAGGGCCTCATCATCTGCGGCGTCGGCGTGCAGGTAGAGGCAGCCGGGGTGGCGCTCCAGCCAGGCATCTAGCGCCTCCTGGCTCTTCTCGATCACCACCAAGGGCCGCCGGGTGGCCAGCAACTCCTCGGCCACGTTGCCGCCCACGCGGCCGATGCCGCAGACGATGTAGTGCCCCGACAGGGCTGCAATATGCCGCTCCATGCGACGTCTCCTCAAGGTGGCGTTCAGGTCGGACTCGATCAGCAACGCCAGGAAGGTGGAAAACAGGTAGCTCATGGTGGCGATGCCCACCACCGAAATCGCCACCGTGAACAATCGCCCATAGGGGTGGGCGGAGAGGTCCACCACCTCGCTGTAGCCAATCGTGGCCACGGTGATGAAGGTCATGTAGAAGCTGTCGATCCAGCTCGCCTGCGGGCTGCCGATGGCGTGGTAACCCAGCGTGCCGACCGCCATGACCGCGCAAATGCCCAGAGCGCCAGAGACAAGGCCCCGGAAGTGACGGCTGAGTAGGAGGGATTGGCGCGAGGGCAAGGAGGGGGCGAGATCGGTTTTTATCCCGTCGGGCCGGTCGTCAAAATTCTAGGCCAGCTGCCGCTTCAAGTGGTGCCCTCCGAAGTAGCGTAGCGCGGCAGGTAAACTCCCGCCCTCCCGTACAGCCTCTGGATCCACACCACGAACCGCTGGAAAGTTATGAACGCAAGCGACACTACCGCGCCCGCCGCCCCCCCTGCGGCGCCGGCCCCCACAGCAGCCGCCCACCGCGCGGCCGCCGAAAGCCCCCCCGCAGATGGCCGCACGCCCAAGATCTTCATCAAGACCTTCGGCTGCCAGATGAACGACTACGACTCGGACAAGATGGCCGATGTCATGAAGGCCGCCGAGGGCTACGAAAAGACAGAAGACCCCGAACAGGCCGACCTCATTCTCTTCAACACCTGCTCGGTGCGCGAGAAAGCGCAGGAGAAGGTCTTTTCCGATCTGGGCCGGGTCAAGCACCTCAAGGCCAAGGGCGTGCTCATCGGTGTGGGCGGTTGCGTGGCCAGCCAGGAGGGCGCAGCCATCGTTGAGCGCGCGCCGTATGTGGATGTCGTCTTTGGCCCGCAGACCCTGCACCGCCTGCCCGAGCTGCTCGAGGCCCGCCGGCGCGACAAGCGGGCCCAGGTCGACATCAGCTTTCCCGAGATCGAGAAGTTCGACCACCTGCCTCCCGCGAGGGTCGAGGGCGCCAGCGCCTTCGTGAGCATCATGGAAGGCTGCTCCAAGTATTGCAGCTACTGCGTGGTGCCCTACACCCGCGGCGAGGAGGTCTCGCGCCCCTTCGAGGACGTGCTGACCGAGGTGGCAGGGCTCGCAGAACAGGGCGTGAAAGAAGTGACGCTGCTGGGGCAGAACGTCAACGCCTACCGCGGCAAGATGGGCGACACCGCCGAGATCGCCGACTTTGCGCTACTGATTGAGTATGTGGCCGAGATCCCCGGCATCGAGCGCATTCGCTACACCACCAGCCACCCCAACGAATTCACCCAGCGCCTGATCGACGTGTATGCCAAGGTGCCGCAGCTGGTGAGCCACCTGCACCTGCCGGTGCAGCATGGCAGCGACCGTATCCTGATGGCGATGAAGCGCGGCTACACCGCAATGGAATACAAGTCGACCATCCGCAAGCTGCGGGCGGTGCGGCCCCAGATTTCCCTCTCGTCGGACTTCATCGTCGGCTTCCCCGGCGAGACCGAGGACGACTTCCAGAAAATGATGAAGCTGATCGAGGACGTGGGCTACGACGCCAGCTTCAGCTTTGTCTTCAGCCCACGGCCCGGCACGCCAGCGGCCAACCTGCACGACGACACGCCGCAGACCCTCAAGCTCAAGCGCCTGCAGCAGTTGCAGGCCAAGCTGGAGGAGAACGTGCGCCGCATCAGCGACAGCCGGGTCGGCACGGTGCAGCGCATTCTGGTGGAAGGGGCATCCCGCAAAGACGCCAACGAGCTCATGGGCCGTACCGAATGCAACCGCATCGTCAACTTCGCCGGCCCCCAGCGGCTCAAGGGGCAGATGATCGATGTGACCATTACCCAGGCCTACCCGCATTCGCTGCGGGCCGAGGTGCTCACGCGCGAGTGAGGCAATAGAAATCACCACAATAAAAAGGCGCTCCTCGGAGCGCCTTTTTTCTCGGATGGGTCCTGAGCCTCACATCCCGGGCATTCCCGGCATGCCTTTCATGCCCTTCATGCCGCCCATGCGCTTCATCATTTTCATGAGGCCGCCGCCCTTCATCTTTTTCATCATGCCCTGCATCTGGTCAAACTCATTGAGCAGGCGGTTCACTTCCTGAACCTTCACCCCGGCACCGGCAGCAATGCGGCGCTTGCGGGTCGCCTTGATGAGGTCAGGCTTGCGGCGCTCGAGCGGCGTCATGCTGCAGATGATGCCCTCCTTACGTCGGATATCGCGCTCGGCCTTGTCCATGTCGACCTGGCCGGCCTTGGCCTGCATCTGCGCGGGCAACTTGTCCATCAGCTGCGACAGCCCGCCCATTTTCTTCATCTGGCGCAATTGGTCGAGAAAGTCGTTGAGGTCGAAGCCCTCGCCGCTTTTCACCTTGGCGGCCAGCTTCTGCGCGGACTCCATGTCCACGCCGGCCTGTACCTGTTCGACCAAGGCGACGATGTCGCCCATGCCCAAGACACGGCCGGCATGGCGCTCGGCGTCAAACACCTCCAGGCCGTCGATCTTTTCCGACACGCCGGCAAACTTGATGGGCGCGCCGGTGATCTGGCGCACTGACAGGGCGGCGCCGCCGCGCGAGTCGCCGTCGAGCTTGGTGAGGACGATACCGGTGAGCGGCAGTGCCTCACTGAAGGCCTTAGCCGTGTTGACTGCGTCCTGGCCCTGCATCGCGTCGACGACAAAAAGCGTCTCCACGGGCTTGAGCTCGGCGTGCAGGGCACGGATTTCCCGCATCAGCGCCTCGTCGATCGCCAGGCGTCCGGCGGTATCAACCAGCAGCACATCGAAGTAGCCGCGTCGGGCATGATCCAGCGCGGCGCGGGCGATGTCGACCGGCTTCTGGTCGGGACTGCTGGGAAACCACTCGGCGCCCGCCTGGGCGGTCACGGTCTTGAGCTGCTCGATGGCGGCCGGGCGGTACACGTCCCCTGAAACAGTCAGCACTTTCTTCTTGCGCTTTTCAATCAGGTGCTTGGCCAGCTTGGCGGTGGTGGTCGTTTTGCCCGCGCCTTGAAGGCCGGCCATGAGAATGACGGCCGGCGGCTGGGTAGCCAGGTTGAGGTCGGCGACGCCCTCGCCCATGGTGGCCACCAATTCGCGGTGAACAATGCCCACCAACGCCTGCCCCGGGTTGAGCGAGCCCGCCACTTCCTGGCCGAGGGCCTTCTCCTTGACCCGGGCGACGAAGTCGCGCACCACCGGCAGGGCGACATCGGCCTCGAGCAGGGCCATGCGCACCTCGCGCAGCATGTCCTGCACGTTGGACTCGGTGATACGGGCCTGGCCGCGCATTTCCTTGACCAGGCGCGAGAGTTTGTCGGTGAGTGCGGAGGCCATGGGGGAATGGGAGGGGGGTGGGGGGTCACTGCCTGGGGAGCCGATTGGATCGGCCAAGTGAGCGACTAAACTGTGGTCATGATTCTACCGATCACCGGGGCCTCGGCGTCCCTGGCCATCCTGCTGCTCACGCTGGCAACAGCCGCTGCCTACGCGGTACCGGCAGCGCTGGCAAAGCGCCTGTCCAGCAGAGCGACGCGCGGCGCGCTGGTGCTGGCCTGGGTGCTGCACCTCGCGGTGCTGGCGGGTTCGCTGCTCGGCGACAGGCCGCGCTTCGGCTTCGGGCCCGCCCTGTCCGTGACCGCCTGGCTGGTGCTGACCGTGTACGCGATCGAGCAGCAAATGTTCCCCCAGTTGCAAGCGCGCTGGGCAGTGGCTGGCTTGGGGACGGCCACGGTGTTGCTCGCGCTGCTGTTCCCGGGCGCGCAACTACACGCCTCGGCCTCGCCGATGCTGCCCCTGCACTGGGCGCTGGGGATATCTTCCTACGGGCTGTTTGCCGCCGCAGTGGTTCATGCGTGGCTGATGATGCGGGCCGAGCGCCAGATTCGCCAGGCAGCCGAGCCGCAGCCGGGCCTACCCCTGCTCACTCTGGAGCGCCTCACCTTCCGCTTTGCCACCGGCGGCTTCGTGCTGCTGTCGGCCACCCTGCTGGCTGGCGTGGTGTTCGGGGAGGCCGCAGGCGGACCGGGCTGGCGCTGGGACCACAAAACCTCCTTCTCGGTGCTGGCCTGGCTGGCCTTTGCCACCCTCCTTATTGGCCGGGCCCGCTTCGGCTGGCGCGGTCGCCGGGCGGTGCGCATGCTTTATGTGGGGTCCCTGCTCCTGCTCTTGGCCTACGTAGGCTCACGCTTTGTCCTCGAGGTGGTGCTGAACCGGGGCATGGCGTGAAGTACCTGATTGTCCTGGCCCTGCTGGCCTATCTGTACTTCGCCTGGCGCAAACAGCGAAGGAATCGTCCGGGTACCGGCGCCCGCAGCTCCGGCCACGAGCGCAGATCCGAGACTGGGGCCGCGCCACAGGAGATGGTCTGCTGCGATCGATGCGGGTTGCACCTGCCACGCAATGAGTCCCTGACCGACGGGCGCGGTGGCACTTTTTGCTGCGCCCAGCACCGCGAGTCAGGCAGCGCCTGAGGCGCTAGGACCCAGCGATGCGCGAGCCGCCTGCCGCTGCACTCTGGGACCGAGGCTGGTACCGGTTCGCCCGCCGGCTTGATTCGCCCAACTTCGGCCCACGCCCCACAGGCGCCTGCGTCGACCTGGTGGTGGTGCATTCCATCAGCCTGCCGCCGGGCCAGTTTGGCGGCGACGAGGTGCAGCGCCTCTTCACCAACACCCTGGATTGGAACGCCCATCCCTACTTTGGGCAGATCCGCGGCATGGAGGTCTCGGCGCATTTTTATATCCGCCGGGGCGGCGAGTTGTGGCAGTTCGTGAGCGGCGACCAGCGCGCCTGGCATGCGGGCGCCTCGCACTGGCGCGGCCGGAGCAATTGCAATGACGACTCGGTCGGCATCGAGCTCGAAGGGCTCGAAGGTGACACTTTCGAGCTGGCCCAATATGAGTGCCTGGCCGGGTTGGTGGCAGCCCTCGCCCAGCACTACCCCATCGCCCACATTGCGGGCCACGAGCATGTGGCGGCAGGACGCAAAGCAGACCCCGGCCCTGGCTTCGACTGGGCGCTCTTACAACGGCAACTGGGCTGGCCGTCGCGGTGTTTTCCCGAGGTTTTGAGCCTGCCCAGCGGTCCGCTGCAGGCAGACAGCTGAACTTTGGTTTCAAGCGCGAATTCGGGCTTGAACTTGCCCGTTTTTTGGGGGCTTTCCAATCGGGGGTGTCAAGGGCGTGAACACTACATCTAGTGCCTTGTCAGCGACCCGCACCCCAGATATAGTGCTCGCGCAGACCAAGTAAAAAATGCCTTTTTGCCCCCCGCGCCACGCAGGCGACCGGGCAAAGCGGACACAAAACCAGCCTGAAGACTGAAAAAAAAGAGGACCCATGCAGACAGCCCAGAGCGTTTCTTCCCCCGCCTTTGCCGGCGTCGCCCCGATGATGGGTCCGAGCGCCAACGCTGGCAGCACCGGCCAAGCCTTGGCCAACTACCAGATCATTCGCCGCAACGGCGCCGTCGTTCCCTTCGCCCCTGACAAAATCGCCATCGCCCTGATGAAGGCCTTCCTCGCGGTGCACGGCACCCAAGGGGCGGCCTCGGCCAGCGTGCGCGAGACGGTAGACGGCCTCACCCAGTCCGTGATGCGCGCCCTGATGCGTTCGCGTCCGGGCGGCGGCACCTTCCACATCGAAGACGTGCAGGACCAGGTCGAGCTCGGCTTGATGCGCGGCAGCCACCACGAGGTGGCACGTGCATATGTGCTGTACCGCGAGCGCCGCGCACAAGAGCGCGCCGCGCAGGGAGAGGCCGCCCAGCCCGCCGCTCCCACCATGCATGTCATGGATGGTGGCCAGCGCATCCCGCTGGATATGGCCCACTTGCAGGGCCTGATTGAGAGCACATGCCGCGGCCTAGGCGCCGACGTCAAGCCCGACCCGATCGTGGCTGAGACCCTGCGTAACCTGTACGACGGTGTGCCGATCGACGAGGTCTACAAGGCTTCCATCCTGGCCGCGCGCACGCTGATCGAAAAAGACCCCGACTACACCTACGCCACCGCGCGCCTGCTGCTGCACACGATCTTCAAGGAAATCCTGGGCCGCGACCTCACCCCGGCCGAGGCTGCCGCCAGCTATGTCGACTACTTCCCGGCCTTCATCAAGAAGGGCGTGGACAACGAGCTGCTCAACCCCGACATGCTGCAGTACAACCTGGCACGTCTGGGCGCTGCGCTCAAGCCCGAGCGCGATCTGCAGTTCGACTACCTGGGCCTGCAGACCCTGTACGACCGCTACTTCCTGCATGTGCGCAAGACCCGCATCGAACTGCCGCAGGCCTTCTTCATGCGCGTGGCCATGGGCTTGGCGCTGAACGAAATCGACCGTGAGGCGCGCGCCATTGAGTTCTATGAAGTGCTCTCGAGCTTTGACTTCATGTCCTCCACCCCAACGCTGTTCAATGCCGGCACCCTGCGCTCGCAGCTGTCCTCGTGCTACCTGACCACGGTCCCCGACGATCTGGACGGCATTTACGAGTCCATCAAGGAAAACGCCCTGCTGTCCAAGTTCGCTGGAGGCCTGGGCAATGACTGGACCCGCGTGCGCGCACTGGGCTCCCACATCAAGGGCACCAACGGTGAGTCCCAGGGCGTGGTCCCCTTCCTGAAGGTGGTCAATGACACCGCGGTGGCCGTCAACCAGGGTGGCAAGCGCAAGGGCGCTGTCTGCGCCTACCTGGAAACTTGGCACCTGGACATCGAGGAATTCCTCGAGCTGCGCAAGAACACCGGCGATGACCGTCGCCGCACCCACGACATGAACACGTCCAACTGGATCCCCGACCTGTTCATGCGCCGGGTAATGGAAAAGGGTGAGTGGACCTTGTTCTCCCCCTCCACCTGCCCCGATCTGCACGACAAGTTCGGTACTGACTTTGAGAAGGCCTACGTCGCCTACGAAGAAAAAGCCAAGCGCGGCGAGCTCAAACCCTTCAAGACGGTCCAGGCCGCCGACTTGTGGCGCAAGATGCTCACCATGCTGTTCGAGACCGGGCATCCCTGGATCACCTTCAAGGACGCCTGCAACGTGCGCTCGCCCCAGCAGCACATTGGCGTGGTGCACTCGTCCAATCTGTGCACCGAGATCACCCTGAACACCAGCGACACCGAAACCGCGGTCTGCAACCTGGGCTCGATCAACCTGCGCCAGCACCTGAAAGACGGCGCCATCGACCACGACAAGTTAAAGCGCACCATCTCGGTAGGCATGCGCATGCTGGACAACGTGATCGACATCAACTACTACGCGGTCAAGAAGGCCCGTGATTCCAACCTGCGCCACCGTCCGGTGGGCATGGGCATCATGGCCTTCCAGGACGCGCTCTATGAGCTGCGCATTCCCTACGCCTCCCAAGAGGCCGTGGAATTCGCCGACAAGTCCATGGAGGCCGTGTGCTACTACGCCTACTGGGCCTCCACCGAGCTGTCCAAGGAACGGGGCCGCTACTCCAGCTTCAAGGGTTCGCTGTGGGACCGGGGCATCCTGCCTCCCGACACCATTGACCTGCTGGCCCAGGCCCGCGGCGGCTATGTCGAGGTCGACCGCTCGTCGACCCTAGACTGGGACGCCCTGCGCAAGAAGATCAGCGTCGACGGCATGCGCAATTCCAACTGCATTGCCATCGCTCCCACTGCCACCATCTCCAACATCATCGGGGTGGACGCCTGCATAGAGCCCTGCTTCGGCAACCTCTCGGTCAAGTCCAACCTGTCGGGCGAGTTCACCGTCATCAACCACTACCTGGTGCGTGACCTCAAGCGCCTGGGCCTGTGGGACGACGTGATGGTCATGGATCTCAAGCACTTCGACGGCTCGCTGCGCCCGATCGACCGCGTGCCGCAGGAGGTGAAGTCTCTGTACGCCACCGCCTTTGAGGTCGAGCCCCAGTGGCTGGTCGAAGCTGCCGCGCGCCGCCAGAAGTGGATCGACCAAGCCCAGT
>JAURKV010000200.1 GCA_030831585.1 Ramlibacter sp. | reverse complement strand
GCCGTGGGTGGCGGGCGAGTTCAGCGCCCACCTGGCGGTGCAGTGCGTCGAGCCAGGCCATCTTGTAGACAAACTTCTCGCTGCCTGGCTCCTGGCCATTGACGAAGTAGCCGTTGATGACCCGCAGGGGCTCAGCCCCGGGCGCTTGCACGGTGGCGGATATCACCCGCGACTGCTCGTCGGCGAAGCCCTCGATATTGCGCGTGACCTCGGACAGCGGATGGCGCGAGACGATGGCCACGCCGTTGTATGTTTTCTGGCCGAAGACCGCGCAGTGCGGGTAGCCCGCTGCGGCCAGGGCCTCCAGCGGGAACTTGTCGTCGGTCATCTTGAGCTCTTGCAGGCACAAGACGTCCACCGGCGCGTCCTCGGGCTGCCCGGCCAGCCAGTTCAGGACATGCTGGTGGCGGGCGGTAAGGGAGTTGACGTTCCAGGTGGCGATCTTCATGCCGGGCTCAAGAGGGTGTTGGGCGAGTGGTGAGTTGCGCGAGGGTGAAGATCCAGAACCACGCGGCGCTCAAATATGCAGCCAGGCCATCACGCCCAGGGCCATGCCAATGAGGCCCGTCGCGAACATGGCCCACTCCAGTGGGCGCTTGCGTGTGAGCAGCACGATCGCCGCCAGCGCGATCGAGACCTGTAGCACGGTGGTGGCCTGGGCCCAGCGATGGTGCAGGTGCATCTGCTCGTCGCTCTTCTTGTCCCAGGTCTTGCCCTCGGCCTCGATTTTCTCGGCCTCGGACTTGATGTCGTTCTTCTCTTTTTCGTAGCGGTCGATCTTGGCTTGGTAGGCCTCGCGGCGTTCGGCGGGTGCCAGGTCCCGGGAGGCTTCGGCGAGCGCCTGCTTGGTGCTCTTGGCCTTGAAGTAATTCCACTGGTTGGAGGCCTCGGTCTTCTTGATCGCGGCGTTGTTCTTGTACAGGCCCGCATTGGCCTGGGTGGCGCCGGCCATGTAGGCAAAGAGGGCGCCCACGGTGGCAATCACCGCTGTGAAGAGCGCAATCTGGTTGGTCAGGCTGTCGGCCTTGTGACCGTGACCGCCAGCGGCCTGCTGCTTGGCATGTTCGAGCTCGTGGTCATGCGGACCATGGACATGAAAACCGCCTCCGGACATATTGTTGTCTCCTCAGGTTGTGCTTATGCAGGGGTTTGTTGGTAGCGAATGAACTCGTAGCCGAGCCCTGTTGCCGAGGTGTGAGCGCTGCGGGCCGACTCGGTCCATCCCGGACCCAGCGGGGGCGCGAAGGCGTCACCCGGGTAGTCGGCGTTGATCAGGGTGACCTCGGCCACCTGGGCCAGCGGGGCGGCCTGCGCATACAACTCGGCGCCTCCGATCACCCAGGCCACCGGCGCACCCTCGCACAGCGCCAATGCCTGGTGCAGCGAGCCGGCACGCTCGGCGCCCTCGGCCTGCCACGCGCTCTGGCGGGTGACGACGATGTTCCGTCGGCCTGGCAGCGGCCGGAAACGAGGGGGCAGCGAATCCCAGGTCTTGCGGCCCATGATGACCGGACAGCCCTGCGTCGTGGCCTTGAAATGCGCCAGGTCCTCGGGCAGGTGCCAGGGGAGCTGGCCTTTGTCGCCGATCACGCCGTTACGGGCGCGGGCATAGATCATGCCCAGCATCATCGGTGCCCCTGGGCGTTGGCTCACACCGCCACCGGCGCCTTGATCGCCGGATGAAACGCATAGCCCTGAATTTCGAAGTCCTCGAATTCATAGTCGAAGATGGAGCTGGGGCGGCGCTTGATGTGTAGCGTGGGATAGGCGAAGGGCTGGCGCGAGAGCTGCAGCTGCACCTGCTCGACGTGGTTGTTGTAGATATGGCAGTCGCCGCCTGTCCAGATGAAGTCGCCAACTTCCAGGTCGCACTGCTGCGCCATCATGTGCGTGAGCAGCGCGTAGCTGGCGATGTTGAAGGGCACGCCCAGGAAAATGTCTGCGCTGCGCTGGTACAGCTGGCAGGAGAGGCGGCCGTCTGCCACATAGAACTGGAAGAAGGCGTGGCAGGGCGCCAGCGCCATGCGGGGAATGTCAGCCACGTTCCAGGCGCTCACGATGATGCGGCGCGAGTCGGGATTGGACTTGAGCGTTTTGACCACTTCAGCGATCTGGTCCACATGGCCGCCGCCCGGTGTGGGCCAGCTGCGCCACTGCACCCCGTAGACCGGGCCAAGATCGCCGTCTTCGCGGGCCCACTCGTCCCAGATGGTGACGCCGCGTTCACGCAACCAGTTGTTGTTACTCGAACCCTGCAGGAACCACAGCAGTTCGTGGATGATCGATTTGAGGTGGACTTTCTTGGTTGTGACCAGCGGAAAGCCCTCGGCGAGGTTGAACCGCATCTGGTGGCCAAAGACGCTGCGGGTGCCGGTACCGGTGCGGTCGGTCTTGGCAGCGCCATGTTCAAACACATGGCGCATGAAGTCTTCGTATTGGGAGCGGATCGGTCGCGGGCTCGTCATGGGAGGATTATGGAGGAGCCCGGGGTGGCCACCGGAGGGTGTCCCAGCGCGTGCGTTGGGTTCGATGGCCGAGGCTGTGGCCGTGCTCGGGGCAGGGGGCAGTGAGCAGAGGTCTTAACCGCCAAGCACCCGTCCCGGATTCAGCAGATTTTTCGGGTCGAGGGCCTGCTTGATGGCGCGCATCAGGTCCAAGGCTGGGCCGCTCTTGTACTGGGGGAGTATGTCTGCCTTGAGCCCGCCCACCCCGTGCTCGGCGGAGATCGAGCCACCGAAGCGGCGCACCTGTTCATAGACCAGATGGTTGATTCGATCCTCCTGATCGCGCAAAAAGGCCTGGGGGTTTCCTCCCTCCGGTGCCTGCACGTTGTAGTGCAGGTTGCCGTCGCCCAGGTGGCCGAAGTTCACCAGCCGCATGCCCGGCGCCGCGCGTTCCAGCAGGGCGTCTGTTTCGAGACAAAAGGCCGGTATGCGCGAAATCGGCAGTGCGATGTCGTGCTTGATGTTGAGTCCCTCCTCGGCCTGGGCCAGCGGGATGCTCTCGCGTACATGCCACAGCGCCTTGGCCTGGGCCAGGCTTTCGGCGACTACGGCGTCGAGGGCGCAGCCTTCCTCCAGCGCGGCTTCCAAGAGGGACTCGAGCTGCACGCGGGCGTGGGCTTCGGACTCGGTATCGGCTAATTCGAGCAGCACGCCCCAGGGTGCGCCAGCGCCGTCTGCCTGATTGGCTGCGTTGCCTTGGCCCGCAAAGAAAGGTACCGGCAGTTGCGGGAAATGCCGCACGACCAGCGACAGGGCAAAGTGACCCATCACCTCGAAGCCGGTCAGGCCCGAGGCGAGCCTGCCGCGGGCCAGGGTCAGCAGCCGCACTGCGGCCTCCATCGATGGGACGGCGGCCCAGGCGGTGAGGGTGGCGGCTGGCTGGGGGTAAAGCTTGAGCGTGGCCGCGGTGATCACGCCCAGGGTGCCCTCGCTGCCGATGAACAGGTCACGCAGGTCGTAGCCGGTGTTGTCCTTGCGCAGGCCCGACAGGCCCTCCCAGACCTCGCCGCTGGCGGTGACCACTTCGAGGCCGAGGCACAGGTCTCGGGTATTGCCGTAGCGGAGCACCTGTGTGCCGCCAGCGTTGGTGGCGAGGTTGCCGCCGAGGGTGCAACTGCCCTCCGCCGCCAAACTCAAGGGGAACAGCAGCCCGGCGTCCTGCGCCACCTGCTGCAGTTGTTGCAACACGCAGCCGGCTTCTACCGTGACCGCCAGGTTGTCGGCGTCGAGCTCACGCACACGCTTCATTCGCTGCAGGCTCAAGACCACCTGGGTACCTGAATCATCCGGAATGCCTCCGACCACCAGTCCGGTGTTGCCACCCTGGGGCACGAGCGCAGTGCCCGCCGCCACGCAGGCGCGTACCACGGCCGCAACCTCAGCGGTGCTGCCCGGTCGGACCACGGCCAAGGCCTTGCCGCGGGCACGCTTGCGCCAGTCCTGTTCCCAGGCGCTGAGGTCGCCCTCATGCATCACATGGGCCGCTCCGACGATGCCTGCCAGGCGTTGCAGCAGGTCGGTGCGCAGGTCGGCCTCGCTCATTGGGCAGGCTCAGGCAAGCGCCGCGCAGCCGCCAGGCGCAGGCGGACGTAAACCGTGCAGGCGGCAAAAAGAACCAGGCACAGGGCGATCTCCACCCCGGCCAGCCAGGCCGCGGGTGCGGGGTCGCCCCAGGCGCGCACCACGCCCTCAATGAAGTACAGCCAGATGACCAAACTTACCCAGCGGAAGGTGTAGAGGCGGTTACGCAGCAGTCCGGCCAGTGGAATGCACAGAGGCAGTGCCTTCAGAGCCAGCCAACTGCCGCCAGGGCGGATCGGGGCTAGCCACAGTTCCCAGGCGACGGAGAGGATGATCAGCCCCAGCAAGCTGCCCACGGCCAGGCGCTGGCTCCAGACCACGATGGGCGGCAGGGTGGGCCTCGAAGACGCCGCAGGGGGCGGGTCGGCTGAGGTCGGTTCGGTGGGTGTGTTCATGGGTCGATGGCATCATAGCGGCCGATGAAAGCCCACACCCTGCTCGAGAGCCTGCTCCGCTTCCCCTGGCGGGAGGCGCTGCGCTCCCTGCGCGATCGATGGGTGCAAGACCGCCTGGGTGTGTCTGCGGGCAGCCTCACCTTCACCACCACCATCGCCTTGGTGCCTTTTTTCACCGTGGTGCTGGCCCTGTTCACCGCTTTTCCGGTGTTCGGCAAGTTTCAGGGGGCGGTCCAGGCCTGGCTGGTGCAGAGCCTTGTGCCCGACGCCATTGCCCGCCAGGTGCTGGGCTATCTGACGCAGTTTTCCATCAAGGCCAGCCGCCTGGGGGCCTTCGGTATCGTCTTTCTGTCGGTCACAGCCCTGTCCTTGGTCCTCACGATCGACCGTACGCTCAACGCCATCTGGCGGGTGCGCCAGGCACGACCGCTGGGCCAGCGGGTGCTGGTCTACTGGGCGGTGATCACTTTGGGCCCCCTGGTGCTCGCAGGCTCCCTCAGCCTCAGCTCCTATGTGCTCTCCGCGTCACGGGGCCTGGTGCAGGCGCTGCCAGATCTTGTGTTGCTGGTCTTGGACCTGCTCGAGTTCCTGCTGCTCATGGGGTGCCTGGCAGCCCTGTACCGCTATGTGCCCAACACACCGGTGCAGCGGGCCCATGCCTGGGCCGGTGCGCTGCTGGCCACCGTGGGCATCGAGGTGGCCCGCAGGTTGCTGGCGCTCTATGTCAGTGCTGTTCCTGCGTACTCGATGGTTTACGGCGCATTTGCCACCGTTCCCATCTTGCTGGTCTGGATCTACATGGTGTGGGTGGTCATCTTGCTGGGGGCGGTACTGGCCGCCCACCTGCCTCGGCTGATGGCCGGTCCGGTGCGCCAGCCCCATGGCCCGGGTTGGCGGTTCCAAGTCGCGCTTGAGGCCCTGCGCACGCTCGAGCAAGCTCGCGCAGAGGGCCTGGGCGGTATGGCCCTCACCCGGCTGGCGCGGTCGATGCAGGTGGATCATCTGCGACTCGAGCCGGTGATGGAGGTGCTGATGGAAATCGGTTGGGTGGCGCGTCTGGACGAAGACCAGCCCGATCAGCCGGCTCGTCTGGTGTTGCTGGTCGAACCGGGGCAAGTGCCGCTGGCGCCGCTGGCCGATCGGCTGCTGCTGCCCGCCGACGTCGTGGCTGGCCGTATCCGGCAGCGGATGGAAGGTCTCACGCTGGGCGAGGCGCTGGCGCCTCCTGCCTGAGGAGGCTCCTGGTCCGGCGTTGGCCTCGGTCGCTCAGCGCGCTGGCGCCACCGGGAGGAAATCATGCAGCGCCGCCATCAGCCCCTCGGGGTTGTCACTCATGAGCGCGTGGCCACTGTCGATCAGGGCGGTCTGTCCCTGACGGGCGCAGGATTGCAGGGTGGCGACGGCCTCGGGCGGCGTCATCACGTCCTGACGGCCCAGAATGAAGAGAGTGGGGCAGCGTACTTTTTCCATGGCCGCCTCGCCGCCCTGGTACTGATTGCAGGCCTGAAAGCCGATGTGCATCAGCGGCGTCTGCGGGTTGCCAGCCTGCACCAGCTGCATCAGCGCGCGGG
>JAURKV010000199.1 GCA_030831585.1 Ramlibacter sp. | reverse complement strand
GCGCTATCGTAATCAACTCGCCAGACGCTTCGCTATCTGGCATCTCGTCACTGGCGTTACCCAAAATCCGTCTACCGCAGTCTGAGCACCATTTCACCAGCTCTCACTTCGCCAATACGGCGTTAAGTTGACAAGGCCCTCGTGACGCTCAAGTCACACGCCCTCTCCCCAGCAGCCGATGGCCTCGCTCATCTCCTGGGACCGGACACACCGGTGTTGTTCCTGCAGAACGGCATCCCCTGGTGGTACCACCACGGCCTGAGCGGCGCCCAGGGCAGTCGGCCACTTCCCGCACTCGATCCTGCGGGCGCGCTCTGGCAGCGGGTCGGCCCACAGCGGGTGATAGGCGGCGTCACCTCGAGTGCATGCACCGTGCTGGCGCCTGGCGTGATCGAGGTCAAGGGCGGCAACCGGTCTCTGATGCTGGGCGAGCCCGACGGAAGGGACACCAACCGTCTGCGCGACGCAGCTCAGGCGTTGCAACGGGCGGGCTTCCCGGTCGAGACCACGGGCGCCATACGCAACGCCATCTGGTCCAAGCTGGCCCTCAATCTCGGATCCGGTCCGATGGGCGTGCTGGCGCCGGTGCCGCTGAAGGACCTGTTCGCGGAACAGGTGCTGGTGGACGCCCGGCTGCGGATCCAGGCCGAAGTGCTGGCGATCGCACGGGCCATGGGATGCGACTTCGAGATCGACTTCGCAGCCCAGATGGCATTCGCGAAGCGTTCCACGCACCTGCCCAGCATCGCGCAGGATGCAGCCGCCGGGCGGCCGATCGAGATCGAGAGCATGTTCCTCGCACCACTTCGCATGGCACGAGAGCGCGGTGTGCCCACTCCCACGCTGGACCTTCTGGTCACGCTGGCGGCTCTCAAGTTCAAGGCTTCAATGTCGCCATCGGACCTCAACGCGCAGTGACACGCCCGATGGCCGCCGCCATCGTCTCGAACGCACGCCCCGCACTCGGCGCATAGTTGATCATGGCCAGGAAGCCATGCACCAGGCCTTCTCCCCGCACCACTTCCGTGGGCACGCCTGCATCCTTGAGGCGCTGGCCATAGGCTTCGCCTTCGTCGCGCAGCGGGTCTCGCCCTGCGGTGACGATGAGGGCGGCGGGCGAATCAGACAGGTCCCGAGCCTGCATCGGCGACGCATCGGGGTGCGAGCGCTTCGACGTGTCCGGGCAGTAGTGGTCCCAGAACCACTTCATGTCGTTGCGGGTGAGCAGGTTGCCTTCGGCAAACTCGGCGTAGCTCCCCGTGTCGAAGCGGTGGTCCGTCACGGGGTAGGCCAGCACCTGCAGGTCCACCCGGCGAGCAGGCGACGAGGCATTGTGCAGGCGCGATGCCACGGTGGCCAGGTTGCCCCCTGCGCTGTCGCCCATGGCCACCAGCACAGGCGGCTCGTGGCCGATGGCCTTTGCCGCCGCCGGGGAAGCCCCCCACCGGATGGCGGCCAGCGCGTCGTCCACCGGCAGGGGAAACGCGTGTTCGGGTGCGAGCCGGTAGTCCACCGAGAGCACAGCGCAACCGGTGCGGTTCGCCAGGGTGGCGGTGAACGGGTGGTAACCCGCCACGGTGCCAATGACCCAGCCGCCGCCATGGAAATACACGATCAGGCCTTTGGGATTTGCAGACGGGACGTACAGCCGCACGGGCAGGTCGAAACCGCCGGAAGAAGGGATGGTGAAGCTCTCGTCGCGCTCGACGGACGGCGCGTCGCCAAAGAGCAGGGCCATGAGCATGGGTCCGCTGCGCGCTTCCTGCGGCGTGCTCTGCCAGAAGGGCTTGCGGTTGGCCGACTTGACCATCTCCAGCAGGGTCTCGATTTCCTTGTCCATCGGTTCGTGTCTCCTTTCGGTTTGCGGGCGTGCTGCGGCGCATTAGACGTCTGAACTGTTGTAAGGTCAACCTATTAGGTTGACAACACAACACTAGACAGCGCAAAATCGTTCTCGACAGCGGGTTCTTCAACACCCGCCCCACCCGAGACCCGAGGAGCACATCCATGACCCCCCAGAAAACCACCGCGCCGGTGGACATGATCATTGTTGGCGCCGGCTTCGCCGGCCTGTACCAGCTGTACCGCGCCCGCCGCATGGGCCTGTCTGTGAAGCTGCTCGAAGCCGGAGACGGCGTGGGCGGCACCTGGTACTGGAACCGCTATCCCGGCGCGCGTTGCGACGTCGAGAGCCTGGACTATTCCTATTCCTTCAGCGAGGAGCTGCAGCAGGAGTGGAACTGGAGCGAGCGCTACGCGCCGCAGGCCGAGATCCTGCGCTACATCAACCACGTGGCCGACCGCTTCGACCTGCGCCGCGACATCCAGCTGGAAACGCGCGTGGCCAGCGCGACCTTTGACGAGGCCAGCGCGCGCTGGACCGTGTTGACCGAAGCGGGTGAACGCTTCGATGGGCAATACCTGATCATGGCCACGGGCTGCCTGTCGATTCCGCAACCGCCGGCCTTCAAGGGCCTGGAGACCTTCAAGGGTGATTGGTACCACAGCGCCAACTGGCCGCGCGAAGGCGTGGATTTCGCCGGCAAGCGCGTGGGCCTGATCGGAACCGGCTCCAGCGGCGTGCAGATGACGCCGGTGATTGCCGAGCAGGCGGCCCATCTCACCGTCTTTCAGCGCACGGCCAACTTCAGCGTGCCCGCACAGAACGAACCGCTCACCGAAGCCACGCTCGCTCACGTGAAGGCGCACTACGCCGAAAGGCGTGCCCTGGGTCGCGAAGCCGTCACCGGCGTGTTCCTCAGCGCCAACGACAAGAGTGCCCTGGAGGTGAGCGACGAGGACCGGCTCAAGGAATTCGAGTTCCGCTGGCGCGGCGCGGGCGGTGGTTTCCGCATGCTGCGCGCGTTCAACGACCTCTTGCGCAACCCCATCGCCAATCAGTACGCTGGCGACTTCGTGCGCGGAAAGATCCGCGCCACGGTGAAGGACCCGGCCAAGGCGGAGATCCTCTGCCCCAAGCCCGACCTGCCCTTCGGCACCAAGCGACTGTGCGTCGATACCCATTACTACGAGACCTTCAACCGCGACAACGTGGACCTGGTGGATGTGAAGGCCCATCCCATCACCGAGATCACGCCGACAGGACTGCGCACCACGCAGGGCCACCACGAGCTCGACGTCATCGTGTTCGCCACCGGCTTTGACGCCATGACTGGCGCGCTGCTGGCCATGGACATCCGGGGCACGGGCGGCCAGTCGCTGCGCGAGAAATGGGCGGCGGGCCCCCGCACCTACCTCGGGGTGTCCATCGCGGGCTTCCCCAACCTGTTCGTCATCGCCGGCCCGGGCAGCCCGTCGGTGCTCAGCAACGTGGTGCACTCGATCGAAACCCACGTCGACTGGATCTCGAATTTCATCGGGCACAGCCGCTCGAAGGGCACCCGGCGCATCGAGGCCGAACAGGCGCACGAAGACCAATGGGTGGATCACGTCAACGAGGTCGCGAACCAGACCCTCTACCCGGTGGGCAATTCGTGGTACCTGGGCGCCAACATGCCGGGCAAGCCGCGCGTGTTCATGCCGTATGTGGCGGGTGTGCCGGCCTACCGCCGCATCATCGAAGGCGTGGCGGAGAAAAACTACGAGGGCTTCGCTCAGGTCTGAGCCCGGCGCGGGCGGACCCACTACCATTCCGGGCATGAAACTCGATCTTGATCGCTACGTGCCCGGCCTCCTGCTCTGGCTGTCCAACAAGATGTCCAGCAGCGCGTCCAGCCTGTACCGGGCCCGCTTCGACCTGGGTGTGGCCGACTGGCGGGTGCTGTCCTACTTCGAGATCTATCCCTGGACCACCGCCTCCGCCGCCTGCGACCTCATGGGACTGGACAAGGCCGCCGTGAGCCGTAGCGTGGCCCTGCTGCAGGAACGCGGATTCCTCAAATCGCGCCCACTCGGCCTGCGCAAGGTCGAGTACGCCACCACGCCCGCCGGCAGGAAGCAGCACGACCGCATCATCCGCCTGGCCACCGCGCGCGAAGAAGCCCTGCTGGGTGGCTTCAGCCCGCAAGAGCGCGACGCACTGATCGGCTACCTCAACCGCATGCTGGCCAATCTGGATGCGGTGCGTGAGGTGGGCAAGGACTGAACTCAAGACGAGTTCAACACCCCGCCGTCGACCGTGATCAGTTGCCCGGTCATGTAGGCCGAGTCAGGCCCGCAGAGAAACTTCACCACGCCGGCGATGTCGTCGGGCGTGCCGTAGCGGCCCAGCGGGATCTCGGCCATGCGCTGGTCGCCGAAGCGGGCGATCACGTCGGTGGTCATGCGCGTCTCGATGAGGCCCGGTGCCACGGCATTCACCAGGATGTGGGGCGCGAATTCGCGGGAGAAGGTGCGCATGAGGGGGTCTCCTCGTTTTCAGTGCAATAAGTGACGGTACGAAAAGCTAGCACTGGCGCGGAGGTGGTGTTGGTAGATCGTTGATTTCATTGACTTTCCTGTTCACTTTCAAATCTGCGATTCGTGGCGTCAAACCGT
>JAURKV010000198.1 GCA_030831585.1 Ramlibacter sp. | reverse complement strand
GGCAGGTCATCAAGGACTACGCCTTCCGCTGGGAAGATCGGACGATGACGGTGGGTGCTTCGATCGGCCTGGTGGAGCTTTCCCACCGGACCGAAAGCATCGCTTCCCTGCTTTCGGCGGCCGACATGGCTTGCTATGCGGCCAAGGATGGGGGGCGTAACCGGGTCCACATCCACGATCCTGACAGCGACTCGGCACGTAACCGGGAATTGCGTTGGGTTTCAAGGCTGGGGGCCGGTGCCGACGACGGGCGCCTGGAGGTGGTCTTTCAGCCCTGGGTGGTGGCCTCTGCGGGCAGCGAGGCTCACCCGCACTACGAACTCTTCGCCCGTCTGCGCGACGACGATGGACGACTGGTGATGCCCGATGAATTCCTGCCTGCGGCGGAGCGTTACAACGTGATGCCGGCCCTTGACCGGTGGATCGTCGAGCGAGCGCTGCGGGAACTCATTCCCTCCCGGCGCAACGGGGTCAACCGGGCCGCCTACACGGTCAGTGTCAATCTGTCTGGCAGCACCATCTCCGACCAAGGCTTCCTGGAGTCCCTGATCGGGCTGCTTGAGGAATACGATCCGACACCGGACGTGTTGTGCCTTGAAATCAGCGAGTCTGCCGCGGTCGCCAACCTGGCCAACACGGCTTTCCTGATCAGGGAACTAAACCTGCGAGGCTGTCGGGTGGCGCTTGATGACTTCGGTAGCGGGTTGAGTTCCTTTACATACTTGCGCAACCTGCCGGTCAATTACGTGAAGATGGACGGACAGTTTGTGCAGGGCGTGGCCAGCGATGACGTCGACCGGAGCATGGTGGAATCAATGGTCCGGGTCGCCCGCACCCTCGGTGTGCAGGTCGTTGCCGAACGCGTCGAAACCCAGGAGTGTTTCGACGTCCTGCGTGAACTGGGCGTTGCATTCGCGCAGGGATACCTGTTCGGTCGTCCGACCCCCATCGCCAAGTTCCCCCATAGATAGCCCAGGCCTGCTGCACGTTCGCAGGGATTTCGCGTTGATGCCACCGAATCACGTCGACAGGCGCCTGGCGGTCGCGCCCATGATGGACTGGACCGACCGGCACTGCCGATATTTCCTGCGGCAGTTCTCGCCGGCGGCCCTGCTTTACACAGAGATGGTCGTGGCTCGGGCGGTGATACGCGGGGATCGTGATCGCCTGCTCGCTTTTGACCCGATGGAGCAACCACTGGCCCTCCAGCTGGGCGGCTCGGATCCTGATGAGCTTGCGCTCGCCGCACGCATGGGCGAGGACCGCGGCTATCGGGAGATCAACCTCAACGTCGGCTGCCCCAGTGATCGCGTCCAGGGCGGACAGTTCGGAGCCTGCCTGATGGCGTGTCCCGAACTCGTGGCGGATTGCGTAGCAGCCATGCGAGACGCCGTCCGGTTGCCCGTAACGGTCAAGACCCGGATCGGCATCGATGACCAGGAGGACGAGGGTTTCCTCGAGGCTTTCGTGAAGCCGGTGGCCGAGGCCGGTTGCGGTACCTTCATCATCCATGCGCGCAAGGCCATTCTCAAGGGCCTTTCGCCAAAGCAGAACAGGGAAATACCGCCGCTGAATTACCAGCGTGCCTGTTGGCTTAAGGCTCGTTTTCCCGATCTTGAGGTAATCCTGAACGGCGGGCTTACAGGGGTCGAGGACGTGCTTCCCTATTGCTCCCGGTTGGATGGCTTCATGATAGGGCGGGCTGCTTACCACGATCCGTGGGTGCTATCCGCCCTGCACCAGTCCTTGGTTGATCCCGACTTCGCGAGGCCCGACGCCGTTGCAATCGTGGCCAGGATGGCTGAATACGCAGCGTCTAGGCTGGCCGAAGGCGTGCCGCTGCGCAGCATTACCCGGCACATGCTGGGCATGATGAACGGACGCCCTGGGGCCCGCGCGTGGCGGCGAGTATTGAGTGAAAGCGCTGCCCAGCCTGGCGCCAATGTGAACTTGCTGCAGCGGGCGTTGCGCACGGTCGAGTTCGCATCTCACTAGCTTCCGGAACGAGTTCACGGTTCCTCGCTCGCGCGCTTGCCGGGCCCTCGGTTTTTACTTAGTGTCCACTCAAACTGCAGCGGCAAACCCGTCGAAAGGCGGGGACGCAAAGCTTCCGGTCTAAGGGCCCTACGGCCTACGACAGCGGGGTTGCCAGTCCAGCGGAGCGACCTCCAGTCGCTTCGGGGTCCCTGGTTTCCCTACGTCTGATTCACGGAGTTGCGCTGCCAGTCGGGTGCTGTCGGTGCGCTTATCGTGCAACCGGCAGTTGTTTGAAAAAGGCAAACCCGCCGCGAGGCGGGGACGCAAAGCCACTGGTCTCGGGCAACGAGACAGCAGGGTTACCAAATGACTGTAAATGAAGTTCGAATGCTCCCCAGCCTGCTGGCTGTGGCGGTTTTCCTATGTGTCTCTCTAGTGTCGGCGCCGGCCGGGGCGGTCCGCGGATGGGCTTCCCGGGAGGGTTGTGTCAGCAAGCCCTTGGCCCCAACGGTGGCCGGCTCTCCGGCCACCGCGGTTCAGGAGGGTATCGACTACTCCTTTCTGCCGGCGGCGAGCGACGGTAACTGTGATGAGTTGAGCTGGTCCATTGACGGTAAGCCGGCCTGGGCCGTCTTTAACCCCCTCAATGGCGCCTTGACCGGCCGGCCGCCAGCGGGATCTGCTGGCAGCTACGGGGGTATCTCGATCAGCGTGACTGACGGTCGTTTCGTTACCGCGATGCAGCCCTTTTCGATCTCGGTGACCAGCGGCAACCTGGCCCCAAGAATTTCGGGAACTCCGGCTACGGCGGTCGTAGCCGGCAACGCATATGGTTTTACGCCGGTCGCCTCCGACCCTGATGGTGATTCGCTGAAGTTCAGCATCCTGAATGCGCCGCCGTGGGCCAGCTTCGATGCAGCTACCGGCCGGCTCTGGGGCAAGCCCACGGAAGCTGACTGGGGTGAATACGTCGACATCCGGATCGCGGTGAGCGATGGTCGGCTCTCTGCCAGCCTTGCGATTTTTTCCATCAAGGTCGACCTCCCCAACCGCGCACCGGTGATCTACGGCACCGCGGCCCAGTCGGTCGCGGTGGGCGAGAGCTTCCAATTTGTGCCGGGAGCGAGTGACGAGGATGGTGACGCGCTGACCTTCAGCATCAGCAACAAGCCGTCTTGGGCGCGCTTCAGCACTTCCACGGGAGAGTTGAGCGGCACGCCGACGGATGCCGATATCGGGCTGTACTCCAGCATCCAGATCAAGGTGAGCGACGGTGTGGTGACCAGCGCCCTGCCGGCCTTCGCCGTAGCCGTCGAGGCACGCGCCCTTGGCAGCGCGACCCTTGGTTGGCAACCGCCAACTGAGCGGACCGATGGCTCGGCTCTCACCAACCTGGCAGGGTATCGCATCCATGTGGGTAGCGCGCCGGGAGTTTACGGCAAGGTGATCAACGTCGATAACCCCGGGCTCAGCAGTTACGTGGTGGAGGGCCTGACCAGCGGAACCTGGTACTTTGCCGTCACGGCGATCGACCTGCAGGGACTGGAGAGCAGTTACAGCAACGCGGCCTCGAAGGTCATACGCTGAGGTCGCTCAGGGACCGCGCTCCGGCATGCGGCCAAACTCGCCCTCCG
>JAURKV010000197.1 GCA_030831585.1 Ramlibacter sp. | reverse complement strand
GAGGCGCCCTGGCTCTTGGCGCGCCCCAGGTTGGCAATGGCCGCGCGCAGCAAACCGCGGTAGTCCACGCCGTTGTGCTCGTAGAAGCGGGCGTCCTCGATGGCCAGCACCGCCTGCTTCATGACCTGTGGAATCTCGGCGATCGGGGTCAGGCTGCGCCGCTCCTCACCGAACTCTCCGATGAGTGCGCCGTCGGCCGAGTAGATGCGCAGTGGCAACTTCGGGCGGTACGAGGCCAGATCGGAAACGTCTGGCAGGTTGGGGTAGGCGACCGACAGCGCTACCCCAATCACGATGGCCAGGCTGGTGACACCGGCCAGGCCCAGGCCGAGGGTCCATAGGACAAGGCGCGCCACGAGGGAACGGGAGCCGCCGTCTGGGGCCAGCCTGGACGGGTCGTCGGATTTCGGTTGGGGCATCCGCGAATTATCCGGGCCCGACGGGTGGCGCCTGTGCAACGCCGGTTTGACCCCTGCCCTGGGCGTCTGATCGGGGCAACGGCTGTCGTATGCCGGGGTAGGCTAGGTTGGACATACACCGGGTTACTGTTAGCATTAACTGAATTCTTAAGTATTTTTTTGGGCGCCCAGGCTCCCGTCCCTTGGAGATTCGATTGCAGTTTTTCGCGTCCTGGTTTGGCTCCCAGCCCGCGCCTTTGTTGGGCCTGGACATCAGTGCATCCGGTATCAAGCTGGCCGAACTCGGTACCGGCCGGGACGGCCGGTTGGCACTGGAACACTGCGCCTTCGAGCCGATCGACCGCGACTGGATCGTGGACGGCAACATCGAGAAATTCGACCCGGTCGCCGACGCCCTTCGCCGGGTGGTCAAGCGCAGCGGCTCCCGCACCCGGCGGGTCGCCATGGCACTGCCGGCCTCGGCGGTCATCACCCGAAAAATCATCCTCCCGGCGGGCTTGCCGGAGGCCGAGCTCGAGGCCCAGGTCGAGATCGAGGCGAACCAATACATTCCTTTCTCACTGGACGAGGTCAGCCTCGACTTTTGCGTCATGGGCCAGGCGCCCTCGGGCCCCCAGGAGGTCGAGGTACTGATCGCCGCCTCGCGCCGGGAGAAGGTTCAGGACCGGCAGGGACTGGCCGAGGCCGCTGGCCTGAAGCCGGTCATCGTTGATGTCGAGTCCTTCGCCGCGCGCATGGCTGCCGGCCGGCTGGTCGAGGCCCTGCCCTTGGGGCGGCCAGACGCCCTGGTCGCCCTCTTCGAAATCGGCGATCTCGCCACCAGCCTGCAGGTGCTCAGGGGCGGTGAGGTCGTCTATGAGCGAGACCAACCCTTCGGCAGCTTTCAGATGATCCAGCACATCGTCCGCCAGTACGGCCTAGGGGCCGAAGAGGCGGAGCAGCGCCTGCGCAGTGGCGAACTGCCCGAGGATTTCGAGGCCCAGGTGCAGCGTCCTTACGTGGACGGCCTGGCCCAGGACCTGGCACGGGCACTTCAGTTCTTTTTCACCAGCACCCCCCACAACCGGGTCGACCACCTGCTATTGGCAGGCAATGCGGCCTCCCTGCCGGGTTTGACCGCAGCCGTGGCGGCCCTTAGTTCGTTTACCAGCAGCGTGGCCGACCCTTTCCAGGGCATGCAGATCGCCACCACCGTTCGCGAGCGTCGCTTGCAGCGCGAAGCGCCCGGCTACCTGGTTGCCTGCGGCTTGGCCATGCGGAGGTTCTTCAGGTGATTCTGATCAACCTGTTGCCTCATCGGGAGGCCGCCCGGCGGCATCGGCGCGAGTCCTTCTACCTGATGCTGGGCGCATCCCTGCTGGCTGGTGTGGTCCTGGCCGGTGGCCTTTACCTCTGGGAGGTCGGCCAGTCCGCCCGGCAGGAGGCCCGCAACTTGCTGCTGCGCGACGAGATCGTCCGACTCGAGAAGCAAATCAAGGACATCGCCTCGCTGCAGGCAGATATTGCCGCCTTGCGCTCTCGCCAGCAGGCGGTCGAGAACCTGCAGGCTGATCGCAACATCCCGGTACACCTCCTCAATGAACTGGCCCGCCTGATGCCAGAGGGTGTCTACCTCACTGGCCTCAAGCAGGACGGCCAGACGGTCTTCCTCACGGGCGTGGCCCAGTCCAACGAGCGGGTCTCCGAGTTGCTGCGTTACCTGAGCCATGACAGTGCCTGGCTCAGCCGCCCCGAATTGGGCGAAATCGTGGCGAGCACGGTCACCTTGGGGCCCCGTGAGCAGCGCCGGGTGGCCAACTTCACCCTGCGAGTCACGGTCAGCCGTGCCGGGGAGGCCCGAGCGTCTGCCGGGGCCGCTTCGGCCGCCGGCGGCTCCCCCTCCAGACCCGGCGCCAGCGTCCCACCGGCACGCGCCAGTGCGCCAGCCGCCATGGCAACCAACCGCCCCTGACACGCCATGCCTCAACGCCCGCCTGTCCCTGCCTCCGCCGCCCCGCCCTCGCCCTGGAGCCGACTTCAGGCCGAGTTTCATGGCCTCGACACCCGCGACCCCTCCACTTGGCCGCTGGCCCCCCGACTGGCCCTGTGCGCGGCGATGGCCGGACTGATCGTGCTGGGCCTCTGGATGGCCCTGATCCGCGGCAACCAGGATGCGCTCGAGGCCCAAGAGGCGCAGGAGGAGGTACTCAAGGCCGACTACGTGCGCAAGCTCACCCAGGCGGTCAACCTCGAGGCCCTGCGCAAGCAACGCGAGCAGGTGCTTGGCCAGGTCAGTCAACTCGAGAAGCAGTTGCCCGGTCGGGCCGAGATGGATGCCTTGCTCTCGGACATCAACCAGGCAGGGCTCGGCAGAAGCCTCGCTTTTGAGTTGTTCCGCCCAGGGCCTGTCATCGTGCGGGACTACTACGCCGAGCAGCCCATCGCCCTCAAGGTGGCGGGCCGGTTCCACGACATTGGGGCATTCGCGGGCGATGTCGCCAATCTCTCGCGCATTGTTACGCTCAATAACATCGCCATCTCGTCCAGCCGCGAGGGCCTGCTGGTCATGGAGGCCACCGCCAAGACCTTCCGCTACCTTGACCCCGAGGAGGTCGCAACGCAGCGGCGTAGCCCCGCTTCAGCGCCCAAGTCGCCAGGAGGCCGGCCATGATCGACGTCCACCCTCCCGTTTGGGTCGCCGGCTGGCCAGCGCGGCGCGCGCGCGCCGGGTCGCTGGCGCGCTCCCTGCGTTTCGCCCACTTTGCAAGCCTTGTGCGTCTTGTGCCCGCCTCCTTCTTGGTGTTCGCCTTGGCAGGCTGTGGCCAGGCCGGGCGTGAGGACATGCAGGACTGGATGGCTCAGCAACGCGCTGGCCTCAGCCCTCGCATCGACCCCATTCCAGAGCCGTCGCCGTTTATGCCCCAGGCGTATGTGCAGGCCGGGACCATTGACCCCTTCAGCCTCCAAAAACTCGCCTCGGCGCTTCGGCGCGATGCCACCGTAGCCGCCTCCGAATCGGCGCTGCTCGCGCCGGAGCTCAAGCGCCGCAAGGAGGCGCTGGAGAGCTATCCCCTCGATTCCATGGCCATGGTCGGCAGCCTGATCAAGCAGGGCCGTCCGGTCGCCCTCATCAAGGCCGACAACCAGCTCTACCAGGCCTCGGTCGGTCAGTACCTGGGGCAGAACTACGGCCGAATCCTGCGTATCGGCGAGACCGAGGTTCAGCTCCGCGAGATCGTTCGTGACCCGGGAGGGAACTGGGTCGAGCGGCCTGCGACCCTGCAGTTGCAAGAAAGAGCCAAATGAAGCATTGCGCAAACATCGCCCCTGCAAGTGGGCCCCTACCGGGCGCCCTCGGCCTGGCCCGATCCCTGGCCGTTCTGGTCGTTGGGCTGACTCTGCTGTCGCCCGTTCTTGCCCAGACATTACCGACGCCCGCTGCCGCATCGACTGCAGGGACTTCTCCTGCACCGCTTCCTGCTTCCTCCGCCACTTCCTCGCAGAGCGGGGTTGAGGTGCAATCGATCACCGCGCTCTCCCAAGGGGGCGCTGAGGTGCTGCGTGTGGAGCTTTCCCGGCCGCTCGCCGCATTGCCGAACGGCTTTGCCATTCAGTCACCGGCCCGCATCGCCCTGGACCTGCCTGGTGTCCGCAGCGTCCTCGACAAGCCCTCGGTGGTGCTCAATCAGGGCAACCTGCGCTCGGTCTCGGTGGTTGAGGTCGCTGACCGTACCCGCCTTGTCCTCAACTTGCGGACCCAGGTTCCCTACAGGGCACTACTGGATGGACGGACCCTGCTGGTTTTCCTTGAGCCAGCGAGCGCGGCCGTCACCTCGCCGGTGGCGCCCCCCAACCCCGCCCTGTTCGCCGAGAGCCGCAACACCGACAGCCTGCCTCTGCGCGACGTTGACTTCCGCCGTGGCTCGGGCGGCGCCGGACGGGTGGTGGTCGAGCTGGGTAGCCCCCAGGTGGGCGTCGACATCCGCCAGCAGGGCCAGAACCTGGTGGTGGAGTTTCTCAAGTCGTCCTTGCCTGAGGGACTGCGTCGGCGGCTCGACGTCGCTGATTTCGGCACTCCGGTGCAAACCATCACCACGACCGCGGTGGCCGATCGGGTCCGCATGGTGATTCAGCCGCGCGGTCCCTGGGAGCACAGTGCGTACCAAAGCGACAGCCAGTTCGTCGTCGAACTGCGGCCCCCTCGAATCGACCCGTCCCGGGTCACCCAGGGCCCGGGCTACACCGGCGAGAAGATCACGCTCAACTTCCAGAGCATCGAGGTGCGCCAGCTGTTGCAGGTGATCGCCGACTTCACCAACTTCAACGTGGTCACCTCGGACTCGGTGACGGGCAACCTCACCCTGCGCCTCAAGGACGTGCCTTGGGACCAGGCGCTGGACATCATCTTGCAGTCCAAGGGGCTGGACCAGCGCCGCTCTGGCAACGTACTCTGGGTCGCGCCCAAGGAAGAGATCGCAGCCCGTGAGAAACAGGACCGCGACTCGGTCAATGCGCGCCAAAACGAAGAGCCGGTGCGCACCCAACCCTTCCAGCTCAACTATGCGAAGGCCAAGACGATCGCCGACCAGCTGCTGTCGGGTCCACCGGCCAACCGGGTGATCAGTCCGCGCGGCAGCGCAATGGCCGAGGAGCGCACCAACCAGATCTTCGTCACCGACATTCCGACCCGTCTGGAGCAGGTGCAGGCGCTGATCGCGCGCCTGGACGTGCCGGTACGCCAGGTGCTGATCGAGGCGCGCATCGTCGAGGCCTCTGACACCTTCGGGAAATCACTGGGGGTTCGCCTAGGTGGCAGCGACCAGGGCCGTCCGCCTGGCACCCGAATCAGCGACAACAACAACCGGATTACCTTCGGCGGCTCTTACTCGGGCTTGACCGGCAGCACCGGCGAGACCCGCACAACCCTGGACAACGTCAACACCAACTTCGTCAACCTGCCGGCGGTGGGGCAAGGCGGCTTTGGCGCGCCGAGCTTTGCGATTTCGCTGTTCAACGCCTCCGCCAACCGCTTCCTGAACCTCGAGCTGTCCGCCCTGGAGGCCGATGGCAAGGGCAAGCTGGTGTCCAGCCCCCGCATCGTCACCGCCGACCAGACCAAGGCCCTGATTGAGCAGGGGACCGAGTTCCCTTACCAGCAGGCGACGGCCAGCGGCGCAACAGCGGTGGCCTTCCGCCGCGCCACCCTCAAACTGGAGGTCACCCCCCAGATCACACCCGAGGGCAACATCATCCTGGACCTCGATGTGAGCAAGGACAGCCGGGGCGAAACCACGACTGCAGGCATCGCCATCAACACCAAGCACATCCGCACCCAGGTGCTGGTAGAAAATGGGGGTACGGTGGTGATTGGCGGCATTTTCGAGCTGACCGAGACCGAGAACGAGGCGCGAGTGCCGCTGCTGGGCGAATTGCCTGGCGTGGGCGTGCTGTTCCGCAACCGGCAACGCACTGCGAATAAGCAGGAGATGCTGGTTTTCATCACCCCCAAAATGATCACCGACCGGGTTGCGGAGCGGTGATCCGTTCCGTCAACCTACGTTTTTGATCCGTTTGAATTCCTCTTCCTCCAGCGCATTACCGGCTGATGGTGCACCCGAGACACCCGCTGCCGCGTCCAGTCCCAGCTTAGGCGCTGGTGTTCGCGCAGATCCTGGCCTGCCGCCGAGCCCGGCGCCTATCACCCGGCCGATCGCACTGGTGGGCATGCCTGGCTCCGGCAAGAGCACAGTGGGCAAGCTGCTGGCCCGCCGCCTGGGCTTGCCCTTTACCGATTCCGACCATGTGTTGGAGCAGCGCATGGGCTGCCCGATCCGCACCTACTTCGAGCAGCAGGGGGAGGAGCGTTTTCGCGATCTCGAACAGGCGGTGATCGCCGAGCTGAGCATGAGCAAGGGCGTTCTGGCCACCGGCGGGGGCGCGGTGCTGCGCGAGGCCAACCGGCAGCAGCTGCATGCGCATGCCTATGTGATCTACCTTCGGTCCTCGCCTGACCAGGTTTTCCAGCGGGTACGCAATGACCGCAAGCGCCCCTTGCTGCAGGTCGATGACCCGCTGGCGAGGCTCAAGGCCCTGCACGCCCAGCGGGACCCGCTCTATCGCGAGACGGCCCACTTCACTGTTGAAACCGGCCGACCCAGTCTGCAGACCCTGGTCAACATGATCGTGATGCAACTGGAGCTTTCCGGCGAAGCTGGCGCGATGGCCTGAGCCCTGATGACCGGGCCTTACACTTGGTCGCATGACAGCGCGCGCCACTGACCAGGAAGTTTGCATCGATCTCGGCGACCGGAGCTACCCCATCGTCATTGGCGAGGGGTTGCTGGCCCGTATCGCCGAATTCGACCTGCCCAAGGGGCATGCTGCCCTCATCGTGACCAACACCACGGTCGGTCCCTTGTATGCCGGCGCCCTGGCGCAGGCCCTCGCTAGTCGCTACCCGCAGGTCCATGTGCTGGAATTGCCCGACGGCGAGCAGCACAAAAACTGGGACAGCCTCAACCTCATTTTTGACGCCCTGCTCGGGCGCGGCAGCGACCGCAAGACGGTGCTCTTTGCGCTGGGTGGCGGTGTGGTGGGCGACATCACCGGTTTTGCCGCCGCCTGCTACATGCGTGGCGTGCCCTTTGTGCAGTTGCCCACCACCTTGCTCGCGCAGGTGGACTCCTCGGTGGGCGGCAAGACCGCGATCAACCACCCCCTCGGCAAGAACATGATCGGCGCCTTCTACCAGCCGCAGTTGGTGCTGTGCGATCTGGACACCCTCGCCACCCTGCCCGAGCGCGAGATGTCGGCCGGCCTGGCCGAGGTGATCAAGTACGGGCCGATTTTCGACCTGGACTTTCTCGACTGGGTTCAGGCCCATCTGCCCGCTCTGCGCGCGCGTGACCCGCAGGCCCTGGCCCACGCGGTGCGCCGCAGCTGCCAGATCAAGGCCGAGGTTGTGGGACAGGATGAGCGCGAGTCCGGCCTGCGGGCCATCCTGAATTTCGGCCACACCTTCGGCCACGCGATCGAGGCCGGCCTCGGCTACGGCGAATGGCTGCACGGCGAAGCGGTGGGCTGCGGCATGGTCATGGCCCTGCAACTTTCGCTGGAGATGGGCGGCGTGGACGCCGCCTTTGTGGAGCGCTGCACCCGGCTGATCGCCGACGCAGGCCTGCCGACCCGAGGCCCGGCCCTGGGCGCTGACCGCTACCTGGAGCTGATGCGTCTGGACAAGAAATCTGAGGCCGGCGAGATCCGCTTCGTGCTGATCGACCCGCCCGGCCGCGCAGTGGTCCGACCCGCCCCCGATGCCGTGGTGCGCGGCGTGATCGCGCGCTGCTGCTGAAGGGCGCGCCCGCCATGGCCCTGGCCCCCTACGCCAGCGACCCGGCACGTTCCCGTGGCCGTCGCTTCGAGGAGGCGCCCACCCCGCACCGCTCGGCCTTTCAGCGCGACCGCGACCGGATCGTTCACTCCACTGCTTTTCGCCGCCTGGTCTACAAGACCCAGGTCTTCCTCAACCACGAGGGCGACCTGTTCCGCACCCGCATGACCCATTCCATCGAGGTGGCGCAGCTGGGTCGCTCCATTGCCCGGCCGCTGGGGCTCGACGAGGATCTGGTCGAGGCGATTGCCCTGGCCCATGACCTGGGCCATACCCCTTTCGGCCATGCCGGCCAGGATGCGCTCGACGAGTGCATGGGCCCCTACGGCGGTTTCGAACACAACCTGCAGAGCCTGCGGGTGGTCGACCAACTGGAGGAGCGCTACCCGCGCTTCGATGGCCTCAACCTCAGCTTCGAGACCCGCGAGGGGATCCTCAAGCACTGCTCTCATGCCAATGCCGAGCGCCTCGAGGCCCGTGAGCCTGGCGGCGTGGGGCGGCGCTTCCTGGACCGCACTCAGCCCAGCCTGGAGGCCCAGCTGTGCAACCTGGCCGACGAGATTGCCTACAACGCCCACGATGTCGACGACGGCTTGCGCTCGGGGCTGATCACGAGGGAGCAGCTGGAGTCAGTGCCCTTGTTCGAGGGCTACCTGCGCGAGGTGGTGCGCGCACATCCCACGCTCGCTGGCCGCCGCCTAGCTTATGAAGTCATCCGGCTGATGCTCAGCGCCCAGGTGCATGACGTGATCGACACCACCGGCCAGGCCTTGCGGGATGAGGCGCCACGCGATGCTGATGCAGTGCGCGCCGCCACTCCCCTGGTGCGCTTTTCTGCAGATATGCGAGGCCGCTCCACCGAGCTCAAGCGATTTCTTTTCCAGAATTTGTACCGCCATCCGCAGGTGATGGAGACCACCGGCTTGGCCAAGCAGATGGTGCGCGAACTCTTTGCCGCCTACCTGGCCTGTCCCGCCGACATGCCGGCTGCCTACGCTTCGCAGGACGACCTGCCGCGCGCCATCGCGGACTACATCGCGGGCATGACCGACCGCTTTGCCGGGCGCGAACATGAGCGCCTGACCGGCAAGCGACTGCTGGCGACATGAGCTTCGACCGCGCTTTCCTTGTCTTCGCCGCCGGCGTGACCGCGGCCATTCATGTGGGCAAGCTGCCGCCGGCGCTGCCGGTGCTGCAGGCCGAGTTGGGCATGACGCTGGTGCAGGGCGGATTTCTGTTGTCCATGGTTCAGCTGGCCGCCGTCGGTCTGGGGCTGGCCGTGGGCCTGGCCGCTGACGGCTTGGGGCTGCGTCGGGTGATGGCAGGCGGCCTGGTCCTGCTGGCGGTGGCCAGTGCGCTCGGTGGTGTCGTTCGCGACCCTGCGGTCCTGCTGGTGCTGCGCGCCGCCGAGGGCGTGGGCTTTTTGCTGGCGGCTACCGCCGGCCCCAGCCTGATCCGGCGCCTCGTACCCCCCGCGCGTCTGGCGTCGCGCCTTGGTTTGTGGGGCGCCTACATGCCGCTGGGCACCGCACTCGCGCTTCTGGCCGGCCCGCTGTGGATGACAGCCTACGGCTGGCCCGCCTGGTGGTGGCTCACCGGCGCGCTGTCGCTGCTCCTGGCCCTGGCCATGTGGCTTTGGGTGCCGGCCGATCCCTCACGGGGCATCGGCGCGCGACCCGGCGCCGCGACAACTGCACTTGAACATGGGCCTAAACATGGGTCTGAATATGCGGCAATTCCTTCGGGCGCGCCTGCAGCCCCACCTTGGCGGGCCCGTCTGCGTGAGACCTTGCGCGCGCCTGGCCCCTGGCTGGTAGCGCTGGCCTTCGCCGCCTACTCGAGCCAGTGGCTTTCAGTTATCGGCTTTTTGCCCACCGTCTACGCGCAGTCGGGCCTGGCGCCCTCGCACGCAGGCTATGCCAGCGCACTCGTGGCCGCAATGAACATGGTGGGCAATATTGCCTCGGGCCGCCTGCTGCAGCGAGGGGTCTCGCCGCAGCAGTTGATGCGGGTGGGCTTTGGTGCCATGGCGGTGGGCGCGGTGGGTCTGTATGCGCCTTTGTGGCCCCCTGGGACGACTGCATTCGTGGGGCCCTTTGTTTCGGTGCTGCTGTTTTCCGCCGTAGGCGGCCTCGTGCCGGGCACTTTGTTCTCGCAGGCGGTGCGGCTCGCGCCCTCGCCGGGTACGGTGTCCACCACCGTGGGCTGGATGCAGCAGTGGTCGTCTTTTGGCCAGTTCGCCGGGCCGCCCGCAGTGGCCTTGCTTGCCAGTCAGACCGGTGGCTGGCAATGGAGTTGGAGCGTAACCGGGCTGTGCGCCGTGATCGGGCTTTGGCTGGCCGGTCGCATTGGGCACGCGCGCAGCACGGTTCACTGAGCTCGCTCAAGTCGCTTGTCCGCGGTGTCCTGGACGCGGTGCGCCCGTACAGCGCCATGGACGGGTCACGCGTCAGGCGAGAGCCGCTTTCTCGCGTTCGGCACGCAGCGCTTCGCGGTCGATGAATGGGGCGAGGCGCGCGACGTCGACAGCACTCATGCCCTGTTGCAGAAAGGCGTCCTGCCAGCCTTGTACCGTGCGGCTCACCTCCTTGACGATCGCCCGAGCAGCGGTCAGGCCCAGGCCGAATGCCGCGCACTCGGACAGTGCATTGGCGAGCGTGGACACATGGCCATCTGTACCTACTCGCAGTTGTTGGTGGCCCAGGCCCTGGGCCGTGGGCAGCACGTCGAATGCTGGTGCCAATCGCCAGCGCCCGTCAGGCTGGCGCAGCAGGGCGTGGTTCTTCTCGTGGTCGTCGGTGTTGTCGATCAGGATGTTGAAGACCATCCGTCGGAATAGCTGGCCCTGTGCAGCGGCGATGTCGGCCGCCGGGAGCATGCGCCGTAGCAGTTGCGCGAAATCGGAATAGCCCGGTACATCGCCGGCCGCACGCAATGCGACATGCGCAGACATGGCCTGAAGCCGCAGGGAACCCTGGCGGTCGAAGCGCTCGATCGCCAGGGCGTGGGTGGGGGCTTTCCGGTGTCGGCGGCGGTCAGCGGCAGGGCGCGCGTAGTCGCCACCTCAATGCCGCAGGCGGCGGCCAAGCGCATCGCAGCGTGCTCGGTCAGGCCCATGTCCCCCTCCACCTCCTCGTTGAACTTGAGCAGCCAGGTGCGGCCTTCCATCTGCAGCAGTGATTTCGGCTGCGCACCGCCCAAGGAGGCACCAGGCCGCAGGAGCCGCTGCAGGGGCTGGGGTACCGGCTCGCCGGCCAGCACTTGCCGGACGACCTCGGCCATAGCGCCCAGCTCTGCGAAGCCGGGCAGTGGTGGCGTGTGCCAGGGCCGGTAGCGGTCCTCGTCCAACCTGAGGCCGAGCCCGCCGTAGCGGTCGTCGCCCGCGAACAGCAGGTACTCGAGCAGGGACAGTCGAGGCGTTGGCTGGAACTTGCGAATCAGGCGCTCGCCCCAACGGTCGGGCCGCGCATCGTCTAGCGCGCCGGCGGCGCTGTCCTTCTCCCTCGGAACAAAGAGCTCCCGGGTCAGCGGCAAGTCTTCGCTCAGCGCAAAGCCCTGGGCGAGCCATGTGTCCGCATAGCGCAGCGCGACGCTGCGCCCGCCCTGCACAAGTTGGGCCTCTCCCACCCGCTTGGGCTGTGCAGGGTCGCCCAGCCACCAGACGGACAGGCGATCCTGGGGCGCAAACGGGGCTTCAGACACGACCTCAGACACGGCGGTAGCGCTCCTGCGCCTGGCTGACTTCGGCCTCGAGGACGGCCAGGTCCTCCTGCGGGCGTGCCAGCTCGGCGAGTGCCTGGTGCCGCTGGACCAGCCAGAGGGCCGTGGCATAGATGCCGGCTGAAACGGAGGGGTCGCCTCGCTCCATCCGTGCCACGGTGGGCACAGACACGTTCAGTCGCTGCGCCCATTCGCGCTGCGATTGGCGCCGCCGCTTGCGTGCCGTGGCCAAGTCTGAGCCCAGCGCGCGCAGGGCTGAGGCGGCGCCAGAGGGCAGGGCTTGCAGGGCAGGGGAGTCTTTGGACATTACATATCTGTTGTCAAAATTTACTTTAAAGATAATTTAATGTTGTTTTTATTCTTGCGCAGGCGTGTTCAGAGGGCTTCCTACAATCGATCTCATGAAACATCATGGCGAAGACCTCGTCGTCTCTCGCACACGGCGCTGGCTCACCCATGCAGTGGTGGGCCTGAACCTGTGCCCCTTCGCCAAGGCGGTCATGGCCAAGGGCCAGGTGCACTACGCGGTAACGCCGGCCACCGGCTGGAACGACCTGCTGGCTGCACTGGAGCAAGAGGTGAACGGCCTGATGGCTTGTGTACCTGAAGTACGCGACACCAGCTTGCTCATCGCGCCGCAGGCCCTGCCGGATTTCTTTGAGTTCAACGGCTTCATCGGCGAGGCTGAGCGTTTGCTCGCCCGGCGCGAGCTGGACGGGGTGCTGCAACTGGCCTATTTCCACCCGCAGTTCGAATTCGCCGGCGCTGACCCAGACGACATCGCGCATTTCACCAACCGCTCGCCCTACCCGACGCTGCACCTGCTGCGCGCGGACAGCATCACCCGCGCGGTGCAGGCTTTTCCGGACGCCAGTGCGATTTACGAGGCCAACATCGCCACCTTGCGCCGCTTGGGCCCTGAGGGCTGGGCGCGACTGAGCCAGGAATGGGCATGAAGCCGAACAAGCAAGACGCGGTACCCGCGCTCCCCGAGCTGCGCGCCGGCCAGTCGGTCGAACTGCTCAAGGAGCTGCATATCCTCACCCGCGAGGGCAAGCTCAATCAGGACTCACGCCGCAAGCTCAAGCAGGTTTATCACCTCTACCAGTTCATCGAGAAGCTCTTGGAAGAAGTGCCGCCTGCCGAAGGCCACCCGACCGTCGTCGACCATGGAGCCGGTAAGTCCTATCTGGGCTTCATCCTCTATGACCTGTTTCTGCAGCCCCGCGGCATGGGCCAGGTCTTTGGCGTTGAAACCCGGCCCGAGCTGGTGCAGCGCTCCCAGGAACTGGCCGCGCGTCTCGGCTTTACGGGCATGCACTTTTTGCACTTGAGTGCCGCGCAGGCGGTGGAGTCGCCGGCCTTGCCGCAGCGCATCGACATGGTCACCGCGCTGCACGCCTGCGACACTGCCACCGACGACGCGATCGACTTCGGCCTAGCCCGCCAGGCGAAGTTCATGGTGCTGGTGCCTTGCTGCCAGGCCGAACTCGCGTCGCGGCTGCGGGAGAATAAGGCGCTGTCCCTGGCGCGCACGCCGCTGGCCGAACTCTGGCGCCACCCACTGCACACCCGTGAAATGGGCAGCCAATTGACCAACGTGCTGCGCTGCCTGTACCTGGAGGCCTGTGGCTACCAGGTCACCGTGACCGAGCTGGTGGGCTGGGAGCACAGCATGAAAAACGAACTGATCCTGGCGCGCCACACCGGACAGCCCAAGCGCAGTGCCGCCGAGCGACTGCGGGCGCTGCTGGCCCAGTTTGGTATCGAGGCGCTGGAAGCCCAGCGCTACGCGCGGCTGCCCGTGACAGCGGGCTGATCGGGGGTCATCAGTCGGGCGGGTGACGCTCAGACAGCGTCAACTCGGAACCGCCCGCCAGTACACCGATTTCTGCGTGGTGATTTCATGGAAAAACTCCATGCCATAGCCCTGCCCCAAGCCACTGCCTCGGACTGGTTCTGAGGTGCCACCCGGCGCCTTGCCGCGCATCGTGTTGATCTTGACCATGCCGGCGCGCAAGGAGTGGATCGCGCGCAGCGCGCGCGGTGCCGAGGTCGTCATGACCATGGCCGCCAGACCGAAGTGCGAGGCATTGGCCAGGGCAATGGCTTCCTCGAAATCGTCAAAGGCCAAGCAGGGCGCCACCGGGCCGAAGGTCTCCTCCTGCATCAGGCTGCAGGCCGGGTCGAGCTGCGTGAGCACCGTGGGCGGGTAGAAAAAACCCGGGCCGGGCAGCGGCGCGCCGCCGTGATGCACCGTGGCCCCCGCGGCGACGGCCTCCTGGACCTGGCGAGACACCCGCTCCCATTGGCCGCGATCGACCAGCGGCCCCATCTGCGTTGCAGCGTCCAGCCCGTTGCCGACCCGGATGGCGCGCGCCTGCGCGGTGAGTGCCGCCAGAAACTCGGGGAAGATTTTTCGGGCCACATAGATCCGCTCGATCGAGGTGCAGATCTGGCCCGCATTGGCAAAGGCGGCGTCTGCCGCGTAGCGGGCTGCCGTCGCAACATCCACGGTCTCGTCCACGATCAGAGCGTCCTTTCCGCCCAGCTCCAGCACTGCTTTCTTCAGGTGCTGGCCGCAGATGCCCCCCAGATGGCGCCCGGTCGGCTCGCTGCCCACGAACACCAGCAGGTCCACCTGCGGGTGCCGCACCAGGGCGTCGCCTGTGGTGGGCCCATCGCCCAGCAGCAGGTTGACCACACCGGGCGGCAGATGGCCGAAGATTTTTTCGACCACCAGTCGTGAGGTCAGCGGTGTTTTTTCGGACGGCTTCCAGACCACGGTGTTGCCCACCAGCAGGTTGGGGACCACGTTGTCGAGCCCGAGTGCTACCGGATAGTTCCAGGGCATCACGCAGGCGGCCACGCCGCGCGCACAGCGTTGCTGGAAATTGAGCTCCAGGTCGCCCGCCATTTGCTGGCCGCTGCGCAAATGAATCACCATTTCAGCCGAGGCGCGCATGCCTTGCATGGCTTTGGAGACCTCGTTCTTGGCCTGCGACAAGGGCTTGCCCATTTCGCGCGTGAGCAAATGTGCGACCTCGTCACTGATGCTCGCCAAGCGGTCGATGGCAGTGCCAATGAGTTGTTGCCGCTGCGTTGGCGACAGCCCCGCCCAGCGCTCAAAGGCGCGGCGGGCTGCAGCCACACAGGCGTCCACCGCGTCGACTTGGCCTCGGGGAATGGTGTCAATGCGTTCCTCCGTCGCCGGGTTGAGGACGTCGATCCCCAGCCCGTCGCCAGGCACTGCGCGGTTGTCGATCCAGTGGGTTTGCATCAGGCTGCCTTGTTCGTTGTGATGGCTGGCCGGGGCTGGCTCAGCGTGTCGCAAAAGCCGAAGAGCCCCGCCTGACCGCCGGTGTGGATGAACACCACGTTCTCGTCGCGCCGAAAGCGACCGGTCCGGGCCCAGTCGATCAAGCCGGCCATGGCCTTGCCGGTATAGACCGGGTCGAGCAGGAGGCCCTCCAGGCGGGCGACCAACTGCACCGCGTCGACCATGGCCTCCGAGGGAATGCTGTAGCCCTTGCCGAGGTAGTCGGCGTTGACGCGCACCGCTTGCGGCGGCAGCTCAGACGGGTGGCCGCCGATGAAACTGGCTGTCGCCGCCGCCAGGGCCGCGACGCGCTGATGCTGCAAATGTTCCACCTGGCTGACCGCGAAGCCCTGTACGACTGCCGTGCTGGCCTCTGCAGCCAGCCCCACCACCAAGCCCGCCTGGGTGCCGGCGCTGCCGCTGGCCACCACGATCTGATCCAGGACAAAGTTCTTGTCCTTCGCTTGCTGCAAGAGTTCTTGCGCCGCCTTCACATAGCCCAGCGTTCCCACCGGGTTGGACCCGCCCGTGGGAATCAGGTAGGGCCGCTGCCCCTGCGCGCTTAACTCCGCACCGACCTCGTGAAGCGCGGCCAGCATGTTGGTGCCACCCGGGCGAAAGACCATGTTCGCCCCGAACAGCAGGTAGAGCAGCATGTTGCCGTTGCGAAGGTAATCGGCATCCGGGTCGGGGTGACGGTGCTCGAGGATGACCGTGCAGGCTAGCCCCAGGCGCGCTGCCGCCCCGGCGGTTTGCCGCACGTGGTTCGATTGCAGTGCGCCGAGGGTGACCACATGGTTCGCCCCCTGTCGCAATGCCTCCCCCAGCAGAAACTCCAGCTTGCGTGCCTTGTTGCCCCCCAGAGCGGTGCCGGTGCAGTCATCGCGCTTGACCCACAGGCGCGGGCCGCCCAGATGCTCGGTGAGCCGGGGCATGAACTCCAGCGGCGTGGGCGCGTGGCACAGGTCGATGCGGGCAAAGCGTTCCAGGTTCAAGCGGTCGAGGCTCATTTGGCAGCGCCCGACACTGCGTCCAGGCTGGCCCAGGCTTCTTCTGCAGACACGCCCGGTGGCGGTGTGAAGGCAATGAAGGCCTCTTGCCCCACCACCTCGGGCCCGCCGTAGGCATGCGCCTTGTCGCGTTGTGCGGCCTTGGCGCGCGCATCTTGTAACTCGGGGTCACATTGCGCCAGAAGAATGGGCATGAGCGCCCGCTCGATCGCGTCACCGGCCGATGTGCCGTGCAGATCGTGCAGTTCATCGGGGTCGGCCGCTAGATCAAAAGCCTGGGTTGGCATGCCCACATGGAAGATCATTTTTGCGCCGTGCTGGCGCACCAGGTACGCGCCCGTGCGCGAGCCTTGGGCGTGGTACTCGGCGAACACCGGACGGTCCAGATCGTCTTGCCCCTGGGTCGCCGGCCACAGCGAGTGGCCGGGCAGGTCTGCATCGGCCGGTGCCAGTTGCCCACCCGCCAGATCTACGATGGTGGGAAACAAATCGACGTGGGACACCATCTGCTGCGACACATGCCCGGCCGCAATGCCCGGCCCCGCGAGGATCAGCGGCACCCCGGCGGAGCCTTCCAGCAGGCAGCGCTTGCCGAACAAGCCTTGGGCGCCAAACAGCTCGCCATGGTCGCTGGTGTACATCACGCGCGTGTCGTCCAACACCTGGCGCGACTTCATTTCTTCCAGCACCAGGCCGATCTGTTCGTCCATGTGGGTGATCAAGCCGAAATAGGCGGCGGCGATGCGACGCAGCACCGCCGGGTCCAGCTCGGGCGGCATGCCATCGAGCTGGCGCGCAAATTCAACCGAGGGATGGTAGGGGGGCGGGCCCAGCTCCGGAGGCAGGGGCATGTCCTCGAGCGGATACATGTCCAGGAAGCGCTTGGCCACGGTGAAAGGCGGGTGCGGGCTGATGTAAGAGACGACCAGCACCGAGGTCTTGCCGTTTTCCGGCTGGTGCTCACGTAGCCACGAGATGGCCTGCTCGGTGATCTGCCGGTCGTAGTCTTGGTAGTGGGTGTCGCCTTCCTTGGAGAGGTCGTCGTATAGGCCCATCATCACGCCCGGCTCCTTGGGCTTTTGGGCGTCGAATCCGCGCAGCAGGCCTTTGACCGCGCCCTTGCCTTCATGTAAGTGCATCGGCAGGATTTCCTGGGTGAACCCGTTGTCGTCGTCTTCGCTGCGGTAGTGCAGTTTGCCGATGGCAGTCACGTGATGCCCCTGCTCGCGCAGGCGGTGCATCCAGCTCGGGATGGCGCCGTCGTAGGCCATCACGTTGTCCCAGTAGCCGGTCTGGTGCGGGTAGCGGCCGGTCGCCATGGCCGCCCGCGCCGGGCAACACAAGGGGCTGGTGCTGTAGGCGTTGGCGAAGCGGGTGCCGCGGCGGGCGATGGAGTCGATGTGAGGCGTCTTCACCACCGGGTGGCCATAGCAGCCGAGGATCGCCCGGTTGTGGTTGTCGGCGACAAAGATCACGAGGCGCTGGGGCAGGGACATCCAAGGCTCCTGAAGAAGGCTGGCTGGCGAACGCATGGCAGGATGCATTTCGCCAGATAAGTATGCTGGTAGAGCAGCATACCAGCATAATCGAGGCCTCTATAGTTGGTGCTCAAGCATCCAATCGTTGATCGCCCAATCACTCGCTCACCAGCTCACCCGCCTACCCTTTCAATAGGCCCCATTCTTCACCCTCGTTTGATGTCTTCCGCCCATCTGGCCCCCCACAACACCAGTCCGCTGTACCGCCGGATTGCGGGAGTCCTGCGGGTCGAGATGGCTGCGGGTGAACTCCAGGCCGGCTCGCAATTGCCCACCATCGCCGCCTTGGCCCAACGCTTTCAGGTGGCTCCGGTGACGGTGCGCGAGGCGCTGCGCCTGCTCACCGAGGAGGGCCTCATTCGCGCCCGTCGCGGCAGTGGGACCTTTGTCGCCGAGGCGCCGCCGCGCCTGGCGCCCCCCGTCACCGAGGTTGGCTGGCCCCAGCTTTCCGACAAGTTGCGAGAGCACCGGGGGCTGATCCTGGAGGCCGACGACGCCCCGCCGCCCTTGCTACCCCATGAGGGGATAGCTGCCCCTGCTTACCGGCGCATGCGCCGGGTGCATCTGGACGAACGATCTGAACCCTTTCGGGTGGTGGAGCTGTTCGTGGCACGTCACTATTACGAGCAGTCGCCCTCCCGTTTTGACCAGGAGATGGCCCTGGTGGTCCTGGAAGATCTGGACGCCTCGAACTTGGTGGAAATGCGTCAAAGCTTCACCCTGACCCTAGCCGATGCCGAGACGGCAGCGCATCTGGGCTTGCACGAAGGCGACACGCTGGGCCGCCTTCGTCGCGCGCTGGTCGACCGGCAGGGCATGGTGGCCTATTTTTCAGTGGCACTGATTCGCTCGGACCGGATCGCGCTGTCCTGGTCAATCAGCCGTCCCTAGCGCTTGCGCCTCTCTTGAAAAGAAAACAGGGTCAGACTCGTCATAAGATGACCCCATGGCCCGCCTGCCCCGACTGACCCTTGCCGGTCTCCCGCACCACATCCTCCAGCGGGGCCACAACCTCTCCCCGATTGCCGCCGACCCGGCGGACTTCGACACCCTCCGCCGCCTTCTGGCCGAGCAGGCGCTGGAGGCGGGTGTTGACCTGCACGCCTATGTGCTGATGGACAACCACTTTCACCTTCTGGCCACCCCCAGGCAGGACGGAGGCTTGGCACGGATGATGCAAGGCCTTGGGCGTCGGTATGTGCGTTATTTCAACCAGCGCCACGGTCGCTCCGGCACCCTTTGGGAGGGGCGCTACCGTTGCGCGGTGCTACAGGCAGAGAGTTGGCTTCTGCCCTGCATGGCTTACCTCGACCTCAACCCGGTCCGTTCCGGCAAGGTCGAGCGGCCCCAGGATTGGGCTTGGTCCAGTCACGGGCACTACGTCGGTGCAGTTGTAGAAAAGATGGTGAGTCCGCACTCTCTTGTTTGGGCTCTTGGAAACACACCTTTTGCCCGCGAGCAGGGCTACGCCCAGGCGGTGGAGCGGGGGGTCACTGTGGCCCAGCAGCAGGCTCTGGTGGACTCGGCAGTCCACGGTTGGGCGCTGGGGGACGAGGTGTTTCTTGCCGGCCTGCAGAAGCAGACGCCGCGCCGACTGAGCCGGGGGAAACCGGGTCGCCCGCGACGCCGCCTCACCGAGGCGGGGCGGGCACTCGGGGACAAGCCGCCCGACACGGACCTTCCTTGAGGACCGTGGGGGCATCTGATCCGTCCCCTATTTATTTTTCGAAGGTCATCGGGCTGAATTAATAGGGATCTGACCCCTTTTATTTCGCTTGGCGGCCGTGTTGCGCTGCACTATGCTCCCCGGTCCCGTGAAAGTCTGCGAAGGAATCGTCATGGCCCTGTCCACCACGCCCGCCCATCTCCCCGCCGGTCCGGCTGTTACCTCATCCGCCGCCACGGCCGACGAGATCGCCCACCTGCAACAACAGGGCCTGTATTCCCAGGCCAACGAACACGACGCCTGCGGCGTGGGTTTCGTCGCCCATATCAAAGGCCAGCGAAGCCATGCCATCGTGGGCCAGGCGCTCAAGATTCTTGAAAACCTCGACCACCGTGGCGCGGTCGGGGCCGATCCGCTGATGGGCGACGGCGCGGGTATCCTGATCCAGATCCCAGACCAACTCTACCGTGAAGAAATGGCCAAGCAGGGCGTCGCCTTGCCGCCGCAGGGCGAGTACGGCGTCGGCATGATCTTCCTGCCCAAAGAGCACGCCTCCCGCCTGGCCTGCGAGCAGGAGATGGAGCGCGCCATCAAGGCCGAGGGCCAGGTGCTGCTCGGCTGGCGTGATGTGCCGGTGAACCGCGAGATGCCGATGTCGCCCACCGTGCGCGCGAAAGAGCCCGTGCTGCGCCAGGTCTTCATCGGTCGCGGCAATGACGTGATCGTGCAAGACGCGCTCGAGCGCAAGCTTTACGTGATTCGCAAGACCGCCAGCGCGGCCATTCAGAACCTCCACCTCAAGCACTCCAAGGAGTACTACGTCCCCAGCATGTCCTCGCGGACGGTGGTCTATAAGGGCCTGCTGCTGGCCAACCAGGTGGGCGAGTACTACCTCGACCTGCAAGACGCCCGCTGCGTCTCGGCCCTGGGCTTGGTGCACCAGCGCTTTTCGACCAACACCTTCCCCGAGTGGCCGCTGGCCCACCCTTACCGCTATGTCGCCCACAACGGCGAGATCAACACGGTCAAGGGCAACTACAACTGGATGAAGGCGCGCGAGGGCGTGATGTCCTCGCCGGTGCTCGGCGAGGACCTGCGCAAGCTCTATCCGATCAGCTTCGCCGACCAATCCGACACCGCCACCTTCGACAACTGCCTCGAGCTGCTCACGATGGCGGGCTACCCCATCTCGCAGGCGGTGATGATGATGATTCCCGAGCCCTGGGAGCAGCACACCACGATGGACGAGCGCCGCAAGGCCTTCTATGAATACCACGCGGCGATGCTCGAGCCCTGGGACGGCCCGGCCTCGATCGTCTTCACCGACGGCCGCCAGATCGGCGCGACGCTCGATCGCAACGGTCTGCGCCCTTCGCGCTATTGCATCACCGACGACGACCTGGTGATCATGGGCTCCGAGTCCGGCGTGCTGCCCGTTCCCGAGAACAAGATCGTGCGCAAATGGCGCCTGCAACCGGGCAAGATGTTCCTGATCGATCTCGAGCAGGGTCGCATGATCGACGACGAGGAACTCAAATCCAACCTTGCGAGCAGCAAGCCTTACAAGCAGTGGATCGAGAACTTGCGCATCAAGTTGGACGATGTGAAAGAAAGCACCGCCAACGCGCCAGTGTCAGAAGAAAAACTGCTCGACTTGCAGCAAGCTTTCGGTACTACGCAAGAAGACATCAAGTTCCTGATGTCGCCGATGGCGCAGGCCGGCGAAGAGGGCATCGGCTCCATGGGCAATGACAGCCCGCTGGCCGTGCTGTCCGACAAGAACAAGCCGCTTTACAACTACTTCAAGCAGTTGTTTGCGCAGGTGACCAACCCGCCGAT
>JAURKV010000196.1 GCA_030831585.1 Ramlibacter sp. | reverse complement strand
CTGGAGCGTGTTCGTGACCCGTCCGCTGTCGGCCAGCCTGCTGGCGGTCGCGCTGCTGCTGCTCGTCATCGTTTTGCTGCCCTCCATGAAGAGCAAGCGAGAGAACGTCTTCAAAGAAGAAGACTGAGGCCCTGGCCTCACCCCGCTAAAAAGCGCCCCTCGGGGCGCTTTTTCACGAAAAGGCGCCCTCCGAGGCGCTTTTTTATGCCCTGCGACAATCAGGCGAGGAGGTTGAATGAGTTCAGTGCCGAATTTGCCCCCGCGCGGCGCCCCCTCGGGCCGTGCCGTCGGTTTCGGGCTGGCGGTTCTGGGCGCCATCGCCTTCAGTGGCAAGGCCATCCTCGCCAAGCTGATGTATGGGCATGGGGTCGATGCGCTCATGGTGCTCATGCTGCGCATGCTGTTCGCCTTGCCCATCTTCGTCCTCATCGCCTGGTGGGCCAGCCGTGGCCAGGCGGCGCTGAGTGCTCGCCAATGGGTAGGTGTTCTGTTCCTGGGCTTCATCGGCTACTACCTCGCGAGCCTGCTGGACTTCGCTGGTTTGCAGTACATCACCGCCTCGCTGGAGCGGCTCATCCTGTATCTCAGCCCGACCCTGGTGGTGGTGATGAGCTGGGTCCTGTACCGCAAGCCCATCCTGCCCCGGCAATGGCTGGCAATGGCGACCAGTTATGCGGGCGTGCTGCTGGTGTTTGGCCGTGAGGTTGGGCAGCAGGGCGCCGATGTGGTTCTGGGCGCGGCCCTCATCATGGGCAGCGCGGTGAGCTATGCCTGCTATCTGCTGGCCAGTGCCCGTCTGGTGCATGTACTGGGTTCGCTGCGCCTGGTCGGCCTTGCCTCGACCGTGGCGTGTGTGCTGTGCATTTTGCATTTTGTTCTGCTGCGGCCGGTGGAGTCGGCATTTGCGGTGGCACCGGCCGTGATCTGGCTGTCATTGCTGAACGCCACCGTGTGCACCGTATTCCCGATCTTGTTTCTGATGATGGCGATCGAGCGCATTGGTCCGGGGGCCTCGGCCCAGGCTGGCATGATCGGTCCGCTGTCTACGATACTTCTGGGGGCCGTGTTGCTCGGCGAGCCGTTCACCGTGTGGGTCGGGCTGGGGACGATTTTGGTGCTGGTGGGCGTGTGGATGTTCAGTCAGGCGCGCGCCTGAAGACGAGGCCACCTCTCCAGCATCTTTGGCAATGCAATTGATTTTTTTGGGAGACATTCGACATGGATTACCGCATCAAAAACCGCTGGGCTTTGGTGGGCGGCGCGAGCAAGGGCCTGGGCCTGGGCTGTGCCCGCGCGCTGGCGCGCGAAGGTGCGCATGTGGTGCTCGTGGCGCGTGGCGCACCGGCCCTGGAGGCGGCCGCGGCTGCCCTTCGGGCTGACCCTGAGGTGCCGGCCGGTACCCAGGTGCTCACGGTCGCAGCCGACATCACCACCCCCGAAGGCCGCGCTGCGGCGTTGGCTGTCCGCGGCAGCGCTTATGACATCGTGGTCACCAACGCCGGCGGCCCACCGCCCGGAGACTTTCGCGAATGGGACCGTGAGGCTTGGATCCGCGCCCTGGACGCCAACATGCTCACGCCGATCGAATTGATCAAGGCCACGGTGGACGGCATGGCCTCGCGCGGCTTCGGCCGCATCGTCAACATCACCTCGGGCGCGGTGAAGGCGCCCAACGAAATCCTGGGCCTGTCCAACGGCGCGCGCAGTGGGCTGACTGGCTTCATTGCGGGCCTGGCGCGTAACGGCAAGCTGGTGTCGGCGGGCGTCACGATCAACAACTTGCTGCCTGGTGCTTTCGATACCGACCGTTTGCGGACGACGCTCGAGGGCGCGGCCAAAAAGACGGGGCAATCCGCCGAGGCGGTGGCCGAGAGCCGGCGCAAGACCGTGCCGGCCGGTCGCTTCGGCGAGGCCGATGAGTTTGGGGCGACCTGCGCCTTCCTGTGCAGCGCACAGGCGGGCTACATCACCGGCCAGAACCTGCTCATTGACGGCGGCGCCTACCCTGGGACCTTCTGAGGTTGCCAGGGCTGTCGCTGTGGCTCAGCGCTCGTGCTGATTGAAGCTCAGCGCTCGTGCTGAATGATATTCATCGCTTGCGCTGGATGAAGAGGTTGCGCCGTGCATCCTCCGGATAAGCGAAGGTCACCGCGCCCTTTTTCACCTGACCGATGACCAGCATGTTCGCCGTGATCGCATCCTTGTCGTCGGGGCTGAAGGGCCGCTCGTAGGTGGCCACCACCCCGTAGTAGGTGCGTGGCAGGCGCTCGAGCGAGGCCTTGAGTCGGGGCCCATCGACCTCGCCATCCCCTAACCCGAACAGGGCGTAGAGCAGTATCCAAGTGGCGTCATAGGCCTGAGCCGCCGCCATTGGCACCGGGATGCGGCGAGCGCTGTATTTGCGCGCGTAGGCCGCGAGGAAGGCGGCTCGGCGCTCGTTGCTGGGCTCGGCGATGAAGGTCTGCGCCATCAAGGCGCCCTCGCCCGCCTCGCCTGCGCCCTCAATGAAGAAGGGGAAGGACAGCGGCCAGCCGCCCACCAGGGGCACGTTCCAGCGCAGTGCCTGTCGGCCCAGGGCGATGGCCGCGTTCTCTTTGCCAACGGTGTAGGTGAAGATCACGTTGGCGCCCGCTGCGCGGGCCGCCTTGAGCGGCTCGCTCAGGTCTTTGGCACCGAGCGGAAAGCGCGCGACGTACACCGGCGTGAGCTGGCGCTGCGCCAGAGAGCGGCGTACATCGGCGAGGCCCGACTCGCCATAGGCGGTCTCGTCGGCAAAGATCGCCACCCGGGTCCAGCCCCGACGCTCCAGGTCGGCCACCACCACCTCGGCCTGCAGGCTGTCGCGGGCCGAGGTGCGAAACACATAGCTCTCGCGCGGCGGGTACTTGGCTGTGACGGGGCTACCAGCCGCGCAGGGCACGATGAGGGGAATCTGCGCCTGCTGGAACACCTCCAGCGAGGCCATGGCCACACCGGTGTTGCAAAAACCCAGGGTGGCGAAGACCTTGGCATCGGCCAGGCTGCGCGACTGGGCCAGGCCCATGGCCGGTGTGGCCTGGTCGTCGCGTACCACCATCTCGATCGGGCGGCCGAGGAAGCCGCCCACTAAGTTGATCTCGTCGACCGCCAATTGCACCCCGCGCAGCATGGGCACGCCGAAGTCGGAGGAGGGCCCGGAGAATGGGCCGATCACGCCCAGGCGCAGGGGAGGGATGGGCGGCGCAGCCGGTGCGATCGCTGAAGCGGCTGCCGCCGCGGCAACGGTGACCGACGAGGCGTTGGCCCGGGCGGCGGTGGCCCGCGCCCCGCCTGAGGAGGAGGTGGATGCGGCAGGGGCTACGGTGTCGGGGCCGGCTGCAGCTGCGGTCGCCGGTGGCAGATGCAGGCCCAGGGACAGCAGGATGGTCAGGACGGCCAGAGGGATTGGAGCGGCGAGAAGGGCGAGCAGGCGTCGGGGCATGGGGGCTCCGTAGAGGGTGCGGGGATACGCGGGGCATCCTAGCCAGCGGAGCGCTCAATTCAGGACGCTTTCCTGATGCCTGGGGTCGAGGACATGGCCCCAGGGCGTTAACTGCTCATCTTTAAGCAGCGTTGTCCGGGCAGGCCGAGGGCTGCGTCTGCAAAAAGGCCGGCAGAGCCATGCAGGCCTCAAAGGCCGCCATCGTGCGCGGCAGGCCGCTGAGGTCGGTGTCTAGGCGACGCGCATTGAAGATCTGCGGCACCAGCAGGCAATCAGCCAGGGTGGGTGTGTTGCCAAAGCTGTAGGTGCCTGCGGGCAGCAGCGCCAATTCGCGCTCATAGGCCTCCAGCCCCAGCCGCACCCAATGACGGTACCAGTTGTTCCGCTGCTCCTCGTCCACCTTCAGCTCGCGGCTGAGGTATTGCAGCACCCGCAAATTGTTGAGCGGGTGGATTTCGCAGGCAATGGTTTGCGCCAGGGCGCGCACCCGCGCCCGATCGAACGGAGAGCCCGGCAGCAGCGGCGGCGCGGGGTGGACCTCGTCAAGGTACTCGATGATCGCCATCGACTGACCCAGCGCCTGGCCCTCGTCGGTGACCAGGCTTGGCACCAGGGCGGTGGGCGAGATGGCGGTAAAGGCGTGTGCGTGCTGCTCGCCCTTGAGCAAATTGACCGGAACGTAGTCGTAGGGCAGGCCCTTGAGCGCGAGGGCGATGCGCACCCGGAAAGAGGCGGAGGAGCGGAAGTAGTTGTAGAGCTTCATGGATCCAGTCTCCTGGGCAGTCGAGGTCGGCGTGACGGGGTAGCGTGGCAGCCAGTCGATCAGCGCTTGTCTGACTGCCTGTGCCTCGGCCCCAATGTTGCCACTGCCTCAGGCGCTACGTGCAGGCAGCACCGTGCCCGCGCACTGGCCAAAGCCGATGCGCGCCGCACCCGGCTTTTCACACCAGCCCTGGAGCGTGACGGTATCGCCGTCTTCGAGCCAGGTGCGTGTCTCGCCCCCGGGCAATTCGATGGGCTTTTTGCCACCCTCGGTCAGTTCGATCAGGGCCGCGGCCTGATCCAGGGTGGGGCCCGAGAGTGTGCCGGTGCCCAAGAGGTCACCCGGCTGCAGGTTGCAGCCATTGACCGTGTGGTGGGCCACCATCTGGGCCACCGTCCAGTAGGCATGGCGGTAGCTGGTGCGGCTGATGCGTGCGCCGGCCTCGGCCGCGTCCCGCATGCGTGGGGTCTGCAGCCGCACTTCGAGCTGGATGTCCAGGGCGCCTTGGGCGCGGTTAGCCTCACTGTTCAGGTAGGGCAGGGGCTGGGGGTCACCCTCGGGGTGGGTGAAGGGCAGGCGGTAGGGGGCCAGGGCCTCCAGCGTCACCACCCAGGGCGAGACGGTGGAGGCGAAGTTTTTTGCGAGGAAGGGCCCCAGGGGCTGGTACTCCCAGCCCTGGATGTCGCGGGCCGACCAGTCGTTGAACAGGCACAGGCCAAACACATGGTCTTCGGCCTCGTTCATCCCGACCGCTGTGCCTAGGGCATTGCCCGGGCCGATGAACACGCCCATCTCCAACTCGATATCGAGCCGCTTGCAGGGGCCGAACACGGGCGCCGACGAGCCCGGCGGGAAGGTCTGCCCCAGCGGGCGGTGGAAGCCCTGCCCGGAGACCACGATGCTGGAAGACCGCCCGTGGTAGCCGATGGGGACCCACTTGTAGTTCGGCAGCAGCGGCTGGTCGGGACGGAACTGGCGGCCGATGTTGGTGGCGTGGTGGATGGAGGTATAGAAGTCGGTGTAGTCGCCAATGCGGGCCGGCACGTCGTACTCCACCTCGCTCTGTGGTACCAAGCAGGCGCGCAGGGGCGCTTCCTCGGCCGCCCCTTCGCGCAGCGCGCGTGAGAGGGCCAGGCGCAGCGCGCCCCAGGCCCTGGGGCCCATTGCCATCAGCGCGTTGAGTTTGTCCTGCGCGCCAGCCTCTGTAGCTTCGCCAGCCAGGCCGGTGAGCAGGCCGGTCTTCGTCAGGGCGGCGAGGTCGACGATGGCGTCGCCGATCGCTACGCCGCCGCGCCAGGTCTCACTGGGTGTAGCAGCTTTTCGGCGAAAGACCGCGAAGGGCAGGTTTTGCACGGGGAAGTCGCTGCCGGGGGCGTTGGCGCTGGCCAGCCAGCTGCGAAGCGCGGGGTCGTGGGTTTCGTTGAGGAGGGTCATGTGCGATTTATCAGGGGAGGGGGTCGATGGGTGTGAACGGCCGCGGGGCTATTGGCGTTTGCATTCGACGCAGTGGACACACCAAGCGCCCTTCAGGTGTGGCTGCCGTCATGCATCCATGCGGCGTGTTTCGGTGCCTGCCGGGTGCGGCTCCATTCCTCGAGCATGTCGCGCTTGACCGCGCCTAGCTTGGCCATCATCTCGGGCGTGCCGCAATCAGCCGCCAGCTCGAGCCGGTGGCCATTGGGGTCGAAGAAGTAGATGCTCT
>JAURKV010000195.1 GCA_030831585.1 Ramlibacter sp. | reverse complement strand
CGATGCCTGGTTTGATCGCGCCCTGCAGCAAATCGGCGGCCCCCAAGCGGTGGCCCAACTCGCCGCAAAAGCACCGGGCCAACTCACTGGCTGGACGCTGGAAGCGAGCACCGGCCCGGCGCCGCTGTCTGTGGTGGCAAGCCATGACCAGCCTGCGGCGCAAGCCCTGCCCAAGAACAGCCTGATGGTGTTCTCGGTACAACTGGCACTGGAGGGCGGGGCCTGGCAGCGCAGCGCACCGCTGCGAATGGGCGCCGGTGCACTGGCACCCGCGAAAGCGGCTCCAGCGGCAGCCTGAGGCACCATGGCGAATCCCCCGGCAGCCCCGGCCATAGACGCGCTGGCGCAGTTCGCCGCCACTGCGTCGGCGGCCGATTGCATGCCGCATCTGGCGCTGCACACGGCCGACGCCCTGGTTGCCCTGCGGGCCGGCGCTGCCACGGCGGAAGGCCAAGCGCTGCTGCGTTTTGTCGCGGGTGCGGATGCCAGCCCGCTCGGCCGGGTGGCGGCCAACGCCGCGGTCATGCGCCTCACCGAGATCGATGACATTCATCGCGCGTCCTGCGTGACCGTGGGGGCCCTGACGGTGCCTGTGGCGGTGGCGATTGCCACCGACGACACGCCACCCGCCCATTTCTTCGACGCGCTCTACGTGGGCCATGAGCTCGCGCTGCGGCTCGCGCTGGCGGCGGGCGGCGCCCGCTTGTTGACCCGTGGTCAGTGGCCCAGCCTGATCGTCGCGCCCTTTGGCGCGGCCGCCACGGCCGGCCGCCTGCTGGGGCTCTCGCCTGCGCGCATGCGCCATGCCTTGGCCCTGGCCGTGTCTTCTGCGCCAAGGCAACCCGGGCGCTTCCAGGGCACGCGCTCAGGCCGCTGGTGGCTGTTTGGCGAGGCGGTGCGCAGCGGTTGCATGGCTGCGATGGCGGCCGCCGATGGCATCGACGGCGACCCAGAAATGCTCAATGCCGAGTGGTTGAAAAGTGTGGGCGGCGAGCTGGCCGCACCTGACCAACTGACGCCCACCGGGCTGCTGACCCAGGGCCTCAGCATCAAGCCCCACGCGTCGGCCAAACAGGCGCTGGCGGCCATCCACGGGCTGCGCCAGTTGATCGCCCAGCATCAACTCGTGCCCGAACAGATCGAGGCTATTGAGGTGCAGGTGCCACCGCCGTATGCCGCGATGCTCGATCGCGACCCGCCACGCACCAACCGTCTGGCCACGCTGGTCAACGCGCCCTGGCAACTGGCGCTGGCGGCCCTGAATCCCGCACTGCTCGACGACGTGGCGCGCGAGGTGTGGCCCGAAGATCCTAGCCTGCCGGCGCTGGCTGCACGGATACGTGTGGTGGCCGACCCGTCGCTCGACGCCCTGTACCCAGCCGCCTTTCCTGCACGCGTGATCGTCCGCGTCGGCGGCACCAACCACGAGATCCTGGTGACCGACAGCCCAGGGGACCCGGCGCTTGCCTACGACGCTGCCCAGTTGATCGACAAGGCGGGCCGCATGCTGGGCAGCGGGGCCGAACTCGACTCGGTGCGCTCTGTCCTGGGCCTACCCGGGAGCGGGTCTGCCATGCCCAAGTTGCGCGCCGCCTTCGGCTATGCTGCTAACGAGCAGGATAGCCAAAATGGCCAGGGTCTTTCCATTCATCCCTAGCCCCGTAGCAAACAAGAGGAGCCACAACCATGCGCATCATCGATTCCCACTTCCACTGGTGGCCACGCTCGGTGTTCGAGGAAGCCCTTCGCGCCGAGCGCACCAGCTACCCGCGTATTGAGCGCAATGCCAACGGCGGCTATGACCTGTGCCGCAACCCCGGCACCACCGGGCGCTCGCGTCAGAACGCTGAGTGGTTTGACCTCGACGAGCAGTTCGCTCACATGGCGACACTTGGGCACGATGTGGACGTGATCTGCTCCATCGGGCCGTTTTCGCTTTATTTTTCTGAGGTGCCCGTGGAGGAGGGCAGGGCGCTTGCGATGCGCTGGAACGAAGAGATGGCCGGCGCCCAGCGTCGCTATCCCGGCCGCCTGTGGGCCAGCGCCGCGCTGCCCTTGCAGGACACGCAGGTGGCGCTCGAGGTGCTCGAGCACGCAGTGGGTCTGGGCCTGATGGGCGTCAACATCCCCGGCAGCGTCGGCCCCCATGAGAACATCGACGCGCCGCGCCTGGAGCCTTTGTACGCCCGTATCGAGGCCCTGGGTCTGCCGATCTTCATGCACCCGACCGATGCCCAGTTCCCGGACATTCTGGAGGGCTATAACGGCGCGCTCTATTCAAGCGTGGGGCGGGTGGTCGATGTGACCGTGTCCGCCTACCGGCTGGTGCTGTCGGGCATCATGGAGCGCCACCCGGACCTCAAAGTGGTGATTTCGCATACGGGGGGCGCATTGCCTTACCAGGCCGGCCGCATGGACAAGAACTCCGGCAGGGCGAACCTGCCCAAGTCACCCACCACCTACCTCAAGCGCATGGTCACCGACACCGTCTCGCCGCACGCGATGGGTGTGCGTTTTGCGCTCGAGTTCTATGGCGTCGACCACGTCATGTATGGCACCGACTACCCCTGCTGGAGTCCGGCAGCCTGCCTCCAGGTGCTGGAGGAGGTCGGCCTGTCGGCTGAAGACCGACAGAAGGTCATGTACGACAACGCGCGTAGGTTTTTCAACCTCGACAAGTACTGATCACTCCGGTGTGACGCCCGCCTTCAGCAACACTTTCGACAGCTGGGGTGTCTCGGCCTTGATCTGATTCGTCAGTGCGGCTGGCGTGCTGGTCACGATTTCGACACCCATCTGGGTGGCCCGCTCCTTCATCGCCGGCGACTTGAGCACGGCGACAAACTCGCGGTTCAGGCGCTCGACCAGCGGCCGCGGCATGCCCGCCGGGCCAAACAGCCCGAACCAGGGCAGGAGGTCCACGCCGGGCACCCCAGCTTCGGCGATCGTTGGCAGATCTGGGCGCTCTTCCGAGCGCTTGACTCCGGCCGAGGCAATGACGCGGGCCTTGCCCTGCTTGACCTGCGCCATGCTGTTGTTGCCGTTGAAGTAGATATCGACCTGCCCCGAAATCAGCGCATTGGTCGCCTCGGGTCCGCCCTTGAAGGGCACGTGCAGCATGTCCACACCGGCTTCAGACTTGAACATTTCGCCGAGCACATGCGCAGCGGTGATGGGGCCAATCGAGGCAAAGGTCAATTTCCCCGGCTTTGCCTTGGCTAGCGCGATCAGTTCAGCCGTGTTCTTGGCAGGTACCGAAGGGTTGACATACAGGTACATCGGCGTGACGAACATCATCGTGATCGGGGTGAAGTCCGCGATCGGGTCATACGACAGCTTCTTGCGCACAACCGCGTTCAGCACCAAGCCGCCCTGCGTGCCCAGGTACAGCGTGTAGCCGTCTGGTGCAGACCGCGCCGCGAGTTCGGCGCCGATGACCTGGCTGGCGCCGGGCTTGTTATCGACCACGATCGGCTGACCCAGTTGCGGGGCCATCAGCTGCGCGAGGGCGCGCACGAACAGGTCACCGATGCTGCCCGGCGTGAATCCGACGATGAGCTTGATCGGGCGGCTGGGATAGGTGTCCGTCGCTGTTTGCGCCCCAGCGCTGGAGAGCATCCATGGTGCAGCGGAAGCACCCAGCAGGAGGGCGCGCCGGCTCATCCGCTTGTTGGCGTGCTGAATTTGCGGGCTCAGTCTGGTGGATGCAGGCATGTTGTCTCCTCGGTTTACTTAGGTCGGTATTTCACGGGTTGCCTTGGACTTTGGCAATGGTGCAATGCCCTATGGGGCGATAGAAATCTGGTTATGACCTCTGTTCGCTCGTAAGGCGTTGAGCGGGAGGAGCCAAGGCCCATTCCATGGGACTCACGGGTCTCTGGCGAATATCAGTGTGCCGAATCTGAAATAGGCGGATGTCTTGACCCGGGCCTCCGGCACTATGAGCCCTGGACGCATAGGCGCAGAGGACCCCGTGCCGCCTGCTACACTCAAACGCTTCGGAGAGGTGGATGAGCGGTTTAAGTCGCACGCCTGGAAAGCGTGTGAGGGTTAATAGCCCTCCGCGGGTTCGAATCCCGCCCTCTCCGCCAGACAGCCAAAAAAAGCGCCCCTCGGGCGCTTTTTTTGTCCCTTTCAGGGCAGCACCTTCAGCTCGCGGTGATCCCGCGCGCTCTGACCACCTGCCGCCACTTGGCAATTTCAGCGGCCAAAAAGGCACGGAGTTCTGCCGGGGTGCCCGTGGAGGGCTCCAGTCCCTCGGCCTTCAGCAGCTTGAGTGCTTCCGGCGAGTTCATGGCGCGCCGAATCTCTGTGTTGAGCCGGTTCACGATGGCAGCCGGCGTTCCCGCTGGCGCCAGGAAGCAGGCCCAGCCGCTTGCATCAAAGCCGGGGAGCCCCGACTCGGCCATCGTGGGCACGTCGGGCATGACGCTGATGCGCTTGCGCGTCGACACCGCAAGGGCCCGCAATTTCCCGCTGGCGACCTGGGGCAGTGCCGTGGTCGACGAGGCAAAAGCGAACTGGATGTGGCCAGCGAGCAGGTCCGCCATCATGGGGCCGCCGCCCTTGTACGGTACGTGCACAAACTGCACATCCTCCATGCTGGCCGCCAGCTCGGCTGCCAGGTGACCCGCCGTGCCGCTGCCAGACGAGCCGTAGGCCAGCGTCCCTGGCTTGGCCCTGGCCTGCGCAATGAGCTCGGCGACGTTGCGGGCCGCTACGTTCGGGTGCACCACCAGGACGTTGCTCGCTTCCAGCGCCAAGGTGATCGGCTCGAAGTCCTTCAAGCTGTCGTAGGGCGTCGATTTGACAAGGATGGGCGCCAAAGCAATGGGTGCGATCGCACCCACTAGGAGGGTGTAGCCATCGGCCGGGGCGCGGGCCACAAACTCTGACGCAATCGCCCCGTTCGCACCGGCCTTGTTTTCGACGACGACCGACTGGCCTAGGCTCTCCGCGAGCCGGGCTGCCACCAAGCGCCCGAGCAGATCTGCCGTCCCGCCGGGGCTGGACGGGATCACCATGCGCAAGGGGCGCGAGGGATACCCGGCTTGGGCCTGGGCCGCGCTATGCAGGCCCAGGCCCAGGCCCACGGCGATGATCGCTTCGCGGCGGGAGATCACGGAAGCTTGGGCATGGGTGGCAACGGTGGATTTCTGTTCGGTAAAGGGCATGGTCAATCCTTCGGAGTGGAAAGGGGTGGCAGCGGCGGATCTCTGATCGGGCGGTGGCATGGTCGATCCTCAGGCGTGGACGCTGTTCGGGACCAACAGCGCATCAAGCTCTCGAACGCGGGCAACGTGCTCCAAGCCCAGGATGCGGTCAGCCAGTGTCTGCGCCCGCTGTGCGCCCAGAATCGGCTGCATGAGGTCCACCGCCTTGTGAACGACCTCCGACGTGCTCATCGGGTTATCCGGAGTGCCGCGCACATGTTGCACACGCTGTGTCAGGACGCGACCCCCTCGCAGATGCACGTGGACGATGGCCTGCCTGGGGTGGCGGTCAAACTCTGCGTTGTCTTGCGGATCGATGGAGATCCGGCGGCGCAGAGAAAGCAGGGCGTCATCGTTGAACCGCTGCAGGTCGTGGGTCGAGTGGAACGTCACGCCGCCATCGAGCAGCATGAGCGACAGCTGGTGCTGCAGGTTCACGGCTGGCATGGCCCGGTTGTCCACCACCGGAGCCGCCGCGCGCGGCAAGTCCACCACGATTCGGTCGACTTCACTCGCGGTGAACCGGTGGTCTTGAAGAAGCAGCTCCAGCGCGTCCAGCGCCGCCTGGATCGGCGAGCCTACGCACCATTTCTTGATCGCCGTGCGCATGACCTCGTAGCGTTCGCCGAGGAGTTCGATGGCCAGCTCCGGCCGCGTCGTGGCCGGATGTGCAGCGAACAAACCCGGTTTCCCTTCAAGAGCGTCGGCGACACCGGTGAAGCCTTGAGAGGCCATGATGGCCGCCAGAACGCCGTTGTGCGCCGGCATGCCGCCGAAGTCGAAGGCCTTCTCGATGTGGTCGGGGTCGCGCCGCCAGCAGGTATTGCCCGACGCGAGCTGTACGGCATAAGCCAGCGCCCAGACGGCCTGACGCGTATCAGGGCGCAACAAGGCTGTGGCGGCGGCGACCGCTCCGAAGACGCCCCCGATGGCATGGGAGCTGTGGTGGCGGTCAAAAATCTCGACGCCGCCCAGCGCCTCGGCGATACGTGGACCCACGTCGTAACCTGCGACTACTGCGCGCAGCAAGGCCTGCCCATGGGCGTTTTCACGGGACGCCACCGCCAGAGCTGCCGGCACGATGGCACAACCCGGGTGCGTGAGGGAAGGCGCGTGGGAATCGTCGGTTTCGTCGGCGTGCGCCAGCATGCCGTTGGCAAGTGCCGCGTGCAGAACGCCGACGCGGGTGTTCGTACCAATGACGAGAGCGTCTGGGTGCCCTCCGAAAGACAAGGCCAGGGGAATCGCCTTCGCAGCGGCTTCCAGCTGCGTGCCGGAGACCATCGCAGCGACGGTGTCCAGAATGTGTAGCTTGGCCTTCTCTCTCACTTCCGGCGGCAGTTCGCGTTGCTGCGCCGTCGCCATGTGCTCGGCGATTCGCTGGGTCAGCACAGGAAGATCCCGCCGTTGACGTGAACGGTCTGTCCGGTGACCCAGGAAAACTGATCGCTGCACAGAGCAGCAATGACGCCAGAGAGGTCCTGAGGGACGCCAGTTCTTCCCATGGGGATGGTTTCGGGCGGGAAGTGGTTGCGGCGAAACCGGGTGGCTTCGGCATCGTCGGCCGGATCCTCGATCAGGCCCGGCGCAACGCAGTTGACGGTGACACGCGGGCCAAGCTCGAGCGCCAGAGCCTTGGTCAAACCGACCAGCCCCGCTTTCGCTGCCACGACGTGCACGCGGTCCCGGGCGCCCACGTGTGCGGTGACGCCGCCGATATTGATGATGCGACCGGCTGCGCTTTGAACCAGGTGCGGGTAGGCCGCGTGAGCGCAGAAAAAAGCGCCGTCCAGAATTACGCCCATGGCCTCTCGCCATTCCCGGGGGCCCAATTGGTCCAGTTTGACCGTGCGTCGGACAGCTGCGTTATTGACCAGAATGTCGAGACCACCGAACTCGGCGACGGCGAAATCAACGAGCCGCTGCGCCTCCTCAGGTATGGAGATGTCTGCCAGTTGGAGCATCGCGCGGCCGCCCGCAGCCTGAATCAATTTGACGGTTTGCTCGCAATTGGCCCGATCGCTGCGGGCATGCACCACCACCGCGGCGCCTCGCGACGCCAGCTCTAGCGCAATCGCCCGTCCTATTCGCCTGGCGCTACCGGTCACCAGCGCTACGCGCCCGATCAGGTTCTTTTCATGTGAGACGGTTGTCATCGGTTCCTTCATCAGGATGAGGCGAACTGAAGCGAGCCCGTAAATTCCGCTCACCGGATTCAGTTTCTGCTCTGTCGGAAAAAGTATAGCCCTCACAGAGCCGGAATACCCTGTAGCCAAGACCCGGCAGCTTTCCGCTCGGACACTTCGTGACCTCGCGCAAGCGCGTCTGCCGACGCGCTGCTCAGAGAGGGGGAGCAGGGCGTCTGGTGCTGGCGAGCACTGCACCCGCCATGTCATTCCTCAAAGTACAGCCTTTTCACTGGCCACCAACTCAGCGAGCCTTCTGACGATTTCCTCGACCGACTCGCTGCCTGCATTGGCTTCAAATTCAGCCGCATCTGGCACTTCGTACGGACTGTTGACGCCGGTCAGGTTGGGGATCTTGCCGGCCCTCGCCTGTTTGTAGAGCCCCTTCACATCGCGCTGCTCGCATACCTCCAGGGGCGTACTGACATAGACCTCCAGAAATTGCACGTGACCAATGAGCTCTCTTGCCATTTCTCGATCGCGCTTAAAGGGCGAAATGAACGCAGTGATCACAATGAGACCCGCATCCATCATGAGCTTGGCAACCTCAGCAATCCGTCTGATGTTCTCGACACGGTCCGCCTCTGTGAACCCTAAATCTTTGTTGAGCCCTTGGCGCACGTTGTCACCGTCCAGAACGTAGGTCCTTTTGCCCTGGGAGTGCAATTCTTTTTCAAGGGCGTTGGCAATGGTTGATTTGCCAGAACCGGAAAGTCCTGTAAACCAGATGACCTTCGCTCTGTGACCATTGAGCCTTTCCCGATCGACCTGAGTGATGCTGAGCGCCTGCCGGTGCACATTCCGGGCACGCCTCAAGCTGTGTCTGATCATGCCGGCGCCGACCGTCGCGTGAGAGAACCTGTCGACCAGAATGAAGCCACCCAGACAAACACTCTCCTCATAGGGTGCACATGCCAGAGGCTTGCTCAGGGCCAGATTGGCGACGGAAATGTCGTTCAAGGCCAGCTGGCCACATGATTCATGCGCCTGCGTGTTCACATCGATACGGTATTTCAGCCTGGTGATGCTGGCGCTCGCCCACTGGCTGGCCAGTTTCAACTCATAGCTGCGGCCGACGAGGCCTGGTTCATCGTGCAGCCACACCAGCGTAGCCTCGAATTGGTCAGTCATCTCCACCGGCGCGTCTGCCGGTGTCAGGACATCGCCCCGAGAGATGTCGACCTCCTTGTCCAGTACCAGGGTTAAGGCCGCACCAGCCTCGGCAGCCTTCAATTGACCGTCGGCGGTGACGATCTGCGCGAGCGTGGCTGTCTGCCCGGATGCCGTTACCCGAAGTGCGTCACCGACCGTCAAGCGTCCCGATGCCAGGGTGCCGCTGAAACCGCGGAAATTTGCATTCGGCCGGTTCACCCATTGGACGGGGAACACCGTGGCGTTCTGGCTTGGGGTTGCAACTGGCAAGGTCTCCAGGCAACCCATCAGAGTTGGGCCTGGATGCCAGGGGATGCGTGCGGACCGCTCGGTGATGTTGTCGCCTTTGAGGGCTGACACAGGGATGGGTGTGATGCTCGCGAGCGCCAGCGACTTCGCAACGCGGGTGAAATCGGCGACGATGGTGTCAAAAACCTTTTTGTCATAGCCCACCAAGTCCATTTTGTTCACGGCCAGAACAACATGGCGGATGCCCACCAAAGAGGCTAAAAAGGCATGCCGTCGGGTCTGCGTGACAACGCCCTGGCGGGCATCCACGAGCAGTACTGCGGCGTCGGCTGTTGACGCTGTTGGCGCCGATCCAATATTGACCACCTGTGCCGATTGAATATTGACCAGGGGACTTGAGCCAGCGGCAAAGCCGCTGGCTGTGGATAACTATAAGTTCAAACGCTGTCCTGCACCTCCTTGGCCGCAGTCTTGCGGG
>JAURKV010000194.1 GCA_030831585.1 Ramlibacter sp. | reverse complement strand
CGCAGGGCGGGTGAGGACGATGCGTTGCACCGCGCTACGCTCGAGCGCGTCCACCGCGCAGGCCACCGCCAGGTAGGTCTTGCCTGTACCGGCAGGGCCGATGCCGAAGGTGATGTCGTGCTGGGCGATGTTGTCCAGGTACACGGTCTGGTTGGGCGTGCGCGCACGCAGGTCGGCGCGCCGGGTTTGCAGCACAGGCGCGCCATCGGGTGTCTGCTCCATGGCAGCGTCGCCAGCGAGCATGAGTTGCACCTTCTCCGCCGCGATCGGACGTGCCGCGATCTCGTACAGGGCCTGAAGCAACTCGACTGCGCGCTGGGCTCTGGCCTTGGGGCCGTCGACCTTGAACTGTTCGTGCCGGTGGGCAATGGAGACCTGCAGCCCCGCCTCAATCGTCCGCAGGTGCTCGTCGGTGGGGCCGCACAGGTGAGCCAGGCGGGTGTTGTTAGGCGGGGAAAATGTGTGGCGCAGGATCAAGCTGATAATTTCCGGAATGCAGGGCCTGTCTGAATTGGCCCTAGGACCCCCATGATAGGCAAACTCACCGGAACTTTGGTCGACCGCAACCCGCCGCAGGTGCTGGTTGACTGCCATGGCGTTGGCTACGAGGTCGACGTCCCCATGAGCAGCTTCTACAACCTGCCGGCCTTGGGCGAGAAGGTGTCTCTCCTGACCCACTTCGTGGTCCGCGAAGACGCGCAGATCCTCTACGGTTTTCTCACTCCCGGCGAGCGCGAGACGTTCCGGCAGTTGATCAAGATCTCTGGCGTGGGCCCGCGCATGGCCCTGTCGGTGCTTTCGGGCATGAGCGTGGCCGAGATTGCCCAGGCGATCACCGCCCAGGACGCCGGCCGGCTGGTCAAGGTGCCAGGCATCGGCAAGAAGACTGCCGAGCGCCTGCTGCTCGAACTCAAAGGCAAGCTGGGCGCTGACCTGGGCCCGGTGGGCGGTCCTCCGCGCAGCGACGCCCAGGTCGACATCCTCCAGGCCCTGCTGGCCCTGGGCTACAGCGACCGCGAGGCGGGCGCCGCCCTCAAGGCGCTGCCCGAGGGGGTGGGTGTCAGCGAGGGCATCAAGGCCGCCCTCAAGGCGCTGGCCAAGTGAAAGGCCCAGGCTTGCGTCCGACCACCCTGTGGCGTGCGCGCTGATACCCGGCCCTCGCCCCGCCGTCGACACTCCCGAGCTGCAAACCCAGCAATTCATGCCGACCGCCCCTCGCCCTGCACCGCGCTTTTCACTCGGGTCGGCTCTGCAGGCCTCGCGCGGGCCCGTGTGCCTGCTGGCTTGCCTCCTTGCACTGGCTTTGACGGGGTGCGGCGGCGGCGGCTCGCGAACCGACCCTGGCCCAAGTTCAAACGACAACACGCCGCGTATCGAACCCTACGAGCGCACAGCCAGCATGTCGCTTGTGCAGTTGCGCAGTTTCCCCCCTGAACCCTCGGTGCCGGCGGTAGTTCCGACGCGGGTCGTGCTTTCCCCCTTGGTCGATCCGGCCCTAGAGGCCGGTCCGCGCGCCCCGGGTCAGCCGGTGCGCATTGGCCAGGGCCGGGCAGTGCCCATGGCCGCGAACGACCAGAGCCTGGGCACTTTGCTGCAATGGGAGCCCTCGGCTAAGGGCGGCTTGGTGGCGGCCGTGACCTTTCGTTCCGAGGGGGCGGCTGGCCTGCGGCTCGGGCTGGTGGTGAACCAGCTACCTTCGCAGGCGGTGCTGCGCGTGTTCGGGACGGCGGGCACGCCCGTCCGCCTTCAGGGTAGTGAGGTGCTGGGCAGTCTGGCACGTGACGCGCAGGCTGGCACAGGCACCACACCCCCTTCGGCGCTTTCGGCCCCCTTGTTTTGGACGCCGACGGTCGCCGGTGAGGAGGCGACGCTCCAACTGGAGTTGCCGGCGGGTGTGTCGCCCGCCGAGTTGGGCTTGGCAGTGCCGCGGCTCTCGCACCTGTGGTGGACCCACGCGGCCAACCTGGACCCGCAGCGCCGTGCAGCGGCGCCTGGGATCGACATCGGAACCTGCCATATCGACGCCACGTGCGAGTCGTCTTATTCCTACGAGGCGCGGGCGGTCGCCCGCATGGAGTACATGCGCGACGGGGACCCCAACTACGCGTACTACTGTACCGGTACGCTGATGGCCGATACCGCGGTGAGCGGTACGCCCTATTTCCTCACTGCGAGCCACTGCGTGGGCACACAGACTGAGGCCTCCACTGTCAGCACCTACTGGTTCTACCGCAGCGCCGCTTGCCAAAGCACTGCGCCGAACCCGAACGCGGTAGAGGTGCACGGAGGGAGCACCTTGCTGAGAGTCTCCTCTGGCTCCGACCTGAGTTTTCTTCAGCTCTCGGGCCGGCCGCCGACGGGCGCCGTTCATGCGGGCTCCCTGGTGGGCCAGCCGGCACTGGATGTGGCCGTGGGCGCCCTGCACCACCCGGGCGGCGAGCTCCTGAAGCTCAGCGAAGGACGGGTCAACGCCTATGGCAGCTGTGTCGGCAACTTCTGCCAGGCCGACGAGGGCTCCGACGGCAACTACCTGGTGCTGCGCTGGACCCGGGGCGTCACCGCCCAGGGCAGTAGCGGCTCGCCGATCTTTGCCCAGGTGGGAAGCCGTCGCTATGTCGTCGGCCACCTGTTCGCAGGCTCTTCGAGTTGCAGCGACCCCACCGCCAACGACTACTTCGGCCGCATGGACCGTGCCTACCCGCTCCTTCGCTCCTGGCTGGGGACGGTGCCTGGCACCTGAGCGGCCGCGGGCCGTCCATCGGGCGGCGGGCAGGCCTGAAGGCGGCGCGGTAGCCGCTGTAGCCGCAGGCGCCGCATTAGCCGCAGTACCATAGCCATCATCCATGACCATCCAGACCGACGACTTCGCTCCCGCGCCCGCCCGCATGGTCTCGGCCGCGCCCACTTCGCCCGGCGAAGAGGCGATTGAGCGGGCCCTGCGGCCCAAGCTGCTCCAAGAGTATGTGGGCCAGGCCAAGACCCGTGAGCAGCTGGAAATTTTCATCGGCGCCGCCTCACGCCGCGGCGAGGCTCTGGACCATGTGCTGCTGTTCGGCCCGCCAGGCCTAGGCAAGACCACGCTCTCGCACATCATCGCCCACGAACTGGGAGTGAATTTACGCCAGACCTCCGGCCCGGTGCTGGAAAAGCCCAAGGACCTGGCGGCGCTGCTCACCAACCTGGAGCGCAACGACGTCCTCTTCATCGACGAGATCCACCGCCTCTCGCCAGTGGTCGAAGAAATCCTCTACCCCGCGCTGGAGGACTACCAGATCGACATCATGATCGGCGAGGGTCCGGCCGCCCGCTCCATCAAGCTCGACCTGCAGCCCTTCACCCTGGTGGGCGCCACCACCCGCGCTGGCATGCTGACCAATCCGCTGCGGGACCGCTTTGGCATCGTTGCCCGGCTGGAGTTCTACACGCCCGAAGAACTCGCCCGCATTGTCGGACGTAGCGCCGGCTTGCTCGGCGCGCCGATGGACGAGGCTGGCGGCGCGGAAATTGCCCGCCGCTCTCGCGGCACGCCGCGTATCGCCAACCGGCTGCTGCGCCGGGTACGTGACTACGCCGAGGTCAAGGGTGACGGCCGCATCACCCAGGAAATCGCGCAAAAGGCTCTGGCCATGCTCGATGTCGATCCGCAGGGCTTTGACCTGATGGACCGCAAGCTGCTTGAGGCAGTGATTCACCGCTTTGATGGCGGGCCGGTGGGCCTGGACAACATCGCCGCCAGCATCGGCGAAGAGTCGGGGACGATCGAGGATGTGATCGAGCCCTACCTCATTCAGCAGGGCTACCTGCAGCGCACCCCGCGCGGCCGCGTGGCCACGCTGGCGGCCTTCCGCCACCTGGGGGTGACGCCGCCGACCGCCGCCGGAGGTCTGTTCGGCGCGGGCAGCTGAGGGCTTCGTACACTTTTGGACCCGGGCCGGAGGGCGGGCGCGTCATCGAACGGAAGGCTTGGAGCGGTCTTCCGTTCCCAGAATCGCTGCGCGTCGTGTGAGGCTTGGCATTTCGCCGGGCCGCGTGCGCTGGAGCGACCATGCTGACCCTTCACGCGAGCCATACCCCCGCTCGTCTTCCCTCCTCTCCCCCGGTTCCGGCCCGCCAGCCATTGGCGGAGCCGCAGATCAAGCAGCTGCGCGAGCAGAAGTTAGCCGGCCCGGATGTCGCGTCCCTGCTCAAGCCTGCCGCCCGGCCCCAGCCCCGCCCTTCCGAGCACTGGGTGCCAGCGCGGCCCGGACTGGCCGCTCGGGTACGCGCCTCCCTCTACCCTCTCGCCGCGGGATGGCGCGAGCGGAAGGCGGATTCGATGCGCAGCTACCTTCGGCTGGCCAGTCAGCGCCGCAGCCCGGGCGTGGACGCCCTGTTTGCCGAGCAGCGCGCCCTCTGGCAGGCCCACCCCTCGGACCAGCTCCGCTCGCTCATGGACCCGTACCGTCGTTTGCTGGCCAACCATGGCTTGGGCGTACCCGCGGCGGCGACCAGGGCGCCCTCGCTCACAGGTTCACCCCAAGGCGACCGTCGCATGGAGGCCCAGACGCTTGACCGCTTGCTGGGCTTTTTCACTGAGGAGCAGCATGCGGTGGAGTGCCTCGCCAACGAGTTGGCCAAGACCGAACTGGCGTCCACCGCAAGCCACTGGGCTCGGGCTTTGGAAGAGGTCCGTGTTTGGGTGAAGGCTGAGTATGTCGAATGCGTGTCGCAGTCGCCGGGTGGGCCCTCTCCCGTTGCAGGCCCTGCGCAGAGCACCGCCCCCTCGCTGAGCGCCACGGATTGGCCGAGCGCCACGCCGTCGCTGTTGGCGCCCACTGTCTCGGCGCCCATGACCTTGCCCCCCGCTCTTCAAGCTGCCGGCCACGGCGCTCTGCCCTCAGGTGCTGCCCTCGTCCCGAGCCGTCACCTCGAGGTGGCCGGTGTCCGACCAGCCGACCATCGCCAGGCCCTCGGGTGACCACAGCAGCCGGTTAATCGCCGCATTGGGCAGCTTCCAGGTGCGAGGCGCGTCGAGCGCCTGCCGGGTGGCCAGCCGGTAGATCGCATCGAGCACGCCGCCATGGGCCACCAGCACGATCAGCTCGCCCGGGTGGCGGGCGGCGATGCGCTGCACGGTCTCGGCCACCCGCTCGCGTACCAGGAGCAGCGACTCCCCGCCCTCGGGCGGCACCCACTCCGGAACGCGTCGTCGCCACTGGCTTGCCTGCTCGGGCCAGGCCTGCTCGATTTCCTGAAAGGTTTTTCCCTCGAACAGACCGAAGCCCCGTTCGCGCAGGCCCGGCTCGGGCTGCAGGGGGGCGCCTGTGGCCTCGGCGATGCGCTGGGCGGTGTGCCAGGCCCGCTGCAAGTCGCTGGCGTAGACCGCCGTCACTGGCTCCGTGGCCAGGGCCTGGCCCACCTGCCGGGCCTGCCAGTGGCCGTGGTCGTTGAGGCCGATGTCGAGCCGCCCCTGGATTCGGGCGTCGACGTTCCAGGCCGTCTCTCCGTGGCGCACGGCGATGATGCGGGTGACTTCCATTTTCCAAATTCTAGGTGGGGAGCCTCGGCCATTGGCGAGACGCTCGTCGCCGCGCGCCGCCAGCCTCAGAGCTGCACGATCTGCAGGCCCGGAAGCCCGGACGGGCCGGGAGGGGACTCGAACTCGTCATGGTCGAAGGCCTTGTCGCCGTCGGGATCCGCAACGCCGGTGGCGCGCAGACCCTGGAAGTCGAAGTGCGCGGGATCGGCCAGGTGAGAGGGCACCAGGTTTTGTAGCGCCGAGAACATGTTGTCGAGTCGACCCGGGTACTTCTTTTCCCATTCGCGCAGCATGTTGCCCACCTGCTTGCGCTGCAAGTTCTCCTGGCTGCCGCACAGGGTGCAGGGGATGATGGGAAATTCGCGGTGTGTGGCCCAGCGCTCGAGGTCGCGCTCGGCGGCGTAGGCCAGCGGCCGGATCACGATGTGACGGCCGTCGTCGCTCACCAGCTTGGGTGGCATGCCCTTGAGCTTGCCGCCGAAGAACATGTTGAGAAACAGGGTCTGCAGGATGTCGTCGCGGTGGTGGCCCAGGGCAATCTTGGTCGCGCCCAGCTCGTCGGCCACCCGGTACAGGATGCCCCGGCGCAGCCGCGAGCACAGGCTGCACATGGTTTTGCCTTCGGGGATCTTGTCCTTGACGATGGAGTAGGTGTCCTGCTCCTCAATGTGGAAAGGGACGCCCAGCTTCGTGAGGTAGGCCGGCAAGATGTCAGCAGGAAAGCCGGGCTGCTTCTGGTCGAGGTTGACCGCGATGATGTCGAAGTGCACCGGCGCGCGCTGCTGCATTTTGAGCAGGATGTCGAGCAGGCTGTAGCTGTCTTTTCCGCCGGAGAGGCAGACCATCACCTTGTCGCCCTCTTCGATCATCCGGAAGTCGGCGATGGCCTGGCCCATCAGGCGGCACAGGCGCTTTTCGAGCTTGTGCGTTTCGCGCTCGATCTTGGCTCGGGCGGTGGAGGAGTAGGGGGAGGGGGCGTCGGTGTCGACCCAGGCGGCGCTCATGCACAGATTGTCTCATCGTGTCAGGTTGCGCGTGCTCCCGGTGTCTGCGAGCCCCCTGCGCAGGGGCCCCGACGCCTATCATCGCCCGCCCATGACAGACACGATCCCGCCTACTGGACTGAGCAGCGCCGAGGCGGCGGTTCGGCGTCTGCGCCACGGCGCCAACGTCCTCGCCGCATCCAGCCGCCGCGGCCTGCTGCGCATTGCGACGGCGGTGGCCACCGAGCCGATGTTCCTGCTACTGCTGGTGGCGGCAGGCGTGTACCTGCTGCTGGGTGATTTGGGTGATGGCCTGCTGCTGGCGGCCTTCGCCCTTCTGAGCGTGGCGCTGGTGGTGATGCAGGAGCGGCGCAGCGAGCGAGCCCTGGAAGCCTTGCGTGAGCTGGCCGCGCCCCAGGTCCGGGTGTGGCGCGACGGCCAGCTGCAGCGCCTGCCCGCCAGCGAGCTGGTGCCCGGTGACTGCTTTGCCGTCGCCGAGGGCGAGCGGGTCGCGGCCGACGCCTTGCTGCTGGCGTGCACTGGCCTCTCGGTGGACGAGTCCCTCCTCACCGGGGAGTCAGTGCCCGTCCTCAAGCGGGCGGCTCAGCCTCAGGAGCGCGCCGATGCCGCGGCGCGCCATGAGGCGCCGACGGCTTCTTCGGCCCCCGGCCCGACCCCGGCTGGCCCACCCCATGACCTTGCCGACGGCAGACCGGGGCAGCCCTGGCTGCACGCCGGAACCCTGACGGTAGCGGGCCAGGGACTGGCCCAGGTGGTGGCCACCGGCGCGGCCACCCGCATGGGCCAGATCGGCGCTTCGCTGGCCACCATTGAACAGGCGCCCACCCCTTTGGAGGCGCACCTGCGCAAGGTGGTGCGCGGGCTGGCCATCGGCGCAATGGGCTTGAGCCTTCTGCTGGTGCTCTGGAGAGGCCTTGCGCAGGACCAGTGGCTGCAGGGCCTGCTCTCTGGCATCGTACTGGCCATGGCCATCTTGCCGCAGGAGTTCCCCATGGCACTGGCGGTCTTCCTGGCCTTGGGTGCCTGGCGTCTGGCCCAGGTCCAGGTGCTGGCCCGGCGGCCGGCGGTGATCGAGGCCCTGGGCGCGACCACGGTGCTGTGCGTCGACAAGACCGGCACCCTGACCGAGAACCGGATGCGGTTGCACACCCTGGTGGCGACAGGCGCCACCGATGGCGCGCCTTGTGTGATGGAGTTGCCCGCAGCGGGACCTGTCCCCGGACCGGACTGGCCGGAGCCGCTGCACCGCTTGCTGGAATTCGCCATGCTGGCGTCGCAGCGCGGCGGTGTCGAGCCGATGGACACGGCCATTCTGAGCCGCGGCGACGACGCGCTGGCCGGTACGGAGCACCTGCACCCCGACTGGCTGCTGGCTCGCCAATACCCGCTCACCGCCGATCTCCTGGCCTTTACCCAGGTTTGGCACGACGGCGTGGGCAACCATCGTCTGGCGGTCAAGGGCGCGCCCGAGGCGGTGATGGACCTGTGCCATGCCGACGCCGACGCCATTGCAGCCCTGCGGGCCCAGGTTGAGGCCCTGGCTGGCTGGGGTTTGCGCGTGCTGGCGGTGGCCGAGGGACAGGGCTGCCACGCGGGCGCCGAAGAGCGCCCCGAGGAACCGGTTGCGCCGCGCGACCGGGCTCACGCGTACACCTTCCGGCTGCTGGGCCTGATCGCCTTCGAGGATCCGCTGCGCGCCAGCGTGCCGGCGGCGGTGGCCCAGGCCCAGGGGGCCGGCATCGCGGTGGTGATGATCACTGGCGACTACCCGGCCACCGCCCTGGCGATCGCCGAACAGGCGGGCATCGACACTGCGGCGGGGGCACTCACGGGCGAGGCGCTGGGCGCGCTCGACGATGCGGCGCTGGCGCAGGCGGTGCGGCAGGTCAGGGTCTTCGCCCGTGTCACTCCGCAGGACAAGCTGCGTCTGGTGCGCGCCTTCCACGCCAACGGCGAGGTGGTGGCCATGACCGGTGACGGGGTCAACGACGCACCGGCGCTGAAGGCGGCGCATATCGGTATTGCTATGGGCCAGCGCGGCACCGATGTGGCCCGGGAGGCGGCCAGCGTTGTGCTGCTGGATGAGGACTTTGGCCGCATCGTCGAAGGCGTGCGGGTCGGGCGGCGTATTTTTGACAACTTGCGCAAGGTGATGACCTACATCCTGGCAATTCACGTGCCCATCGCCGGGCTGGCGCTGCTGCCGGTGCTCGTGGGGCTGCCGCCACTGCTGCTGCCGGTGCATGTGGTGATCACTGAAATGATCATCGGCCCGGTGTGCAGTCTGGCCTTTGAGAGTGCGCCACCGGCGCCGGGGCTTATGACCCGGCCACCCCGTGATCCGACGGTGAGCCTGCTCAATCGTGCGGTGGTGGCACGCGCATTGGTGCAGGGCGCGTGCCTGCTGGTGGCCAGCATGGCGGTCTACACGCTGGCGCTTGGCAACGGGCTGCCGGCTGACACCGCCCGAGCCCTGGCCTTCGCCGGCCTCACCTTCGGCAACCTGCTGCTGGTGGCCCTGGATGCCGGGGCCGGTCTATCGCCGCGCGCCTTGTTCGGCCGCGACTTCATTGCGCTGTGGTCGGTGGCTGTGGTGGCCACCGCCCTGATTGCCGCGGCGCTGACTTCACCCAAACTGCGCGCACTGTTGCACTTCGAGCCCCCTACCGCCAGCCACCTGGCGCTGGCCCTGGGCAGCGTGGGCCTGGCGGTGCTGGCAGGGTGGGCGCTGGGCCGGCGCGAGGAGCCAAGCCTGCAGGTGGCCTCAGGGACCCGGTGACCTTTGCGCGTCCCCGTCGCTCACCACTGCCCGGTTTCCATGCGGATCGCGACTTCGCAGTCGTCGAAGATGGCCAGTTTGGCGATCTTCACGCGCACACCGATCACGCCGGGCAGTTGCATCAGCCGGGCGGCCAGCTTGCCGATCAGCGACTCGAGCAGGTTCATGTGCTCGGCTGTGCACTCGTCGATGATGATCTGGCGTACCTTTCGGTAGTCGAGCACATGCAGGATGTCGTCGTCGTGCGGCAGCAGGGGCTGGGTGCCTTGATGGAGCTCTGCGTCGACCCGGATCGGCTGCGGCGCGGCCTTCTCGTGCTCGAGGATGCCTAGGTTGGCGTCGAAGCACAGCCCGGTGAGGGTAAGGGTTTGGGTCCCGGCTTTGGTCATGTCTGGATCGCCGCGGCGTTTACATGAGCGAAAAGTCGCGCTCGAACTTCATCAGGTGCTGGCCGCCGTCGACCAGCAAGGTGGTGCCGGTGATGGAACGGTTGTCCAGCGCAAACTTGACCGTGGCCACCACGTCTTGTGCAGTCGACGAGCGCCCCAGGGGCGAGAGCCGGTGCAGGGCTTCGAATTTTTCCTGCGAGAGCATGTGGCTGGTGAGGGTCAGGCCCGGGGCCACGCCCACGACGCGCAGACGCGGCGCCAGGGCCTGCGCCAGCATGGTGGTGGCTGCGTGCAGCGCCGCCTTTGACAAGGTGTAGCTGAAGAAGTCCGGGTTGAGGTTCCATAGCTTCTGGTCTAGGAGGTTGACCACCACCGCATCGGCCGCGGCCTCGGTATCCACAGCGGCGCGGTGCGCGTGCAGGGCCTGCGCCAGCAGCACCGGCGCGCCGGTGTTGGCCGCCAGATGGCGTTGCAGTCCGGCGTAGGCGAAGCTCTCCGGCGTGTCGTGCTCGAACAGCGAGGCGCTGTTCACGATGGCCCGTACCGGCCCCAGTCGCTCGACCACCTGCGGCAGCAGGGCGCGAGTGGCGGCTTCGTCGGCCAGATCGGCGGCGAAGGCGGCGAATGCCGTGCCCTTGTGGCCTGCGGCGCGTGCGGCGGCCTCGCAGTCGGCCACGGTGGCCAGGGCCTCCGGCTGCGAGCCGCGGTAGTGCACAGCCACCTGCCAGCCGGCCTGTGCCAGGGCCAGGGCCATTTCGCGGCCGAGGCGGCGCGCTGCGCCTGTTACGAGGACGGTGGGAGGGGCGTTCATGGGCTGGGGCATTCCCGGGCGACAATCCCGGCGTGAGCAATAAGACGCGCAGTGTAACGAGCGGCACGGGTGCCAGCGGCCCCAGGGGCCCAGGCGGCCGGGGTGGTGAGTCCGGCCCGGCCGACGCCGCTGCGGCGGCGATGGCCAGCCTGATGCGCCAGGCCATTACCCGTGCCGGCGGCTGGCTGCCCTTCGACCGCTACATGGCCCTCGCCCTGTACGCGCCAGGCCTGGGCTACTACGCCCATGGCAGCCGCAAATTCGGCCACCTGCCTGCTTCGGGCAGCGACTTTGTCACCGCGCCGGAAATGACCCCCCTTTTCGGCCGCGCCCTCGCGGCAGCGGTGGGCGACGCCCTGCAGGCCACCGGCTGCGACGAAGTATGGGAATTCGGCCCCGGTACCGGCGCCCTGGCAGCCCAATTGCTGGAGGCCCTGGGCGATCGGGTGACGCGCTACACCCTGGTCGATCTTTCGGGCAGCCTGCGTGCGCGCCAGCGCGAGCGCCTGGCTGCCTGGGGCGACAAGGTGCGCTGGGTCGACGAGCTGCCCGAGCGCCTGGCGGGTGTGGTGGTGGGCAACGAGGTGCTCGATGCCATGCCGGTCAAGCTGCTGTCACGCCATCAGGGGCGTTGGCACGAGCGTGGTGTGGTCTGGCGCGAACTGGCGCTTGGGGGCCCTGCGCAGGCCCGGGTCCCGGGTGCGGAGGGAACAGCGACCGGTGCCAGTGTCGAAGCCGTTGCCGGCGCCGGCGCGCTCGCCTGGGAGGACCGCCCCACCGAGCTGCGCCCACCCTGCGAGGTGCCGGGTGCGCATCACTACTTCACCGAAATCCATCCCCAGGCCGAGGCCTTCGTACGTACCCTGGCCGATCGGCTGGAGCGCGGCGCCGCCTTCTTTCCCGACTATGGCTTTCCGGAGTCCGAATACTTTCACCCGCAGCGGCACATGGGCACGCTCATGTGCCACTTGGGCCACCTGGCCGACCCCGATCCGTTGGACCGACCTGGTTGCAAGGACATCACCGCCCACGTGAATTTCACCGGCATTGCCCTGGCCGGCCAGGCGGCGGGGCTGGGCGTGCTGGGCTACACCAGCCAGGCGCGCTTTCTGGTCAATTGCGGATTGGGCGACTGGATGCAGCAGGCCCCTGTCGCCGAGCAGGTGGCGGCCCAGCGTCTGATCGCCGAGCACGAAATGGGCGAACTGTTCAAAGTGATCGGTCTCCACAAGGGCCCCTTTTGGGACGCGCTGGGTTTCAGGGAGGGGGACCGCACCGCCTCGCTCTGAGGCGGCGGTTCGGGTTCCATGATTCGCTGGTTCGTCGTCATCATCGTTGCCCTCGTCCTGATCAGCGGGCTCTCGCCCTTGCTACAGAAGCTGGGGTTCGGCCGCCTGCCGGGCGACTTCCGCTTCCGCCTGTTTGGACGCGAATGGTTCATTCCCATCACCAGCACGGTGCTGATGAGCGTCGTGGTCGGCGTGATTGCGCACCTGATCTGAGTCGGGGCGATAGGAGCGGGGCCAAGGCTCGCCGGGCCTAGAGACCGGCTGCGTCCACCGCCGTCACCCGTGCCGCGTGAATGCGCTCGCCGATTGCCTGGCCCTTGGCGCCCTGGGCCAGCGCCTCGGCCGATACCCGGGAGGTGTCCACCGACTGCGCCGCCGCCAGTGCCGCCAAGAGACGCGCGCGCTGGGGATAGGCCGATTCGGACAGGCCGCCGCGCCCCCGCGCGTCGCATTCGCAGGCGAGCAACACCTCGTCAAAGCGTGCTGGTTTGCGGAAGGCGTCGCAGCGCTCGAGTAGCCGCACCAGAGCCGCCGCGCCGAACTCGCCGCTGCGGTGAATGTTGCCGTGCTCGCGCGCCACCACCTCGGCCAGCTCGCGGCAGTCGACCGGCACCCGCAGGCGCTGGGCCAGTCCCTGAAGCAGGCGCACGCTGCGCCCTTCATGGCCGATGTGGCGGGGCCAATCCTCGGGCGGTGTGGTGCCCTTGCCCAGGTCGTGTACCAAGCAGGCAAAGCGCACCGTCAGGGGCGCCTGCAGCCGCGCCGCCATGTCCAGCACCAGCAGCAGATGCGCCCCGGTGTCGACTTCGGGGTGGTACTCGGCGCGTTGGGGCACGCCCCAGAGCCGGTCGACTTCGGGCAGCAATCGGGTGAGGGCGCCGCAATCGCGCAGCACCTCGAGCATCCGTGAGGGGCGTGCCGCCATCAGTCCGCGCGCGAGTTCCTGCCATACGCGCTCGGCCACCAGGGCATCGACCTCGCCTTCGGCCACCATCGCCCGCATCAGCGTCTGGGTCTCGGGCGCGACGGAGAAATCAGGAAAGCGCGCCGCAAAGCGCGCCAGCCGCAGGATGCGCACCGGATCTTCACGAAAGGCCTCGGTCACATGGCGCAGCACCCGGGCCTGTAGGTCACGCTGGCCCCCGAAGGGGTCGACCAGCTCGCCGGATTCACTCCGGGCGATGGCGTTGACGGTGAGGTCACGCCGGGCCAGATCTTCTTCCAGCGTCACCTCGGGCGCGGCATGAAAGGCGAAGCCGTGGTAGCCCGGGGCGGTCTTGCGTTCGGTCCGCGCCAGGGCGTATTCCTCGCGGGTCTGCGGGTGGAGAAAAACCGGAAAGTCTCGGCCCACCGCCAGGTAGCCGGCGTCCATCAGCGCCTGCGGCGAGGCACCGACCACCACCCAGTCGCGGTCGTGCACCGGCAGCCCCAGCAGGGCATCCCGCACCGCACCGCCGACCTCGAAGACTTGCATTCGGGCAGTGTATCGGGGCCCGCCTGCCTCCTTCGGACCGCGGGCGAGATCGCCTTCAGCGAGCCTTCCGGTACGGCTCCTCGAAGTCCCGGAAGTCGCACTCGGCCAGGGCGTCATCGACCCAGGCGCGCACCCCCGGCAGATGGCGAACGCGTGCCACATAGGCAGCGATGTCGGCGGGCAGGGGCAGGGCGTAGGTGAGCAGGCGCATGCAGACCGGGGCGTAGAAGGCGTCGGCCACCGAAAAGTCGCCAAACAGCAGGCTGCCCTCGGGCTGGCGCCCGAGCGCATCGCGCCACATCTGGACGAGACGCGCCACGTCCTGGCGCAGGCCCTCGTGCTCGGCCCACAGGCGCGCGCCGACCTCGGGCAAATGGGCCTCAATGTTCATCGGGCACAGACTTCGCAGTTGGCCAAAGCCCGAATGCATCTCGGCGCAGAGGCTTCGGGCTCTGGCGCGCTGGGCCGGGTCGGCGGGCCAGAGCGCCTTTTCGGGGTGGCGCTCGGCGGCATATTCCGCGATCGCCATCGAGTCCCACACTGCCAGATCGCCGTCCACCAGCACCGGTACCTTGCCCACCGGGCTCACCCGGTCCATCGTGGTCTTGAAGTCGGAGGCGGGATCGAAGCTATCGAACCGAACCTTCACCTCCTCAAAGGGAATGCCGGCTTGCTGCATCAGCACCCAGGGGCGCATGGACCAGGAAGAATAGTTTTTGTTGCCGATATAGAGCTTCAACATGGGCTGTCTCTCGAAGGTCAGGCCTGGCGGGTGGCTCAGGCTTGGCGGGTGGCTCAGGCCTAGCGGAAGGTCAGGCCCGGCGGGTCTGTCAGGGCATGTCTGGGCTGGGCTCGGGCTTAGTGGGGTCGCGCGGTCCGACCTGCCCCAGGCGGGCGCGCAGCGACTGCGGCTGGCCGGTCAGGACAGCGGCGTAAACCGTGGCGTTGGCCAGCACTTTCTTCACATAGTCGCGGGTCTCGCCGAAGGGCACGTTCTCGGCCCAGATGGCAGCCTCGAGCACCGGGCCGTTGCGCCAGTTGCGCGCGCGGCTGGGGCCCGCGTTGTAGGCCGCGGCGGCCAGTGACATTGAGCCGTCAAAGTCGTCGAGCACCAGCTTGAGGTAGCCGGTGCCGATGGCGATGTTGGTCTCGCGGTCGTTGATCTGGTCCGGTGTGAAGCCGGTCAGGCCGATCTTTCGCGCCGTCCAGCGGGCTGTGGCGGGCATGACCTGCATCAGCCCCGAGGCGCCCACGTGGGAGCGTGCGTCCATCACGAAGCGGCTCTCCTGCCGGATGAGGCCGTAGACAAAGGCCGGGTCTAGGTTGATCTCGCGGGCGCGCCGCACCACAGAATCTCGCAGGGGTGTGGGGTAGCGCTGCTCGACGTCGAACTCTGTGCGCGTGCGCTCGCTGGTGTTGATGCAGCGGTCCCAGACCTCGCGCTCGCAGGCGAGCTGGGCCGCTGCCAGCAGCTCGCGCTCGGGCAGGCCGCCGGGCCTGGCCAGGTTGGTGGTGTAGTTCCACTCCCGCACCCCTTCGCTGCGCAGGCCGATGCCGATGGCGTGCAGCGCGCGCTGCAGGCCCGGGTCTCGCTGGGCCGCCTCCCGCTCGGCGGGGGTCAGCGGGGCGGGGCGCGCAGGCAAAGTGATGCGCTGGCCCAGACCCTCCAGCGCCAGCTGCTCGTAAAAGCCGCGCGGCGAGGCCAGGGTGGCGAGGAGGCGGCTGCCCTCGGCCTTGTCGGCCTCGGTGCTTGCAGCCAGCAGCGCGCGGGCGCGCCAGTAGACCCAGGCGCTGTCTTGCTGCATGGCGGGTGCCATCTCGCCAATGGCTTCCAGCACCAGACGCCATTGCGGACCGCCAGCAGCTCGCAGGGCGGCCCGGGCCTTCCAGGCCAGCATGTCGTCGGTGAGTTCAGCGCCTTGGCCGGCGCGGGCGTAGTAGCCCAGCGCATCGGGCGACAGGCGCTGGGCGGCTTGCCGGGCGATGGCGCCCCAAGCCCAGGCGAGTTCTCCCTTGGAGAGGTGCAGCGACCACTTGCGATCAAGGCGACTGGCGGCCTCCTGCGGATCGGTGGCCGCCAGGCGGGCCAGCGCCAGTACTACCAGCTCCTTGCGCACCTTGGAGCCGGCAATGGCACGGCCGTCCAGATAGCGCGCCGGCTGGGCCATGGCTGTTTGCACCTGGGCCACGGCCGCCGGCGCCACCAGGGTCACCGCGTCCTGGGCCATACGCAGCTTGTTGTACTCGGCGGCCAGCCGCGCCTTGCGCCAGACATCATCAGCACTCAAGCCCGCGACCTTGCTGGCGCCCCGGCTGGGCCCCTCGATGAGCAGGTCGCGTGCTGCAGTGGTGCAGGCATCTTCGGCGTCGCGTTGCGCAAGCCACAAGCGCCTCACCTCCTCGGCAAGGGTCTCACTGGGACCCTCACGCAGCGTACGAACCAGCAGCGCGTAGCAGCGCACCTGCGGGTCGTCGTTCATGCGGAAGCGGCCGATCTCGGCGGAGAATGTGGTCCAGTCGCGGCGCTGCCCCAGCAGCAGAAGCCAGTCGTTGCGCAGGCGGTCTTCCTGGTAAGTGCCAGCCCAACGCGTGAAGAACTCCTGCAACTCCTGGGCGCTGGCCACATCGAGTCGGGCCCGCAGCTCCCAGTAGGCGCCCCAGGGCTCGAGCAGGTGGCCTCGCAGCTGCGGCAGCAGCTGGGTCAGCCGTTGCCGCTGGGCGGCGCCTTGCCCCTGGCGGAACACCTGACCCATTTCCAGCGCAACCGAATCACCGCGCGGGTCGGTCGACGGCCCAGACTGCCCCTGCACAGGCCCCGACATAAGCGCAGCCAGCGGCAGGAGGAACCCTGTCAAAATCTTTCGGAACAACATCGGGGAATTATGGACAAGTCGGATGCCAAAAAGGCCCTTCGCCAGCAATTGCTGGAGGCCCGGCTGAACCTGCCGGACCGCCTCATCCGCTCAGACATGCTGCAACGCGTGATGCGCATCTGGCTGGTGGGACGGACAGACCAGGCCATTGGGGCCTACTGGCCGATCAAGGGCGAGTTCGACCCCTTGCCGGCCCTGCACCGCTGGAAAGAGGACGGCGAGCTGCTCGACCAGCCCCTGCGCCGGCGCATCGGCCTGCCCGTGGTCGACAAGGTGCACAAGACCCTCACCTTTCACGCCTGGTACCCCGGCTGCCCGATGGAAGAAGACGCTTACGGTATTCCCAAGCCGAAAGATACTGAGGTCATTGTGCCCACCCTGCTCTTTGTGCCCTGCGTCGGTTACAGCCCCGGCGGCTATCGCCTGGGCTACGGCGGAGGCTTTTACGACCGCACCCTGGCCAGCCTGCAGCCCAAGCCCCTCACCGTGGGCCTGGGCTTCACCAATGGCTTTCTGCCCGACTTCGAGCCCGAGCCGCACGACGTGCCGCTGGACGCCATCCTCAATGACAACGGGGTGGTGTGGCCGGTGGGCTGACGGATCCAAGCATGCAAGTGCAAAGACATTCACAAGGACATTCGATGGCGGCAGTGGACGTGGTGGTGATGGCGGCGGGCAAGGGCACGCGCATGAAAAGTGCAGTCCCGAAGGTGCTGCACCGTCTGGGCGGCCGCGCCCTCCTGGACCATGTGGTGGCCGCTGCTGCCGGCCTGGCCCCGCGCCGCCTGGTGGTGGTCACCGGCCACGGCGCCGAGCAGGTCGGCGGCGCAGCCCGTGGCTTTGCCAGCGCCCTGGGCCTGGCCTGCGAGACGGTGCTGCAGCAACCCCAGCTGGGGACCGGCCACGCGGTGCAGCAGGCCCTGCCCCTGCTGCCAGACGACGGCATTTGCCTCGTGCTCAATGGCGACGTGCCCCTGATCGAGACGGCCACCCTGCAGGCCCTGGTGCAGGCCTGTGCCGGCGAGCGCCTGGCCCTGCTCACCTGCGACATGGCCGACCCCACCGGCTACGGCCGCATCCTGCGCGAGACCGATGGCGCGGTGCGCGGCATCGTGGAGCAGAAGGACGCGAGCGAAGACCAGCGCCGCATCACCGAGGTCTACACCGGCTTCATGGCCGCGCCCAACCGCCTGATGCGCAGCTGGCTTTCGCGCCTGACCAATCACAACGCCCAGGGCGAGTACTACCTGACCGACGTGGTGGGTCTGGCTGTAGGCGATGGCGTAGCCGCCCGCGCGCTCGTAATTCAGGACCAGCCGCAGGTCGACGGCGTGAACAGCCCGGTGCAGCTCGCCACGCTGGAGCGCGTCTACCAGTTGCGCCGCGCCCAGGCGCTGATGGAGCAGGGCGTGCGCCTGGCCGACCCGGCGCGCTTCGATGTGCGCGGCGAGCTGGTTTGCGGCGCCGACGTCGAGATTGATGTGAACTGCGTCTTCCACGGCCGGGTCGAAATCGGCGAGGGCGCGCGCATCGGCGCGAACTGCGTCATCGCCCATGCCCGCATTGGCGCGGGCGCGGTCATTCACCCCTTCACCCATATCGACGGCGAAAAGTTTGCCGAGACCGCGGGGGTACAGGTGGGCGCTCACGCCCTTGTCGGCCCCTTTGCCCGACTTCGCCCCGGCGCGGTGCTGGGCGACGAAGTGCACATTGGCAACTTCGTCGAGGTGAAAAACTCCACCCTGGGCCAGGGCGCCAAGGCCAACCACCTGGCTTACTTGGGCGACGCCACCGTGGGTGAGCGGGTGAACTACGGCGCTGGCTCGATTACCGCCAACTACGACGGCGCCAACAAGCACCGCACCGTGATCGAGGCCGACGTGCACGTGGGTAGCAACTGCGTGCTGGTCGCGCCCGTCACCCTGGGCGCGGGCACCACCGTAGGCGGCGGTTCCACCATCACCAAGGACACGCCACCAGGCTCGCTGGCGGTAGCCCGGGGCAAGCAGGTGCACATCCCCAACTGGCAGCGGCCGGTGAAGAAAAAGCCCTGAGCTGGTCCGGGCCTTTCAGCGCCGCCCCGCCGCCAGCGGCAAGCGCGGCGCGAACTTGGCCCGCTTCACGCTGAAAAAGGCCTTCACATTGCGCACGTTCGCGTCGGTGGTGAACAGGCGCTGCTGCAGCGCCAGGTAGGCCGGCATGTCGGCGGCGCGCACATGCAAGATGAAGTCGGGCCCGGGCGAGACGCGGTAGCACTGCTGCACCGCCTCGTCAGCCACCACCCGGTGCTCGAAGGCCTCCAGGTGCTCGACGCCCTGCCGGTCCAGCGTCACCTCCACGATGGCCTCCAGCCCATGCCCCAGCACCGGCGCCAGGCGGTCGGGCGAGAGGATGGCCACCTGCCGCTCGATCAGGCCCGCCGACTGCAGCCGCTTGACCCGGCGCAGGCAGGTGGGCGGGGAGACATGCGCCAGTCGGGCCAGTTCGAGGTTGCTCCGCGAGGCGTCTTGCTGTAGCAGGTCCAGCAGGGCAAGGTCTGTGGCGTCCAGGCTAATTGCGTCAATATTTTCCATTGAAAGAAATTTTATTTCTTAAATTTAAAATCAAGAAATAAAAAATTGAATTCAATTCAATATTGACCATTAATTTTGAAGGGGAGGGCCTACAGTCCCACTCAATTCATTCCGGAGCTCCTCCCATGTGCGGCATCGTCGCTGCGGTCTCTCACCGCGACATCGTTCCTCTTCTGGTCCAGGGCCTGCAGCGCCTGGAGTACCGCGGTTACGACTCTTGCGGGGTCGCGGTCCATGCCGACGGCCTGCGGCGCGCCCGCAGCACCGAGCGCGTGGCCGAGTTGATGCAACAGGTCAGCAGTGAGCACCTGGTCGGCAGCACCGGCATTGCCCACACCCGCTGGGCCACCCACGGCGCGCCGGCGGTGCACAACGCCCACCCGCACTTCAGCCACGGCCCGGGCGCCACGCCGGCAGACCGCGCCGGGCGCATTGGCCTCGTTCACAACGGCATCATTGAGAACCATGAGGAGTTGCGCGCCGAGTTGCAGGCGCGTGGCTACTTCTTCGCCAGCCAGACCGACACCGAGGTGATCTGCCATCTGGTCGACAGCCTCTACGAGGGTGACCTGTTCGAGGCGGTCAAGGCGGCGGTACGCCGCCTGCACGGCGCCTATGCCATCGCAGTGATCTGCAAGGACGAGCCGCACCGGGTGATCGGCGCACGCGCCGGCTCGCCCCTGGTGCTGGGCGTCGCCCCGCAGGAGCTCTTTCTCGCCAGCGACGCCATGGCCCTGGCCGGCGTCACCGATCAGATCGTCTATCTGGAAGAAGGCGACCTCGTCGACCTGCAACTGGGTCGCTACTGGGTCGTCGGCAAAGACGGCCGGCCCGCCGAACGGCCGGTGCGCACGGTGCAGGCCCACAGCGGCGCTGCCGACCTGGGGCCGTATCGTCACTACATGCAAAAAGAAATCTTCGAGCAGCCGCGCGCTATTGCCGACACGCTCGAAGGTCTGGAGGCGGTGGTGCCCGAGCTGTTCGAGGGCGCAGGCCAGCCTGCGCCGGGCGAGGGCGCGCACCGCACTTTCCAGCAAATCGACTCGGTGCTGATCCTCGCCTGCGGCACCAGCTACTACAGCGGCTGCACCGCCAAGTACTGGCTGGAGTCGATCGCCAAAGTGCCCACCCAGGTCGAAATCGCCAGCGAGTACCGCTACCGCGAATCGGTGCCCAACCCGAACACGCTGGTCGTGACTATCACCCAGTCCGGCGAGACCGCCGACACCTTGGCCGCATTGCGCCACGCGCAGTCCTTGGGCATGCGCCACACCCTCACCATCTGCAACGTGTCCACATCGGCCATGGTGCGCGAGTGCAAGCTGGCTTATGTCACCCGTGCGGGCGTTGAAGTGGGCGTGGCCTCGACCAAGGCCTTCACCACCCAGCTGGCCGGCCTCTTTTTGCTCACGCTGGCCCTGGCACAGGCCAAGGGGCGCCTGAGTGCCGCGCAAGAGGCGGCCCACCTCAAGGCGATGCGCCACCTGCCCGCGGCGCTGTCAGCGGTGCTGGCGCTCGAGCCTCAGGTGATCGCTTGGGCGGAAGACTTCGCCCGCAAGGAGCACGCTCTCTTTCTGGGCCGGGGTCTGCACTACCCCATCGCCCAAGAGGGCGCGCTCAAGCTCAAAGAGATCACTTACATCCACGCTGAGGCCTATGCCGCCGGCGAGTTGAAGCATGGCCCCCTGGCACTGGTGACGGGCGAAATGCCGGTGGTCACCGTGGCACCCCACGACGCCCTGCTGGAAAAGCTCAAAAGCAATATGCAGGAAGTGCGCGCCCGCGGCGGCGTGCTGTACGTGCTGGCCGATGCCGACACCCGCATCGACAGCGGCGACGGCCTGCACGTGATCCGCATGCCCGAGCACTACGGTCCGCTCTCGCCCCTGCTGCACGTGGTGCCGCTGCAGCTCTTGGCGTACCACACCGCCATCGCGCGGGGGACGGATGTGGATAAGCCGAGGAATTTGGCGAAGAGTGTGACGGTGGAGTGACGCTTCCGAGCCTGGCCTGATGGGCCACCGAACTGGTAGCCCGGGCCTGCGTTTTATCAGCGGGACGGCTCGGCTGGGGCAGCGGCTGATGCTGCAGGCTCGGTCGCGGAGGCAGGAGCTGCCGCAGGTGCAGGCTCTGCCACGGGGGCTGAAGCGGGGGCAGGAGCTGCCACGGGCGCGGCGGCAGGTGCGGCGGCCGGAGCCGGAGCCGGAGCCTTTTCACCACCACCAAACAGCGAGCCGAAGAACTTCTTGATCGCGTCGATCAGGTCGAGCAAGAACGCGTACCAGGGACGCTCGGCCTTGAATACCACGTGGAAGGACTGCTTTTCCTTGTAGGCCGAGGCCAGGGGCACGGACCAGGTCACGGTCTTGCCGTCACCGGCCACTTGGCCGTTGGTCTCCAGCACCTTGGGGACGGTGACCGACCAGCTCAGGGTGCGGCCGGCCAGCATGGCTTGCATCATGCCCTCCATCATCGGGTTGGCGCCAGCTTTGTCCTTCATGTCAAAGCTACTGTCGATACGCCAGGCCCCTTCAGAGGCCCGCGAGACGTTCACCAACGCGGTTTCCTTGTTGCCGGCGGTGAAGGTGGCGAATTTCTCGATCGGCCCTTTCGCAGTCAGCTTGCACACCACGTTGCCGTCCACGGCCGACTCACTCACCTGGACCTTCATGGACTCGCCACTGGCCTCATCAAAGCCTGCGCAGAACCCGTCTTTCTTGTTGGCCAAGGCGGCCAGCTTGGCGTCAATGCGAAGCTCCGCGGTGTAGCTCAGTTCGCCTTTGTCAACGGCGATTTTCTGGGCCACATCCAGGCACCCGGACAGCGAGGTCGCTGCAAAGAGCGCTGCGCAAAGGCGGAGTATTTTTCTGAGGGTCATTGCGAATTTGCCTTTTGGTGTCAGTAGGGCCAATTTAGCACGGACGCTTGAAGCAGCCTTGGCGCTCGCGCTATCTGCTCAAAGCGCCCGCGTAACAGTTATGCAGCCCGTTCAGGCCCGCGGAAAAGTATCCGATTGACTGTGCCAACCGGGGCCGCTTAAAGTGCAGAATCATTGTTCAATTCAAAAACTAATTGGGCGCGTTGGAGAAAAAATGGAAAGCTTGAGTCAAATGGCAATTTTCTGGTCAGTCGTTCTTGTCGCCGTCGTCTTCCTCGCATTCAAAGGCGTCAAGCAGGTGGACCAGTCCAAGGTCTTGCTGGTTGAGCGCTTCGGTAAGTACAGCAGGACGTTAAGTTCTGGCATCAACTTCATCATCCCCTTCATCGACAAGATTGCATGGGAGCTCGATGTTTCTGAAAAGCAGCTTTCGATCGCCAACCAGAATGTGACGACCTCGGACAACGTTCGCGTCATTTTGGATATGCAGGCCTTCTACCGTGTCACCGATGCCGCGCAGTTCAAGTACCGGATCGAGGACGGGGAGCGAGCAGTCAAATCGACGATTGACGCAACAGTTCGCGCTCTGGTCGGCAGGCGCACGTTGGACCAGATCAACGCAGACCGCCTGCGCCTGGCAACGGAGGTTGCCGAAGAAGTACGCAGCACTTCGGCGGAGTGGGGCGTCGCCATGAGCCGAGTCGAGATCACCGATGTCGAGGTGGTCGACCAGGCGTTTGCGGATTCGATGCGGCGAGAAGCGCAGGCCGAGCGGGAGCGACGAGGGACGATCATCGAAGCCGAGGCCAACGCTCAGACGATCAGGCTGGCAGCAGAGGCCGAAGCACTGAAGATCCGCGTGGAGGCGGACGCGCTTTTCTACAAGGCACAGAAGGAAGCAGAGGCAATTCGCGTCACGGCAGAGGCCCAAGCTTGGGCGCTGTCCACCAAGGGGGCCTCGCTGGAGGCAGAAGGGGCCAAATTCGCCCAGCAAAGTGAAATCCTACGAGCGCAGGTAGACGCTTTGCAAAGTCTGGGAGGAGCCGACAATGCCAAGATCGTGGTGATACCGTCTGACCTCGTGCAAACGGCGGCCGGCCTTGCCCAATTACTCAGGAAGTGACAGGGACCCCATGGATCTTTACCTTGTCTTCTGGATCGCCGCTGTGGTGCTGTTGGTCGTGGAGGTGGTGGCCGGAATGACCCTCGGGGTGGCGCTCTCGGCGGCCATCTCCCTGTTTGTTCTTGGGATCCTCAATGGCTTGGGCCTTCTGGTGGGGATGAACAGCCATCTTCTCGTCGGCGTCCTTGTGTTTGCCGCCTCCACATGGTTTGTCCTGAAGTATTTCAGGGGGCGTGCGAGGCAATCCGAAAGGGATCGGGATGTCAACGACTATTGAGCGCGCCTGTGCGCGTGCGTGCATGCCGGTATTTCCAGCCTACGTTCTGACGCTGCGTATGTCTTGAGATGTGCGCCCTTCGGGAGGAACCCGCTCAGCCGGCTGGTGGCTGGAGGACGATGAGTATCGCGAGGGCTGCAAGTACGGCCGCCAGGCCGATCATGAGGGGATGGCTCGCCCGTCGCCATCCTGTGCGCAAGTTGGTTTGGGCTTCCTTGTGGTGCGCGACCCCTGCGCTGGAATCGGGTGTTGAAGCCTCCTCGCTGCGCAGCGGGGTTTCCGGCATCCGATTGTCGAGGGCTTGATGGGGATGCCCGAGGCTGGCCAGGAGCCGTTCGCCGAGTCGGGCCTTGATTGCCTCGGAGTAAAAGGGCGTTTGGCCACGTCCCTCTAGCGCGCGCAGCTGGGCGACGGCTATCGCATGTCGCTTGGCGAACACCGACTCGTCTAGCCTCATCGCCTCCCGCAGGGACAGCAGCAGCGCGGCCCGCGCCGGAGTCCACTCTGGTACTCGTATAGGTTCAGCGTGCGGTGACGGAGCGCCTGTGGGGGGGCGGTAGTTCATTGTTGGTGGGCGTGCATCCTTTCTAAGTCTCGCCTCAGAGTGCGACGAGGGCGATATCCAAATGGGCTACGACCGGTCAGCCAGCCCGGTGATCCTCCGCACCAGCGGGTGACCGATTTTCTTTTGCGGGGTGATCGCAAAGAACTGCTCCTCCACGCCCTCGCAGTCACCTACACGCTGCACCCCGTAGCGTTGGGCAAGATCCTCCTCGACCATCGTGGCCGCCGGGAACAGGCCCATGCCAGCGGCGCCGAAGGTTTTGAGCAAGGCGCTGTCCTCGAACTCCCCGGCGACCCGGGGGCGCAGGCCCTGGCGCTCGAACCAATGGTCCAGCCGGGCGCGCAGCGCGCCGTGACCGGTGGGTAGCAGCAGCGGCAACTCGCCGTTCGCAAGCGCCGCGCGCAAGGTCTCGCCGCGGCGCTCGCGGCCCTGAGCGCCGCGACCGGCGGGGAGCCGGTCTGCCAGGGCGGGTGCCGCATACCAGGCAATGGGTGAGGTGCCCAAGGGGTGCCCGTAGAGCCGCAGGCTCGGGTTGGGCGGGGGCGGCCGGTCGGAGATCACCAAGTCCAGCTTGTGCAGGGCCAACTCACCCAGAATGTCCTCGAACTCGCCGTCGTGGCACAGAAGCCGCAGGCCCGGCTCATCCAGGATGGGCGCCAGCAGGCGATACACGGCGAGCTTGGTTAGCCCGTCCGGAATGCCCACGGCCAGCCGCACCCCAGCCGAGTCGGCCGCGGCACGCACCGTGTCCGGCAGCGACTCCCCCAGGGCGAAGATCTGCTCCGCCTGATGCATGGCAGCCACGCCGGCCTCGGTCAGCGCCACCCCGCGGCCGGCCGGCTTGAGCAGGGCGCAGCCGAGCGACTGCTCGAGCTCGCGCACCTGGGTGCTGATGGTCTGGACGGCCATGCCCAACTGCTCGGCCGCCCGCGACATGCCGCCTGCCTTGGCGACGACCCAGAAGTAGTAAAGGTGCCGATAGCTAAAGGTGAGAGCCATGCCCGATATTGGCGAAGTTTCTGAATTTCAGAAAGAACCTTCACTAAAACACTGATTTTTTAGATGGATTTGCTCCCTTAAGGTGCGGCCATCCCTGGCGCCTTGCGCGCTGTTGCTCAAAAAGAAAACGATATGGAAACCATCGCTCCCCTTTGGCTGTGGGCCACCTTCGTGGCCATCGTCCTCGTATCCCTGTTCGTTGACTTTGTCGTCCTCAAAAAGCAGGGCGCCCACGAGATCGGAGCCCGCGAGGCCCTGAATTGGTCGATCGTCTGGATCGCCCTGAGCCTTGTCTTCAATGCCCTGTTCTGGTGGGCGGTTCGGGACACGACGGGCTCCACCCAAGTGGCCAACGAGAAATCGCTGGAGTTCCTCACCGGCTACCTGATCGAAAAGTCGCTGGCCGTCGACAACATCTTTGTCTTCCTGATGATCTTCACCTACTTCGCGGTGCCGCCAGCATTCCAGAAGCGGGTGCTGATGATCGGTATCGTCGGCGCGATCGTGCTGCGCACGGTGATGATTCTGGTGGGGGGGTGGCTGCTGGCCAACTTCCACTGGGTGCTCTATGTCTTTGGTGCGTTCCTTATCCTCACTGGCCTGAAGATGTGGTGGGCCGCGGGCAAGGAGAGCGACCTGGAGGGCAATCCCGCGCTGCGTTTGCTGCGCAAGGTGATGCCGGTGAGTTCCGGCTTTGACGGCGAGAAGTTCTTCACCCTGGAAAACGGCCGCCGCATCGCGACACCGCTGTTCATGGTGATCTGCCTGGTCGCTTTGACCGACGTGATCTTCGCGGTCGACTCGATTCCGGCAATCTTCGCCATCACTTCCGACCCGTTCATCGTCCTGACCAGCAACGTCTTTGCCATTTTGGGCCTGCGTGCGATGTACTTCCTGCTGGCGGCAGTGGCAGGCAAGTTTCACCTGCTCAATTACGGCCTCGCGGTGATCCTGGTTTTCATCGGTACCAAGATGTGCCTGGTCGACGTATTCAAGATTCCGGCGGTGGTGTCGCTGGTCGCGGTGGTGGCCATCCTCGCCGTGACCATGATCTGGAGTGTGCGCACAGCCGGGGGGGGGCCTTCGCCGAAATCCTCTTGATGACAAGAGTGGCCGCGCTCTGAGATGCGGCCACTCTCCCTTTTTTCTCGGGGACTGCCCTTTGCCCGGCCTAGCGCCGGGCTTTTTTTGCTTGCTTGCAGTTCAACACCGCCAGCGTCGCCCTGGGGTCAGTGGTGCCGGGCCACATTAGGCATGGTTCCGCTCATTGGCGCGGAGAACACCGACTGCCAAGCTTGGAACAGCGGGCCGGCGGTGTTGGCGGCCTGCGCAGCAGATTGCTGTTGCAGTTCGGCCGGCCGCATGAATTCACTCTGTGCTTTGAGCGAGGCCAGCATGAGTTCTTGGGAGTATTGCCCCCACTCGCTCAGGCTCGATAGCACCACGGTCGACTGAATAGCCACCAACTCTATCGGGCTGGTGGCGCTACGCAAGCGATCTGCGGTGCGCTCCTGCAAGAGGGCCGCACGTTGAATCATGTTTTGCTGCGTCTGCTGAAAGCTATCCATTGCCCGCAGCAACGCCCCGGTGATAGAGGCGGTGTTGGCCATTTGCTGGCGGGTGAGGTCAGCGATGCCGCTGCTGCCTGCCGCCAGGTCGGTTTCGTGCGGTTCGGTGTGCGCTGCGCTGTGCGACCCGCTGTGGGAAGAGTTGTGAGATGCGGTGCCCTTGCTTGCCATGAGATTTCTCCTGTGATGCGCCCCTTCTGGGCCTTGGCTCCGAAAATGATCCGGCGGTGCACAGGAACCTGACCGTCAGCGGATTGGTGAGATGCTTGTAGGCAAATCGGCCGAGCCGTGATGGGTCAGGGGTCTCAATTCAAGCGGCCTGTCGGTGACAAGCTCGCTGCGCTCGGGGGCTTACAGCCCCGCTGCCGCACGCAGCGCAGCAGCCTTGGGGTGGTCACGTCACGCCGCTACGCGGCATGAGTGCCCCCCAAAGCCCAAGCTGGCGCTATGCGCCAGCGTGCCTCAGTTGAGGCCCGCCGCTGCACGCAGCGCTTGTGCTTTATCCGTCCTCTCCCATGTGAACTCGGGTTCGTTGCGGCCGAAGTGGCCGTAGGCGGCGGTCTTTTGGTAGATCGGGCGCAGCAGGTCGAGCATCTGGATGATGCCCTTCGGGCGCAGGTCAAAAATCTCGTTGACCAAGGCGGCGATCTTCTCGTCGGGGATGACGCCGGTGCCTTCGGTGTAGACCGTCACGTTCATCGGCTTGGCCACGCCGATCGCGTACGCCACCTGCACCTGGCACTGCTTGGCCAGGCCCGCGGCGACCACGTTCTTGGCCACGTAGCGGGCGGCGTAGGCGGCCGAGCGGTCGACCTTGGAGGGGTCCTTGCCGGAGAAGGCGCCGCCGCCGTGGGGGCAGGCGCCGCCGTAGGTGTCGACGATGATCTTTCGGCCGGTGAGGCCGCAGTCACCCTGAGGGCCGCCAATGACAAAGCGGCCGGTCGGGTTGATCAGGTAACGGGTGTCCTTGAGCCACTCCTTGGGCAGCACCGGCTTGATGATTTCCTCAATGACGGCTTCGACGAAGGAGGCCTTCATCTTGTCGCCGTCGCTCTGCTCGGGGCTGTGCTGGGTAGACAGCACCACGGTGTCGATGCTGTGCGGCTTGCCGTCCACATAGCGCATGGTGACTTGGCTTTTGGCGTCAGGTCGCAAAAAAGGCAGGCGGCCATCGCGGCGCAATTGGGCT
>JAURKV010000193.1 GCA_030831585.1 Ramlibacter sp. | reverse complement strand
GGACCTGGGGCAGGCCTGGTGGTTCCCCGACGCACAGTCGTACAAACCTTATCCCCACTGCCGCATCCTGCACGCGCCACTGGACGCGCTGACCGAGGTGCTGGAGACGAACGAGATCCGGGTCGACGAGATTGAAGAGATCCGCGCCTGGGTGGAGGGCTTCGTGATGCAGCCACTCTGGCTCAATCGGGACATCACCCACGAGACCCAGGGCCAGTTCTCCATAGCCCATGGCCTGAGCGTGGGTGCGCACCGGATCCCGCCGGGCAAGCAGTGGCAGTCGCCCGAGGTGGTCTACGACCCTTCCGTGCTGGCACTGATGGACAAGGTGAAGTTCGGCGTGCACCCCGACTACGAAAAGCTGGTGACGGGCAATTCCGCCAGCCGGCCCACCCGCATCGAGGTGCGTGCCCGAGGACAGACCTTTGTCGGCGAGCGCCGTTACCCCAAGGGCAGTCCCTCGCCCGACCCGAGCACCCGCATGACAGACGAGGAGTTGGTGGCTAAATTCGAGCGCAATGCTGAAGGCGTACTCGACGCGGCGGCCACAGCGGCGGTGGTGGACCGAGTCTGGCGCCTCGACCAGGCGTCAGACCTGCGCGGTCTCATGGCCCTCCTGGCAGGTCGCCGCTAGGCCTGAGCCGACCCTGGGTGCCTCGGTGCGGCGTCTCAGCGCCGTCGCTCAGGCCGCTTCCCGCATCATGTTGCGCGCGATCAAAATCTGCTGGATCTGGGTCGTGCCCTCGTAGATGCGGAACAGGCGCACGTCGCGGTAAAAGCGCTCGATGCCGTATTCGCTCATGTAGCCGGCCCCTCCGAAAACCTGCACCGCGCGGTCTGCGACCCGGCCGCACATCTCGGAGGCGAACATCTTGGCGCAGGAGGCCTCGGTGGTGTGGGGCAGGCCCTCGTCACGCCGACGGGCGGCGTCGATCATCATGCTGCGGGCCGCGTAGATCTCAGCCTTGCTGTCGGCCAGCAGCGCCTGCACAAGCTGGAAGTCGCCAATGCGCTGGCCGAACTGCTTGCGCTCCATCGCGTAGCGAAGCGCGTCGGCCAGCATGCGCTCGGCCACGCCCACGCAGACTGCGGCAATGTGGATACGGCCCTTGTCCAGCACCTTCATCGCGGTCTTGAAGCCCACGCCCTCCTTTCCGCCGATCAGGTTCTCGGCTGGCACCCGGCAGTTCTCGAAAATGACGTCGCAGGTATGCGCGCCGCGCTGGCCCATCTTCTTGTCCCGCCGGCCGAAGCTGATGCCCGGGCTCTTGGCGTCGACGATGAAGGCCGAGATGCCCGAGGCGCCCTTGTCCTGCGGATTGGTCCGCGCCATGAGGGTGAACACGCCCGCATGCGGCGCGTTGGTGATGTAGCGCTTGGTGCCGTTGACCACATAGTGGTCGCCGTCGCGGATGGCGGTGGTGCGCAGGGAAGCTGCGTCCGAGCCGGACTCAGGCTCGGTCAGCGCGAAGGAGGCGATGATCTCGCCAGTGGCCATGCCCGGCAAGTAGCGGCGCTTTTGTTCCTCGGTGCCGTCAAAGACAATGCCCTGGGAGCCGATGCCCACCGTGGTGCCGATGATGGAGCGAAACGCCGGCGAGGTGCGACATAACTCCAGCACGGCCAGGGCCTCCTCCTCCATCGTCAGCTCCAGCCCCCCATACGCCTCCGGCACTGAGAGGCCGAACAGGCCCATCTGCCGCATTTCGTCCACCAGTTCGGGGGGAATCTCGTCGGTCTCGGCGACCAGCTCTTCATGGGGCACGAGGCGCTCGCGGACGAATCGGGCGATGTTCTGCAGCAGCAGGTCCAGGGTTTCGCGGTCTCTGATCATGGCGTCATGTTCGGGGCGAACCCTTGGGCCCGTCAAGCCAGGGCGCGTCTCTGTTCCGTACTGTGGGATCTGGCCGCGAAGTCGCAAAGGGCATCGCCACCGCCCGCGGATGCTGATTCTGAAGTACGGAACATCAGGGTGACACCGGTTGACCCCGAACAGGCCGGGGCCGTATCGTTTGTTTCGCAATGCCCAGCCGAATCGACCCACCACGCCTGCTACAGCGGGCTTTTCCCACGATCGAGCACGCCTGGACCGCGCGCGACACCCAGTTCTATGCGCTCTCCCTGGGCCTGGGCAGTGACCCGCTCGACCCCGGGCCTTTGCGATATGTCTACGAGGGCCTGACCGGCGATACGCTAGTCGCCATGCCGACCCTGGCCAATGTGCTGGCTTACCCCGGCTTCTGGGCGCGCGAGCCCGACACCGGCATTGCCTGGGAGCAGGTGGTCCATGCCGAGCATGAACTGACTTTGCACACCCCGATCCCGGCAACAGGTCATGCCACCGGCCACACCCGGGTGACCGCGCTGTGGGACCGAGGCGAGGGTCGTGGCGCCTTTTTGCAGCAGGTTCGCGAGATCCGCGACGTGACCTCAGGGAAGCTGATTGCCACCGTGCGTCAGCTCAATTTCCTGCGCGGCGATGGTGGCCTGGGTCCCGGCGCGTCCGAAGGCAGCCCGCCGCCGCCGCACCCCATCCCCGAGCGCGCGCCCGACGCGGTCTGCGACCTGGCCACTTCGCCGCAGGCGGCGCTCTTGTACCGCCTCTGCGGTGACCTCAATCCGCTGCACGCCGATCCGGCGGTGGCAGCCCGCGCGGGCTTTTCCCGCCCTATCCTGCACGGCCTCGCCACCATGGGGATTGCCGCTCACGCGGTGATGCGTGCGCTGCTTGACTACGACGCATCGCGCTTTGCCGCGATGCGTGTGCGCTTTACCGCGCCGGCCTTGCCGGGCGACACCCTGCGCACCGAGCTGTGGGTAGACGGCGACCAGGTGTCGCTGCGCACTACCGCCCTCGAGCGCGGCGCGGTGGTCCTCAATCACGGGCGCGTCGACCTGCGCCCCTCATCAAATCCCCGAAGGAATCGCGCATGAAAAGAGCTGCCATCGTTTCCCCCCTGCGAACGCCGGTTGGCGCCTTTGGTGGGGCCTTGCGCCCGGTGCCGGTCGAGGAGCTTGGTGCCACCGTGGCCCGTGCCATCGTCCAGCGAACCGGGCTGGATCCGGCCCGTATTGACGATGTCGTCTTTGCCCAAAGCTACACCAACGGCGAGACACCCTGCACCGGCCGCTGGGTGGCGCTGCAGGCGGGCTTTCCGATCGAGGTCGCGGGCATGCAGCTCGATCGCCGCTGCGGCGGTGGCCTGCAGGCCATTGCCACCGCCGCGATGATGGTGCAGACCGGTGCGGCCGATGTGGTCATGGCCGGAGGCGTCGAGAGCATGAGCAATGTGGAGTACTACACCACCGGCATGCGCTGGGGCAGCCGCGCCGGCTCGGTCACGATGCATGACCGCCTCGACCGCGGTCGCGAGCGCTCGCAGCCGGAGGGCCGCTTTGGCCGCATCAGCGGCATGATCGAAACCGCTGAGAACCTCGCCCGCGACTACGCCATCTCGCGCGAGGCGGCCGACGCTTACGCCGCCCGCAGCCACCAGCGTGCGGCGGCCGCCTGGGAGCAGGGGCGGTTCGCCAGCGAGATCGTCCCGGTCTCAGTGCCGCAGCGCAAGGGCGACGCCCTGGTGGTTGATCGTGACGAGGGCGTTCGCGCCGACGCCAGCCGCGAGGCCATGGCCAAATTGCGCGCGGTGATGAAGGACGGTATCGTCACCGCGGGTAACGCCTGCCAGCAGAACGATGCCGCCGCCGCCTGCCTGGTGGTGGCCGAAGATAAGCTGGCCGAACTCGGCCTCGAGCCCAGTGCTTGGCTGGTCGGCTGGGCCGCGGCCGGCTGCGAGCCCTCGCACATGGGCATCGGCCCGGTGCCCGCCGTGCACAAGGTGCTGGCCCGCACCGGGCTGCGCCTGGACCAGATGGACCTGATCGAGTTGAACGAGGCCTTTGCCTGCCAGGTGCTGGCCTGCGTCAAGGGCTGGGGTCTGTCGATGGACGCCCTGGAGGACCGGCTCAACGTTAACGGCTCGGGCATCTCACTGGGCCACCCGGTCGGCGCTACCGGCGCGCGCATCCTGGCTACCTTGCTGCACGAGTTGCAACGGCGCAAGGGTCGTTACGGGCTCGAGACCATGTGCATCGGCGGCGGCCAGGGTGTCGCCGCGATTTTCGAGAGGGCCTGAGTGTGAGCCACGCATCCGACACCTGGCACCCGCGTGAGCGGCACCTCACGCAGTCTGGCATTGCGCAGTTAATGGCCCGCCTGGGCACGGCCCGCTACGAAGACCTGCAGGCCCTGGCGCTGCGCAAGCCTGAACACTACTGGCGCGCGGTGATGGCGCATTGCGAGGTCCAGTGGACCACGCCACCCGCTGCTTACCTAGACGACACACGTGGCCCAGCCTTCCCGCGCTGGTTTCCAGGCGGGCGCCTCAACTGGGTCGACACCATCCTGGCCTGGGCTGATCGCCCGGTCACCGCCGGCCAACCGGCCATCCTCGCTGAGCGGGAAGACGGCAGCGTTAAGACCGTGGCTTGGTCCGAGCTCGGGCCCCGGGTACGCGCCTTCGCCGCCGGCCTGGCCAACCTGGGCGTGGGCCCCGGTGACCGCGTGGGGCTGCTGATGGAAAACGGGGTCGAGGCCAGCATCTCCTTCATGGCGGTGGCCAGTCTCGGCGCCATTGTGGTGCCCCTGTTCAGCGGCTTCGGCGCCGATGCGATCGTCTCTCGCCTCGCTGCGGCCGAGGCCAGCGTGGTACTGGCCACCACCGGCTTTTGGCGGCGGGGCCGCCGTATTGATGTCCAAGCCCCGATGCGCGATGCGCTGAAGAGGCTGCCTTCGGTCAAGCGGGTGGTGTGGAAGGGTGACCCGGATGCATCGCCCGCAGCCGATGCCGAAGCAGACCCGTTCAACAGCGACTGGCTGGCGGTCGCACGCGCGGGCGCCGGGCGCGGACGCGCGCCGCTGGCCATGGACCCGAACGACCCCTTCATGGTGATCTACACCTCCGGCACCACCGGCAAGCCCAAGGGCGTGGTGCACACGCATGGCAGCTTCCCGGTCAAGATCGCACACGATGCCCTGGTGCATTTCGACATTCAGCCTGGCGACCGCTTTTGCTGGCCAGCCGACATGGGCTGGATCGCCGGCAGCTTGGTGATGTGCTCCTCGCTCATGCGAGGCGCCACGTTGGTGTGCTACGACGGCGCGCCGGATTTCCCCGACTGGTCCCGTATGTCCCGCCTCGTCGAGCGGCACCGCATCACCCATTTCGGCTCGGCGCCCACCCTGATCCGCGGGATGGCGGCGCACGAGGCCCAGGCGCTGGCGGGTGACCGTAGCAGCGTACGGCTGCTGGTCACCGCGGGCGAAGCCATTGACCCTGAGCACTTTGCTTGGTTCCAGCGCCGTTTTGGCGGCGGCGAGCACCCGCTCATGAACTACACCGGCGGCACCGAGGCCTCGGGCGGCTTGCTGGCCAGCGTGCCGATCCGGCCCATCCCGCCGGCCGGCTTCAACACCATCTCCCCGGGGGTCGATGTCGATGTGGTCAACGCTCAGGGGGAGTCGGTGACCGGCGAGGTCGGTGAGTTGGCGATCCGCGGCGCCTACATCGGCATGACCCAGTCCTTCTGGCAGGACGACGAGCGCTACCTCGAAACATACTGGCGCACCCTGCCTGGCCTGTGGGTGCATGGCGACCTTGCCTTGCGGACGGAAGGTGGTGACTTCTTCATCATGGGCCGCTCGGACGACACCCTCAAGGTGGCTGGCAAGCGTTTGGGGCCGGCCGAGGTTGAGGAGTTGGCGCTGGAAATGTCGGCCGTGGCCGAGGCCGCCGCCATCGGCGTGCACGACGCCGAGAAGGGCCAGAAGCTGGTGGTCTTCGTGGTGCCAAGCCCTGGGCATGTGGCCGGCGATGCGCTGCTGGCCGAGGTCGCGCAGCGGGTGGCCGACAAGCTCGGCCGGCCCTTCCGCCCGGCTGCGGTTCACGCCGTGACGCAGCTGCCCAAGACCCGCAGTTCCAAAATCATGCGACGTGTGATTCGCAGCGTCTACACCGGCGCACCGCCCGGTGATCTGTCTTCGCTGGACAACCCGTCGGCGTTGGATGAAATCCGGGCGCACGCCCCCCACTGAAAGCGAGCGCGCCATGCCCGCTACCTCGCCCTCCGCACCGCCCGCCGCCGCATCGCGGCCCGGGCGTGTTGGGGCGTCGGGTGGCAGCGCGATGGTCGTGCCCTTTGCCCGCGCCCTGGAGCTGCTGGGAGTTTTCAGTCCGCAGGAGCGCTGGCTTGGTAATCGTGAGCTGGCCGAGCGCACTGGCCTTCCACCCTCGACGGTGGCGCGGATCACGCGCACGCTGGTGCAGCTCGAGCTGCTGGTCCACGATCCCGCGCAGCGTCACTACCGCCTGGCTGCTGCTGTTCTTGCTCTGGGCTACGGGGCTATCTTCAATGCCGACGCGCAGCGCGTGGCGCGCAGTGCGATGCGTGGGTTTGCCCACGAGCATCGCCTGCATGTCCTGCTCGGGAGCCGCGACCGCCTGGATGTGATCGTGCTTGAAAGCGCCAGCAGCCCGCTGTCACCGATCGATATCGATTTGCACGCTGGTGTCCGCATGGGCATTGCGACCTCGGTTTTGGGCTGGGCCCTGCTGGCGGCCTTGCCGGAACTGGAGCGTTACTACCTGCTGGACGGAGTTCAGCGGCGCATGCCGCGTGACTGGGCTCGCATCCGCCGGCGCTGTAGCGAGGCGGTGGCCCAGGTCTATCAGACTGGCTGGTGTACGACACCCGGCGATGGCAATCCAGAAATCGCCATGCTCGCTGCGCCCCTGCAGGTCGAGGGGCATGCGCCCATGGTGTTGGCCTGTGTCGGTGCCAGCCAGCAGTTGGCCCGTGCCCGCGTTGACCGTGAACTGGGCCCGCGGCTGCTGGCGCTCGCCGCACAAATTCAAGCGGGATGCCTGGCATGAACGCGCCACAGGCGCCAGCCGCCCCGAGCACCGGCAGCCTGCAAACCGTCGAGCGTGGCATTCAGGTGCTGCGCGCCTTCCGATCGGACCGCTCACCTGTGAGCAACGCCGAACTGGTCCGGCGCACCGGCCTGTCCAAGGCCACGGTCTCGCGCTTGACCAGTACCCTGGTTCAGCTTGGCTACCTTCGCCTGGCGGCCGGAGGGCGGCAGTTTGAACTGGGCGCGGCTGCACTGGGCATGGGCCACGCCTTCGTCGCCTCGAGCGAGCTGCTGGATCGTGCCGCGCCCTTGTTGCAGACCTTGGCCGATCGCCTCGGTGTCTCGGTGGCGCTCGGCGTTCGTGACGGCCTGGACATGCTGTATGTCGCCTATCGCGTGAGTCACCATGTGGCCACCTTGCGGCTGGGCCTGGGGTCGGTACTGCCCATGGCCAGCACCGCCATCGGGCGCGCCTATCTCTGGGGCCTAGCGGTGCCAGAGCGCCAGCGCCTGCTGGGCACTCTGCGGCGCGGCTTGGGGCCCCAATGGCCGCGGCTGGAGGCGGGGATTCAGAGCAGCTTCGACGAACTGGCCACCACTGGCACCTGTGCGGTCCTAGGCGGATATCAGCGAGACGCCTACGCTGTCGCCCTGCCTGTGCGTGTGGGCCGTCAGCAACTGCCTATGGCCCTGAGCTGCGGCAAGGCGGCCATCGGCCCGAACCTGGCCGCCGAGCGCAAGCGCATGGCGCCGGTTCTGATGGAGACCGCGGCACGCTTCGAGGCCCTGGTCGCTGATATCGACGGGCAGCCATGAACGTGACGACCGATGGTGGCCTGCGTCATCACGGCGCGTCCGTTCACCCCTTTCGACACACAGGAGACCTCTCATGGAACTTGGGCTACGTGCAAAGAAGATTCTGATCACCGGTGCCTCGCAGGGCATCGGTGCCGGCCTGGCCGAGGCCTTTGCCGCGGAAGGCTGCGAGCTGTACCTCGTGGCTCGCTCGGCGGACAAGCTCGGCGCGGTGGCCGACGCCATTCGCCAAGCCCACGGTGTGCCAGTGCACCTGCTGCCGCTGGACATTACCGCGCCAGGCTCAATTGACCAGGTCATGGCTTTCGGGGGACATGTGGATGTTCTCGTCAACAACGCCGGGAGCATTCCGGGCGGCACGCTCTGGGAAGTGGACGAGACCCGCTGGCGCGAAGGCTGGGAGCTCAAGGTCTTTGGCTATATCAACCTGTGCCGAGCCATGTACCCCGCGATGAAGGCGCGTGGCGCTGGAGTCATCCTGAACAACATTGGCAACGGCGGCGAGAACCCAGACTTCAACTACATCGCTGGCTCCACTGGCAACGCCGCCTTGATGGCGTTCACCCGAGCTCTGGGCGGGCGCAGCCTGGAAGATGGCATCCGTGTCGTGGGCGTCAACGCCGGGCCGGTGGCCACCGACCGTATCGTCAAGGTGATGCGCGGCCACGCGGCAAAGCTGCTGGGAGACGCCGAGCGCTTCGGCGAGTTGATGGCCAAGTACCCGCTGGGTCGGCCCGCCACCGTGCCCGAGGTGGCTGACCTTTTCGTCTACCTCGCCTCGGACCGCTCGGCCTACAGCAGCGGCGCCATCTTTACTGTCGACGGCGGCATTACCTCCAAGCGATCGGTCTAGCGCGGCGCGTCACGCAGCGGTCGTTAGCCGGTGACGCGGGCCAAGGGGGCCAAAAGGGGGCCACCGCATCGATCACCTGGCGCTGCAGGGCCGCTGGGGTCTTACCGGACATGTAGATCCCTAACCAGGGCTGGACGGTAAAGCCTGGCAAGCCGGCCTCGGCGGTGGTGGGAATGTTGGCCATGGGAGGCAGCTGGCGCTGGCCGGCAACCTTGAGGCGTGTGACTGCGTCAGGCCGGAACGCGCGCGGCCTGCCTCACCAGATCGGCCACGTTGTCCACGCGCTCCAGGTTCATGGTCATCTCGACCAGCTGGTCGGCCTGGGCAGAGGTCAGTACGCCCTCGGCGTTGTGCCGGAACTTGGCGATCAGCTCGTCGTCGGTCAGCGCGGTGTCGGGGTCGGGCGAGGGGCTGCCTTTGGGGAAGCGCTTCTCGCCGACAAAGGTCTGGCCGCGCGCGCGCAGCTCCAGCTTGGCCGGGCGGCTGGCGCCCTGGGAGGTGAGCAGCTTCACGTAGTCGGGGTGGACCTCGTGGGTGACCCTGTCCATCAGGCCCATGACCGACTCGCCGAACACCAGCGCCGGGTCCATCCAGGCCTTGCCTGCCGGCACCCGGTGCGCGCCCAGGGCAATGCCGTGGGCGATGCTGAATTGGGCGTCATGCACATGCTCGATCCGGCGGTTGAGCCAAACCGGTTGTTCGACCATGCCTTCGACGTAGACTTTGATGCCGTCGATCTCGTCGGGCCGGATGCGGTGGGTGTCGATGATTTCACCGAGCACGTCCAGCAGCGCGTGCAGGATGCGGCAGTGCGGGTAGGGTTTGTAGGAGGCCTCGGCCGGAAAGCGCCACTCCTGGCCAAGCCCGGAGGTGATGTGCTCGGGCTCCCACTTCACCGTCCCGATGAAGCGCGGGAAGCCGTACTCGCGATCGTCGAGTACCTGCACGTCGCCGCGGTGGCCGAATTCAGCCATCAGCGCCGATGTGAAGGCCGACTGCACCAGCACGCCCGCGTGAAGATACTTGATGGTCGAACTCGGCGCGTGCTGGAACCACGCGACCTGCGAGTTCACTGGGGCCACGCAGCCGGCAATGCCCAGTGCGTCAGCCAGTGTCGCGGCGCTGAAACCCTTGACCTTGCCGATTGCGGCGGTAGCGCCGAACACGGTACTGGAGTAACCGAAGATTTTGGGCGGATTGACCTTGCCGTCCTTGGTGTCGCGCAGATAGTCCATCGCCTTGCCGATACGGTTGGACATCTCGTGGGACAGCGCCACGGCCTCGATCAGTCGCCGGCCGCTGGCGCCCAGCGACTCCGCTACTGCCACGGCGCCGGGCAGCACGTAGGGCGATACATGGCCCGGCGGCAGTACCGCGTCCATGTCCAGGGTGTTAATCAATTCACCATTGGCATAGGCCGCGCCCAGCGGCGATACCCGGTGCGCGGTGCCGAATATGGTGGCCTGCGGCCCCACGGCGGCCAGCTGCTGGCCGTAGAGGATGCCGGCGCGCCCCTTCATCTCCTCGGTGGCGGCGACCGCGCAGCCGATGGAATCGAGCAGGAGGCGTTTGCACTCGCGGACCACCTCGGGCGGCAGGTCGGCAAAGGCGGTCTGCTCGGTGAAATGGGCTAATTGCTGGACGAGGGTCGATGGCATGGTCGTCATGGTCAGCGCCCCGCTCAGGACGGTCAACCTAAGGCGCTGCTTTGTTCCGTACTCTGAAAGTACGCGCCGCCCCGAACCAGCAGGCTCAGGGGTGGGGCGCGTCGACCACGATGGTTTTGGACTCAAGGAAGGCCATCAGCCCTTCCTCGCCACCTTCACGGCCAATGCCCGATTGCTTGAAGCCGCCAAAGCCGATGGAAAAGTCGGTTCGCGAGGCGTTGTGGCCGACCGAGCCAGCGCGGATGCGGCGGGCCACCGACAGTGCCTGGGCCGTGTCGTGGGTGAAGACTGCGGCGTTGAGACCGAAGATGGTGTCGTTGGCCATCTCGATCGCCTGCTCGAGGCTGTCGTAGGGGATCACGCACAGCACCGGCCCGAAAATCTCCTCCTGCGCGATGGTCGAGCGGTTGTCCACGTTGAAGAAGACGGTAGGCTCGTAGAAAAACCCCGCCACCATTTGCGGTGGACGCCGGCCGCCACAGGCGAGCTCGGCCCCTTCCGCGAGACCGCGCGCCACGTAGCGCTCCACCGTCTCGCGCTGCCGGGCATTGGCCAGTGGGCCAGTGGTAGTGGCCTCGTCGAAGGGATCGCCCAACACCATTTTGGCAGCCACTGCCTTGAGCGCGTCGACCATGGCCGCCTGCTTGGCGCGCGGCACCAGGATGCGGGTCAGGCTGTGACAGACCTGGCCCGAAAGGTAGCCGAAGAAGCCTCCGCCGATCACCTGCGCGGCGGCGGTGACGTCGTAGTCGTCCAGCACGAGGGCGGGCGACTTGCCACCGAGTTCGAGCGTGACCCGGGCGACCCGCTCGGATGCGGCGGCCGAGATCTTGCGCCCCGCCGCGGTGGAGCCGGTGAAGGTGATCTTGTCCACCCCCGGGTGGCGCACCAGTTCTTCTGAAACGTCCCGGTCGGCGGTGATCACGTTGACCACGCCCGGCGGCAGGCCGATCGCCTCGCAGGCCTGGGCAAAAAGGTAGCCCGAGCAGGGGGCCTCGGGCGAGCACTTGATGATCACCGGGCAGCCCGCCAGCAGCGCTGGCGCCACCTTGTAGGCCAGCAGGCCTGCCGGTCCGTTCCAGGGCACGATGGCCAGTACCACACCGACTGGCTCGCGCACGCAGTAGGCCTGATGACCGGTCACCGCCTTGCGCGGCTCGGTGAAGGGGAAGGTGTTTGCCAGGGCGGCGTATTGGCGGAAGGCCGCGCCGATGAACAGTCCCAGGCGCGGCTTGGCGACCTTGTAGACAATGCCCGATTCCAGCGACCAGATACGTGCAAACTCGTCGTTGAGTGCTTCGAGCTTCACTGCGAGTTTGTCCAGCCAGACGCCGCGCTCCTGCGGCGAAAGACGGGGCCATGGGCCTTGGTCAAAGGCTTGGCGGGCCGCGGCCACTGCGCGCGCTGCGTCGGCGGATTCGGCGCGGGCCACTCGGGCTACCACCTGCTCGGTGCTGCAGTCGAGAACGTCGAAGTGGCCGGGGGACGCGGGTGCCACCCACTGCCCACCGATGTAGAGGGCGTTCGGGTGGTCGAGAGTGATGGCACGTGCGGTGGTCATGGCGGTACTTCTTGTGTGCGATGGGGCGATGGGGCCGAGGCGGGTGCACGCGATCGACCCCGGGCGGCTACCCGATTGGTCCATGGTCCGGCCAGACCCGCAAGCGATGGCCGGCAGATGTTCCGTACTTTGGCGCAGTGATGTGGCGGGCTGTCCTGGGCGGAAGCTCCGGCTGAAGGCCGAACTGTCGGATAGGTTTGATAATGCATCCTGCATGAAGCCCGTCAATGAACACCGCTGACCGCCCCCCGCTGGTGCCGGTGCTGGCCTGGTCCACCAGCCAGCATGCGCTGTCGATGTTGCAGGTTTTTGTGGTCCCCGCCATTGCGCCGGCCATGGCCGCGGGGCTGGGCGTCACTGAGTCGCTGGTCGGGGTGCAGGTGATATTGGTCTACGTCACAGCCACGATTGCCTCGCTGTTCGCCGGCTCGCTGGTGGTACGTCTGGGGGCGGTGCGCGCCACCCAATTGAGCATCGCCACCGGTGCTGCGGGTCTGGCGCTCTCAGCGGTTCCCTCGCTACCAGCGATCGCAGTGGCCTCTGTGGTGCTGGGGCTGGGTTATGGTCTCATCAACCCGGCTACTGGCCAGATGCTGGAGGCCGCGGTGTCGCCCGAGCGCCGGGCCTTTGCCTTTTCGCTCAAGCAGTCGGCCTTGCCCCTGGGTGGGGTGCTTGCTGGCCTCGCCGCCCCCGGCCTGGCGCTGGCGCTGGGCTGGCAAGGCACCTTGTTGCTGGCGGCGCTGGCCTCCCTGCTGGGGGCCGCAATACTCGAGGTGCCGCGCCGCTGGTTCCCGACGGATGCCCGCGCACCCGAGCCCGGCGGCCGCCAGGCCTGGGGTGACATCGGCATCATCTGGAGCTCGCCCCCCTTGCGCAACACCTGCCTGGCGGTGCTGACCATCTCCGGCGTGCAACTCACCTTGACCACCTATCTGGTGACACTGCTGGTGCAGCATGTGGGCATCAGCCTGGTAGCGGCTGGCATTGCCCTGGCCAGCCTGAACATCGGCGGTGTGCTGGGTCGGGTGGCCTGGGGGGCGGCGACCCAGGCCCTGGGTTCGGGGTCGGCGGTGCTCACGCTGATGTACGGCATTGGCGTGCTGGGCCTGCTGGCCTTTCCCTTCATGACCGCAGACTGGCCTTTGGCCATCATTTGCGCTCTGAGCTTTTTGCTGGGGTCCGTCATCATGGGCTCGCCCGGTGTCTTTGTGAGCGAGGTGGTGCGGCTGGCACCCGCGGGTGAGGCCGCCCGCGCGATCGGCGCCGGTTATTTTTTCGCCTTCGGCGGTGCACAACTCGGGGTGCTGCTGTTCATCGTCGGCTACCAGGTCATGAAAAGTTACCCGGCTACCCTCTGGCTGCTGGTGCTGCTGGGGGTGCATGGCTTTTTGATGTCGATCCGCACCCTGCTGGCGCTGAGGGCATCGCGAGCGGACGGTAGGGGCGCTGGCGCGAAGGATTAGCCGAATCGACCAGGCGCAACGACCGGCGCAACTACTGGGGCAACGCCAGGCGCTCAGTCTGCCTTCGGATCGACCGAGGCAAACAGGCGCATCAAGATAGCCAGGCAAGCCAGCACACCAGCCATGCTGGCCAGGGAGCCACGCGGGCCGATGAGGTCCGCCAACGCACCGAAGCTGGCGGACCCCAGGGCCCCACCCACCATCATGCTCATGAGAAAAACCGACATACCTCGGGCGCGAAAGGTGTCCGAGAGCCTGCTCTGCAAGGTGACGCTGAGTGTGTTGCCCGCGCTGAGCCATCCGGCGCCGCTGATAAAAAGGAGCACGACTGTAGCGCCCACGTGATCGACAGCCGACACACCCAGAACGCCCGCCGCCATGACGAGCGCGCCGCAGGTGACGAGGGTCTGGCTGCTGTATCGCTGCCGGGCGCGGTGAAGGAGAGGGCCCACGCAGATCGCGCCGACGGCTCCCGACGCCGCCAGGCTGGCATACAGCCCGGCGTCTCCCGGGCGCAGCGAATTCGCCACCAGTGGCAGCAGGGCCAACAGCGAGGTCACCGCCATGTAGACCAAGCCGCATTGCAGGATGACGGCGCGCCGGTCTGGATGACGGAGGATGTAGTGAAGTCCATCCTTGATGGCCGGCAGCAAGTGACGCTTGTGTTCGGGCGCAGGTCCCGCCCGATACGGCCAACGCATCAGCACGAGTACCGCCCCGAGCGAAAGCACGCACACGATGGCGAACACCCAGGTGGTGCCCCAGGCCGCCACCACGAACCCTGCGAACATGGGCCCGAAAACGCGCGCGCCGTTCATCGCCATCGCGTGCAGTGTCAGCGCCGAGGCCAACTGCTCACGGACCACAATCTCCGGCACGATGGCATTGAACACTGGCCAGCGCAGCGCAGTGGCCATGCCAGAAGCGAACATCAGCGCCAGAAGGGACCACGGGGTCAGGCTGCCAGTCATCATCTGCGCGGTCACCAGCCCTGCAACCACCGCAAGCCAGGCCTGAGATAGCACCAGGCCCAGGCGCCGGTTGATGACGTCGGCCAGCGCCCCGCCTGGCAGTGCGAGCAGGAATACCGGCAGCGTCACCGCTGTCTGCACCAAAGACACCATCAGCGCGCTGCTGGTCAAAGAGGTCATCAGCCAAGCGGCCGCTACCTCCGTCATCCAGACGCAGATGTTGGCGCCCAGCCAAATGCTCCACAGCACGCTGAAGCGTCGGTTGCCAAGCGGCGACCAAGGCCCGCCTTGGGGCCCCGCCGGCGGGGGAGAGACAGCGCTCACCGCCCGGGGTGGAGCCTACCCCCGGGGGGGCTCCCCGGATTGGATGGAAGACGCCCGCGAGGACGCCCGGGAAGACGCGAGCGCCTACCGGTGTCCCTACGCGAGTGGGGACTCACTGAGCGGCGGGCTTGGTCATCTCGACCAACTGCTTCCACTTCGCGTTTTCCTTCGGGGCGTTCGCGGCCAGTACGGTGGACGTCAGCGGCAGGGGGTCGCCCGCGAACTTCATCACGTACTCCTTGAAATCTGCCGAGTTGGCAATCCGCACGAGTTCGGCGGACAGCTTGGCGATGATGGGCTGCGGCGTGCCGCGCGGCGCCATCATCCAGACGGGTGAGGACACGTCGTAGCCGGTCAGACCCAGCTCGGCCAGGGTCGGTACATCGGGGAAGCTTGATGACCGGGTGGTGCCGGTCACTGCCAGGGCTCGCAGCCTGCCGGCACGAATCAGGGGCATGGCCGAGGAGGTGCCGCCGAACATCATGTCGGTCTGACCGCTGGCGGCGTCGATCGGCACCTGGCTGGCTGCCTTGTAGGGCACGTGATTGAGCTTGACCTTCGCCAGCAGCTCAAACATGGCGCCGCACATATGACCGGTGGTGCCGATCCCGGCGGTTCCGTAGGACAAGACCCCCGGCTTTTGCTTGGCAGCGGCAATCACGTCGGCTACGTTCTTGAACGGTGAATCGGTGCGGACTGCGAGGATCAGCTGGGTGTCGATCAGCTGCGCGATAGGTTCAAAGTCTTTGACGGGGTCATAGGGGGTGGCTTGTACCCAAGACTGGGAATAGTGGGCAGCGTAGGTGAACAGCAGCGTGTAGCCGTCGGCCGGTGCCTTGGCGACAACCTCGGTGCCCTGGATGATGCCCGCCCCGGGGCGGTTCTCGACCACGACCGAGGTATTCCAGGCTGTGCCCAGTGCGCTGGCGACGAAGCGGGCCGTGCCGTCGGTCGCCGAGCCCGGCGAGATCGGCACCACGATGCGGATGGCCTTGTTGGGGTAGGTTGGGGCGGCATTGCCTTGGGCCCATCCGGGAGCGGCTGCGCCGGCCAGCAAGGCCAATGAAAAGTCACGTCGTGACAGACCGCGCGTGTTCGTCGCTTTGGGTCGGGTGTTCATGCTTGTCTCCAGATGTCTCTTCGGTTGTTGCGCTCGGTTTGGGCGATGTTCGATAAAGAACATAATGCATAATCGATTAATTGGCTTCGCTCGTCAATAGGCTCTGCGATAACTGATGGGTTCCATTTCGGACTGGGGTGACAAAACGGCCGGCGGGGCCTGGCCGAAGGTGTGCCATCGTTGCCGAGCCCGCCTCTAATCCTGCATCATGCATAGTATTTGAAAGCGGGGACGCAATGAAATTAGGCATCTTGGGCGCTGGCTTGATCGCGCAGGCCGTCGCAACTTTGGCGCTGAAAAATGGCCACGAGGTGATGGTGAGCAACTCGCGCGGCCCGCAAACGCTCGGGGACTTGGCTGCGTCATTGGGCTGCCAGGCCGGCACCGCCGAAGAGGCCGCTGTGTTTGGCGACATGGTGCTGGTGGCGATCCCCTTTCATGCCTGCCGCACGCTGTCCGGCGCATCGCTCGCAGGAAAGGTGGTCATGGACGCCTGCAACCACTACCCCGGCCGCGATGGCGCCGACGCGGCGCTCGACGCCATGACGGACACCAGCGGCCAGGTGCTGGCGCGCCAGCTGCCTGGCGCCAGGGTGGTGAAGGTCTTCAACGCCATCATGGCGCGCGACATCGTGCCCCATGCCCGCGCCAGCAGCGCCAGCAGCGCAAGCAGCGCAAGCAGCGCAAGTGGCGCAACGGACCGTCGGGCCCTGCCGATCGCGGGTGACGACGCTGCTGCCCGCCGGCAGGTGGCGGCCTTTCTGGACGAGATCGGCTACGACGCGGTCGACGCCGGGCCGCTGGCCGAGAGCTGGCGTTTCGAGCGCGGCATGCCAGGCTATTGCATCCCGCTTCGTGCTGCCTCGATGGCGCGCGCCCTGCAGGCAGCCCAGAAGGGCCAGCGGGTCCCAGACGGATCCTGGCGCGGCCCGAGGGAATTGGCCTGACCCTGCTTCACCACCACCCCTGATATACCCATGACCGTCAATCTCAACGGCCGTACCCGGCTTTATCCGCTTCTCGGCGACCCCATCATCTATGCGCGCTCGCCGGACTGGCTCAGCAAGCACATGGCCAAGCGCGGAATGAACATGATCTCGCTGCCGCTCGAGGTGCCCGAGGGCGCGCTGGAAACCGTGATCGCCGGCCTGGCCGCCACCCGCAACGTCGACGGCTTTAGCCTGACGATGCCTCACAAGACAGCCGGCTATGCCTACTGCGCCACGGTCTCCGAGACCTCACGCATGCTGGGGGTCGTTGCCGCCATCCGCCGCAACAAGGACGGCTCTTGGCATGGCCACACGACTGACGGCGATGCCTTCGTCAAGGCGCAGATCGACAACGGCGCGACCATTCAGGGTGCACGGGTGCTGGTCTTGGGCGCCGGCGGTGCGGGCAGCGCCATCGTTATCTCGATGCTCGAGGCCGGCGCGGCCGAGGTGGCGGTGCACGATGTTGACACGGCGCGGGCCCAGAAACTGGTCGCCATGCTGCAACCCAAGGCCGGGGCGCGGGTGCACGTCGGCTCAGGCGATCCGACCGGGTTTGACGTGGTCAGCAATGCCACGCCCATGGGTATGGCCGAGGGCGACCCCCTGCCGCTCGACCCGGCCCGGCTGACGGCCCGCATGTTTGTCGGCGATGTGGTGGCTGGTCACGGCGAGACCGAACTGATCAAGGCGGCGCGGGCCGCCGGATGCCGCACCGCCGACGGCGACGCGATGGTGGTAGCCGTGCTCGACGTGATGTGCGACTTCGTGCAGGAGGCCTGGAAGTAGGCACTGCCTGCGGCCTGGTTGCGGATCCCCCGCGCGGGCCTCTCGAGTAAAAGGAAACGACCATGCCCCAGATCCAGAACGGACACTTCGTCGTGCTTGGCGGCGCGAGCCAGGTCGGCTCGCATATCGCCGACCAACTGCTGCTCGCGGGCGCCCGGGAAGTGGTTCTGGTGGATAACCTCTCACTCGGCAGCGAAGACGGAGTCCGCGACTTGCTGGCCGATCCGCGCTGCCGCCTGGTGCGCGCAGACATCCTGCGTCTGGAGCAGGTGGTTGCCGCCCTGGAAGGGGCCGACGGCGCCTTCCATGTCGTTGGCCTCATGGCCAGCACCATCGGCCAGGACCCGTGGCTGGGGATGGATGTCAATATGCGCGGCCTCTACAACACGGCCGAGGCCTGCCGGATACGTGGCGTCGGCAAGGTGGTGTTCAGTTCCTCCGCCGGCGTGTATGGCGTGCCGGAGGGAGACCCGATTACCGAGGACTTCCCCCTGCGATGGCAGGAGGTGCCCGCCGCAATGGCACTGTATGGCGCGTCCAAGGCCATTGGCGAGTCGATGCTGCGCCTCTATCGCGAGCGGCATCAGGTGGACTATGTGGCCCTGCGCTACACCGCGGTCTATGGCAACCGCCAGCACCGGCGTGCGCTGGTGGGCGGCGGCTTGGCAGCGGCCTGCCTGCGTGTGCGCCAGGGTCTGCCACCTGAGGTGGAGGGCAGCGGCGAGCAGCGGCATGACTACATCCATGTCGAGGACGTGGCACGTGCCAATGTGATGGCGATGGAGAGCGACCTCTCCGGCGAGGCCCTCAACATTTGCAGCGGCACGGACATCTCGCGCAAGGACGCGATCGAAATGGTGTTGCGGCTCGCGGGTAGCGCGCTGCGGCCGGTGCAGGCAGATGCCCCAGGCAGTGTGCGTGCCGGCGCGAGCATGCCGGTCACCCCGCGCCAGAACTATAGCCGTGAACGTGCACAGCGCCTTTTGGGTTGGGAGCCCCGCGTCTCGCTGGAGGAAGGCGTTGCCCGGCTTCTGCGTTGGTGCGACACGCTGGCCACGACGCCCTGACCCTGATGGCGCCTTCGCAGGTCCGCTTTCAGGCCCTGCGCCGCGCGAGATGGGTCGCTAATGCGATGCAGCCGCAGGACACGACCACCACACAAAGCATCACCACGGCGCAACTGTGTGCCGGGTCGGAGTCCGGACTCACCAGGCTGCCTGAAACGGCGGCCATCACCATGAGCGTGCAGCCTTGCACACCCGCCGCGGTGCCGGCCTGGGTGGGTCGGAAGGTGTAGGCGCGGGCCGTCATCACCGGAGAGACCATTCCGGCACCGCAGTTCATGGTGACCAGTGCAATGAGCATGTTGGTCAGATTCAACTGTTGCCCCATCTCCAGAGCGAGCAGGGCCAGCGCGCCCGCGAGCGCCAGCAACAAGCCGGCCGCCGCCAGGCGGTGCGGCGCAATACGGCGGACGAGAAGGCTGGTGAGCGCATTGCCCAAGGCCAGGCCCATCATCACCAGCCCCGAGCACAGGCCGACCTCGGCCAGGCTGAGGCCCATCTGCCGCGTGAGAAGCACCGGGGCCACGGCCAGAAAGGCGAAGGCCGCGGTGTTGAGGCCGGCGGTCCCCAGGGCCAGCCCCGTGAAGCGCAGGTCACGCACCAGGTCGCCATAGTCGGTCGCAATACGCCGGGCATCGAAGGGCTTGATGGAGGGGCAGGTCTCGGGCAGGCGTTGCACCGTCATCCAGAGGCTGAACAGGCCCAGCGCTCCCAGCAGACCGAGCATCGCGCGCCAGCCGAACGTATGGGCGAGGGCGCCGCCGAGCATCGGTGCCAGCCCGGGGGACAGCAGGACCACCAGGGCCAGAAGGGCCAACTGGCGCACCATCTCCACGCCCTCGCTGGTGTCACGGATGATGGCCCGGCCCAGCGACATGCCGCAGGCTGCGCCCAGCGCTTGAACCACCCGCGCGACCAGCAGTAGCTCCAGGCTGGGTGCGCAGGCGGCGGCCAGGCCTCCCAGGGCAAAGAGCGTTGTGCCCACCACCAAGGCCCGACGACGGCCGACGCTGTCGGACACCGGTCCCCATAGCAGCTGCCCCAGGGCGAGCGAGAGCAGGTAGACGGATATCGCCAGCTGCATCTGACCGGCAGAGACACCCAGGTCCGCCGCCGCCACGGGCAGGGCCGGCACCATCAGGTGCATGCCGACGCTGGCACCGATGGTGATGACGGTAAGCAGCCAGAGTGGGGGGCGGGGCAAAGACGCGGTCAGTTCAGGCCAGCCCGGGGACGGTCAGGCGGTACACCCGGGAGGCGGTGCCGTGAAAGAGGGCAGCCTTCTCCGAGGCCGACGCCGACCGCACGATGTGCTTGAGCGCATTCCAAAGCGGCACGAAGCCGGCCGAGCGGCTATCGGGCGGGTAGTCACTTTCCATCATGCAGCGCTCGGCGCCGAAGGCCTCGATGCTCTCCGTCACCCACGGGCCCCACAGGCGCGCCAGCTCCTGGTAGCCGATCGGGTCGCGCCGCGCCTCCAGGCCGAAGTGCCAGGGAATCAGGCCCATGCCGCCGACCTTGCAATAGACGTTGGGCCGTCGCGCCAGCTCGCGCATCAACGTGCGCCAGTGCTCGAACACCCGCTGCCGGCCGGCTTCGTCGGTCTCGTCCATCAGGATGGCGCTGCCGCAGTGGTTGAGGATGATGGTGGCCTGGGGAAAGGCGTCGGCCAGGGCGATGATTTCCGGGATCTGGTGGTGGAACACCGCGGCGTCGAAGCTCAGATTGCGCTTGATCAAGTGCTCGAAGGCCGGGCGAAAGCCCGGGCTGGTCATCACATCCTTGGGCGGGCGCACTGGGATGAACTTATAGGGCGCCTCGGTGTAATGAACCATCGTCACCTGGCGGATGCCGCGGTAGCGGTCGGGCGCTGCCTCGAGACAGCGGTCCAGCAACGGGGCGATCGCATCGCCCAGGCGCAGGTCGGCATAGCCCACGATCCCCGCAGCCACGCGGCAGGGGCCGTAGCGGCCGCTGGCCGCCACCGCCGCTACCCCATTGGCAAACTCTACTTCGCCCACGGCGCGCATCACCTCCGGTCCATCAGCGCGTGCGTAGGCCAGCGTCTCGACATAGACCGAGGCCACGATGCGGTGGCCCGCATTCGCGTCTTCCAGGTAGTCGTCCAGCAGGTAGCGTATGGGCGCCATGCCAGCCTTGGCGGGCCGGTCGAACAAGTGGTGGTGGGCGTCGACGATCGGCAGGTCTGGCTCAAGAATCGGTTCGTCGCGCCCGGCCTTCATTTGGCGGCCGTAGACGGGTTTTTCGGTGTCGCTGTCATCGGGTGCCGCCTGACTCATGGGATGCTCCTCATCTTGACCTGAGTGTGCAAAAGACTGCCTTATGTTGCGAAGATTTTCTCACGCACGACGCCCGGAATTCTTGAGCCCCTTGCCGGGCTTACCTAGCAGAGCCGCTCTTGGCGGTTTTGTTGGGAGAGCGCACCAGTGCTATTTTGAGGTGGTGATCGCCTTTGCGGGCACCACCTGCGTACCCGCGAGCTGGTCCATCACGATGGCGGCAGTGGTCACCTGCGCCTCGGCGCCCATCTGGCTGATGCACATCTTGTAGACCTCGTGGGCCACGCTACCAAAGAACACCGGCACGCCGGAGTCGGCGCTGAACTCGCAGGCCAGGCGCATGTCCTTGGCCATCAGGCCCAGGGTGAAGCCAACATCCATCTGCCCCTTCAGGATAGGCGCGGCCTGCTTCTCGAAGAAGGCGTTGCGCGCGCCGCCCGCCGATAGGATTTGCAGCGCCCGCTCCGGGTCGATGCCGTTCTTCGCTGCCAGGGCCAGGCCCTCCATCGACAGCAGGCGCTGGGCGCCCGAGACCAGGTTGTTCACCAGCTTCATCGCCTGGCCGGTACCAACGCCTCCGGCATGGAAGACGTTGGGGCTGATCGCCGCCAGCACCGGCGCGATACGCGCGCGCTCGGGCTCCTCGGCGCCCAGCATGATGGCAATGGTGCCTGCCTGCGCCCCAGCGGCGCCGCCGCTGACGGGCGCGTCGATCAGCGTCACGCCTTGCGTTGCCAGCTCCGCAGCCATGGCCTGCGTCGCCCGTGGGTCGCCGGTGGTCTGGTCCACCAGTAGGGTGCCGGGCTGGAGCGCGCTGGCCAGTCCCCCAGGGCCGAAGATGGCCGTGCGGACATGCTCCGATTTGGGCAGGCACAGGAAGATAGTGTCGCAGCTGGTGGCCAGCTCGCCCAGGCTGGCGCAGGCGGTAGCCCCTGCCTCGACCATGCGCGCAACAGCCTGCGGGTTCAGGTCATACACCCGCAGCGGGTGGGTTAGCTGCAGGCGGCGGGCGAGGGCGCCACCCATGCTTCCCAGTCCGACGTAGCCGATGGTCATGCGGATTCCTTCTCGAAGATTTCCTTGGCGTTGAGGGCGGCCGTGACAGCGCTGGGCCAGCCCGAATAGAAGGCCATGTGGGTGATCATTTCGATCAGCTCCTCCTTCTTCACGCCATTGCGGATCGCGCGTGGGAAGTGGGTTTTCATCTGCTCTGTCCAGCCCAGGGCTACGAGGGCGGTGCAGGTGATCAGACTGCGGTCTCGTTTAGACAGCTGGGGCCGCTCCCAGATCTGTCCGAACAGCATGTTGTCGCTCAAGTCGGCGAGAGCGGGAGCGATTTCACCCAGGGCCTGGCGGGCGGCATTCATCGGGGGCTTGTCTTGCATGGGGTCCTTCTGCGTTTGACTTTCGCCGGGATTCTGGGTCGCGTGACTGATCTGGTCTAATCGTTTTTTCCGCTTGTTTGATCAGTTCTGTCGATGAATTGGAGTCCCGGACCACCATGGAACTCAAGCAACTGAAGCAGTTCGATGTCCTCGCGCAGGAGATGCATTTCGGGCGCGCCGCCCAGCGCCTGTTCATCTCGCAGCCGGCGCTCAGTGCCAGCCTGCAGAAGCTGGAGGAGGTGTTCGGGGTACGCCTGTTCGACCGCGACACGCGCACGGTGCGCATTACCCCTGTGGGGGAATTGATGCTGCGCTACACCCGAGAGGTGCTCAATCAGGTCGAGCGCACGCGAGACCTGTCCAACGCCCTGGCCGAAGGGCGCACCGGGCGCGTCGAGATCGGCTTCTCGGGCATTCTGTTTTCTCCCGGACTCGACGCGGTGATCTTGCGCTGCCGACAGGAGCACCCGGCGATCGAAATTCACATGCGCGAGGTCACCTCGCAAAAACAGGTCGAGATGCTGGCCGCTGGGCGGCTCGACGCTGGCCTGCTGAGCCTGCCGCAGCCGCCCCAGGGGCTGGCGTACATCCCCCTGCTGGCTGACCGCTTCGTGGCCTGTCTGCCTGCGGGGCACCGCCTCGCCACAAGGCGAACGCTGAGGGCCGAGGAGCTGCGCAGCGAGCCCTTCGTCTTTCTGGCCCGGGACCGTGCGCCGGTCACCTACGACCAGCTGATGGGGTTCTGTGCCCAGGCCGGTTTTCACCCCCAGGTGGTGTGCGAACCCGACCATGCCCTGAGCGCGGCGCGTCTGGTGGCCCGCGGCCTCGGGGTCAGCCTGCTGCCGCAGTCGCTGGCCGATGCCGGCATTGCCGGTCTGGCGTTTGTGCCAGTCGACAAGCGGCCGGCGGACCGGCACTGGTACTTTGCCTGGAAGGCCGAGCGCAGGCCGCCGGGATTGGACGTGCTGATCGAGCGGATGCGTGGCTTTGCCAAGGGGCGGGGCCGACGCCGAAGCGCGGTTGGCGGGTTCAATAGTAGAAAGGGCTGAAGGTACCGATCAGTCGATCGCTGCTGTCCTTGGCCCCGCATAGGCGGTGCTTGGTCGGCAATTCCTGTTTATTTGGTCGGTTTTCTGCTGGCGTCAACAACCTGAGCATTGACGACGCGGATTGGCCGCCCTTGGATAAATGCGACGATGGCCTCAACGGCATCCTCGTAATAAACCTTCAGCATTTCGGATGTGAAGTACCCGATATGGGGGGTTAGGACGGTATTGGGTAGCTGCCGAAAGACATCAGCAGTGGGCATGGGTTCAACTTCGAAGACATCGAGTCCCGCGCCAGCAATAACACCATCAGTCAGGGCATGTGCCAGTGCACCTTGGTCGACGAGTCCAGCCCTGGAGGTATTGATGAGAACGGCTGTCTTCTTCATTTTGCTCAGTTCAGCTGCCCCGATAAGACCACGCGTGGTTTCGCTCAAGGGCATGTGCAGGGTGACCACATCGCTGTTGGCAAGCAATGTCGTGAGCGAAACGGCCTGCGCGCCATGGACGGCGGCGCGCTCCGAGGTCATGTTGGGGCTCCAGGCCAGGACTTTCATTTCAAAAGCTCTGGCATATGCGGCCATCCGGCTACCGAGCCGTCCCAGCCCCAAGATTCCGATTGTTTTCCCGCGTAGAGTGAATCCAAGTCGGGTTTGCCAACCACCACTGCGGATGCTGGCGTCCTCATGCGCGATGTTGCGCGCAGTTGCGATAACGAGCCCCCATGCAAGCTCCGATACTCCCCCACCGCCACGCGTGACCTCTGAGTTAGAGACCACAATGCCCAGCTGCGTGGCGGCATCGACATCGATCGCGTCATAACGCATTCCCGTGACCGCGATGTACTTAAGGCGGGGTAGGCGAGCGAGCAATGCAGCACTGAATGCCGATCGCTCACGAAGTGTGCAGATGATGTCGAAGTCTGCCAGTGCTTGGACAAACTCATCTTCGCCCGTGAGCTTATGCGTGAAAACGACAACTTCTGCGAGTGCGTCGACAGGACTCCAATCAACCAGTGTCCGTGCTACATCGATGTAGTCGTCTAGGATAGCGACGCGGATCAAGCTACCTCAGCTTTGCGATATCGCGGAAATTGCAGGACCAGAATATGAAGCCCCGCGGCACCGGCACGGGCGAGGTAGGCGCCATCTTCCGGCCTGACGAAGGCCATTGACAGTCGATCTAATGCGCCTAGCTCGTCATCAATCAGTTGGCCTGCCATGACCAGCCAGAACTGTCCACCGCTGTCCGCTGCGGATGGGCCGCTATAGCTACTGTTGGCAGGAATAAGGCAAGACCAAGCTGCCAAACCATCTGCTTGAGTGTTCACGAGTTGCGAGAGACTTGCACTGCTGATTTGCCCCAGCTCGGAATCAGCTGTTGGCTGTGGCATTTGAAAGGTGACTTCCCGTCGGCTTTCTCGATGGGGCCGCATCTTCTCAACGTTCTCGGGGAGCCATTGCGCGCCTGGATCGTAGGCGTTGCGCAGGGTCATATATGCGAGTCCCGAGTCGCCCGCGACGATCGGTCCGTAGCCGGAGTAAGGCCCAACGAAATGACTTAGGCCAGGCGAGGCACTGTGTGCGCCGATCCGACCTGCCCCAGTGACGAAGACTTGAAACTGATCTGCCTCGTGAAAGTGCGCGCGCAGTTGCGTGTGTGGTCCTTGTTCGACCAGATAGGCGATCGGCGATGGTCGGCTGGGGTCAGGTCTTTCGCCTTTGTGCCGGTCCTCTCCCATGAACTGCGTTCGGAAGTTGGTGTTCGAATGAGGGCTCCATCGTTTGAGGAACGCCTTTTCAGCCGAGACGGCGGTAACCATATTTATTCTTCTCCGGGAAAAAGTGGCTGAAGGGCTTCCCCCACCCTTCTATGCTCAAGGCGCCCGCTTCCAGTACTCCGCCCAATTGGTCGGCTGGTCATAACGAGGGGCATCCAGGCCCTTCATGCCCTTAGGAACCACCCAGGAGGAGGCGTAGTAGTAGAGCGGCAGGATAGGGAGGTCATCCAATGCGATCTGCTGGACCTTCGCCCAGGCCGCCTTGGCTGCGGCTGGCTGCAGCGCCCTCTCGGCTTCTTGGACGGCTGCATCCATCGCCGGACTGGAGTATCCCGAGAAGTTGTTCCCAGTGAATCCATTTTTCTCGGTGGGGATTCCGTTGGTCGCGAGGTAGATCTCCGGAGAGGTCGAAGGCGGGAACTGGATGGACGAGAGACCCATACCGGTGAATTTTCGCTTGCGCATTTCTTCACCGTTGTAGACGCCGATCTGTACCTGCTTCACAGGGGCATCGATGCAAACAGACTTCAGCTGGTTTTGAATAACCTGCGCAATTTGCACGCGTGTCTGATTGCCTGCCGTTGTTACGAGCTCAATAGAAAGCTTCTGTCCGGCTGGGTTGATACAAATACCATCAGACCCCGGCTTCCACCCAGCCTCCGTCAGAAGCGCTTTTGCACGTGCCGGGTCGAATTTGTAGCGGGTGACCGTGTTGGAATGGTTGCTGCTGTTTTCTGCAAGGATGCTCGTAGCAACGGGCTGAAGCTTCTCAAAAAGTTGGGTGCTGATCGCTTCCCTATTGATCGCATGAGCAATGGCTCGGCGTACGCGAACATCCGAAAGCGCCGGATTCTGCGTCTGGAAGACAAGCCGCTCCAGGTTGTAGCCTGGCTGGACCGGGAAGTCGAAGCGACTCGCCTGCTGCTTGCGTAGGGTAAGCATCTGGGAGAAGCTAATGCCGCCAGGACTCACCGGCAGCGCGTCAAGGTCGCCGGACAGAAGGTTCTGGATGAGGGCGGCGGCGTTACTGCGGTAGCTCAAAACAATGGTCTTGAGTTGGGGGGCGGTGGGCCAGAATTTGTTGGGTGCTAATGTGATCTGCGCCCCCATCTGCATGGACGTCAGGGTGTAGGCGCCGTTCCAAAGCCCCGGATTGGTTGGCTCACGGTTGTAAGCGCTTTGCTTGACATACTCCTCGGCGGTCTTGTACTTCGCATAGATTGGCCCCTCAATATGTGACGGGAGCACCTGATCCCAGCTGTCATAACCGGTCTCGACCGAATCGAGGTGAAGAACGGCAGTCGTGGGGTTGACGATGTCGACCTTGGTGGCGCGAGTCCATGCGTTGTAGTTGGAGAAGCCCAGGGCACCTTCCTGAGCCATCTTCCAGGTTAGAGCAATGTCTTGCGAACTGACCGGTGTCCCATCCCCCCACTTTGCATCGGCCCGCAGCTTCAGCGTGACTTGCATTCCTGTCTTGCCACCAGGGAGATCCACGATCTTGGCCAGGCCGTTTTCCAGCGAGGGCTTTTTCTCGCAGAGCAGACAGACACTCTGGCCCCTGGCGTCAAAGGCTGTGACCGGCCTTTGAATGAACCCCATCAGGAAAAGCTTGGTGTTATTGACCTGAATCAGCGGGTGGGAATTGGGCACAAACTGCAGTTGCCCGATGACTAGTTTGGTGGGGTCGGAAGCCGCGGTGGCCGGCGCCGAAATTACACCTGCGGTCGTCAATACCAAGGTCATCAGTGCGCTGCAGGACGCTCTGCTGATAGTTTTGATCTTCATGTCTCCTCACTCCTTCTGTGGCGCTTGGCGCCTGCTTTACTGCCAACTCGCAGCGGCGGGGTGGCTTGGATGTTCAACGTTGCTGAGAACGTGGATCAAAGGCCACGCGCAGACCATCCCCCAGGAAGTTGAAGGTGATGACCGTGAGAAAAATCAGTAGGCCTGGGTAGACCGCCAGCATGGGGGCGGTCGATGCAAGCTCCTGGGCATTATTGAGCATGTTTCCCCAGGTCGGCGTTGGCGGCATCACGCCGACACCGAGGAAACTGAGGGTCGATTCGAGCAAGATGACCCGGCCGATCGTCAATGTGGCAGCCACGATGATTGGTGTGGCTACGTTAGGCAGGACATGAATGCCAATCATGTAGGGCGCTCTGCCACCGCTGACTCGGGCCGCCAGCACATAGTCCTGGTGAGCGATGGTTAGGGTCCCCGCCCGGACGACTCGGGCGATCGTGGTCCAGTCGACAAGCGAAATGATGATGACGATGCGCCAGAATGAAACGCTGGGGCTTTGAACGATTTCAGGCGGGAGGCCCAATTTGCCCAGATCGATGGCTGCCAGGATTACTAGCAAAGGCACCAGAGGCAAGGCGATCATGCAGTCCGTCGCCCGCATCAGGAAGGAATCGGCACGGCCTCCGAGGTAGCCCGCAAGAACACCAACAGTCACACCAATGGCGCAGCCGAAGGCTGTCGCCAATACGCCGATTGTCAATGAAACCTGCCCACCGTACATCAGTCGTAAAAGGACGTCTCGACCGATTTCATCGGTGCCCAGGAGGTTGGTTTCGGAGGGGGGATTGAAGCGAGCCATTAAATCGGTCGCATTGACATCCAGCCCCATCCAAGAAGCATAGGCAGAGGCGCTGAAGCAGAAGACTGCCATCAGCACGAGCACCATTAAAGACACCATCGCTGGACGGTGTCTCCTGAGGACACTCCAGCGGTCGATCCAGATCGAACGCGAGCGATGACCGCCTTGGGTTGGGAGGGCGGGGACAGTCATTTCAGTGAGATCCGCGGATCGAGCCAGCCATAGGCCAAGTCGGCCACCAGGCTCGCGAACAGGGTGACCAAGGTTGCAAAGAGCATACCGATCATCGCAACGTTGAAATCTTTCATCATGACCGCGTCATAGATGGCTTTGCCCATGCCTTGCACGCCAAACATGGTTTCCACGACCAGTGCGCCCGACATCAGGCTGCCAAAGCTCAAGGCCATCAAGGTCACCACGGGGACGAGCGCGTTCCGAAGTGCATGCCGCCGCACGATCGTGATGCGGCTAAGACCTTTTGCCCGTGCCGTCCGGATGTAGTCCGAGGCCAGTGTTTCGATCATTGATGCGCGCACATACCGGACATATTGCCCTACGCTGAAGAGAGTCAGTGTCAAAATAGGCAAGACGAAGTAGCTCATCTGCTTTAGCAGGCCCATGTCGGGGTCGATAGCCGTCGCGGTCGCGGGAAACCACTGCAGCTTGACTGAAAAGACGATCAAGAAGAGAAGCGCCACCCAATAGGCTGGCGATGAAACGCAGGCAAAGGCGAAGAAGCTGATGACGTTATCTATCCAGCCTCCCGGCTTGAATGCTGCTAGGCTGCCAAGCACGATAGAGGTCAAAATGCTGATGACAAAAGTCCAGATCATCAGCTTCGAAGTCTGGAGCAGCGCCGGTCCGAGGACCTCCATCACTGGCTTGAACTGTGAAGACGAATAACCGAGGTCGCCAGAGGCAAGATTTCCCAGCCAGTGCCAGTATCTTTGTACGAGAGGCTGGTTGTCGCCATAGAGCGCGCGCATCTGCGCCACCAACTCCGGCGTGACCGATGGATTCCCTTCCAACATCAAATCAACCGGATCGCCTGGCAGTAGCGATATCAAGTTGTAGAGGAGAAAGGACATGATCAGCGCCACAAGGGCGGCCTCTGCAATACGACGCAGGCTATAGCGACCCATGACTTAGTCCTTGAAGTGACAGGCGGCAAGTTGTCCAGTCCGGCCTGGCGCGGACTCGAGCGCAGGCGCTACCTGGCGACAAATATCCCTGGCCTTGGGACAGCGGGGATGGAAACTGCAGCCGGGAGGGGGATTGAGGGGGCTGGGGATTTCGCCCCGGAGCATGGTTGTCTGGCTTGATCGGCGCATGCCGATTTTGGGGGCTGCCTGGAGCAGTGCCTGGGTATAGGGATGGCTCGGATTCTTGAACAACCCGTCGCGTGAGGCGACCTCCACGATCCTGCCCAAGTACAGCACGGCGACTCGATCAGCAAGATGATGAACAACGGCAAGATCATGGCTGATGAACAGCAGGGCCAGTTGGCGGCTTTCCTTCAAGTCCATCAGAAGATTCAGGACCTGGCTCTGAATAGACACATCAAGTGCCGACAGAGGTTCGTCGGCGACGATTAATTCAGGATCTGCAACAAGCGCCCGGGCGATCGCAATGCGCTGGCGCTGTCCACCCGAGAACTCGTGCGGGAATCGCTCTGCAGCATCTTTGGGCAAGCGCACTTGATCAAGCATCTCACGGGCACGATCTCGCCGATCCCTGGCTTTGCCGCGCCCAAGTAAGCGCAGAGGCTCCGCGACTACGTCGCCCACTAGCATCCGCGGATCGAGGGCTGAGAACGGATCCTGGAAAATCATTTGAATTTTCCCCGAGGCCTCTAGGGGTGCTCCTCGGAACCGTACTGAGCCAGCGGTGGTTGAGCCTAACCCGGCAACGACCCGGCCCAGCGTGGTCTTGCCACTGCCGCTCTCGCCAACTAAGGCGACCGTCTCGTTCTCATTGATTTGGAGGGTGACGTTGTCAACTGCCTTGAGCGTCTTCCCCCTCCTCAGCATGCCGGAGCCGACCTGAAAGTGGACGCTCATTGCGTCAATTTCGAGAAGAGCCGTCATGCTGGCACCTTGTGGCAAGCCACCCAGTGGTCGCTGCCATGCAATTCGAGAGCTGGCGTCACTTGGGCGCAATGGCCATCAGCGAGACTGCAGCGCTTGGCAAAACGGCAGCCGGCAGCCCCCGCTGCCATGCTTTGGACGGCGCCAGGTATGACTGGCAGACGCTTGACCGGACGGTCAGGATCAGGAAGCGTTTCGATCAGACCTCGCGTGTAGGGATGCAATGGCGCACTGAACATCTCTTGGGCAGTGGCCTTTTCGACAACGCGGCCAGCGTACATCACCATGATGTCGTGGGCGATCTGCGAAACCACCGCCAGATTGTGGCTAATGAACTGAATGGCCGTGCCAGTGCGATCCTGCAATTCGACCATGAGATCGAGGATTTGCGCCTGGATGGTGACATCGAGGGCCGTGGTTGGCTCATCGGCGACAAGAAGCACAGGCTGGCATGCCAACGCGATGGCAATCATTGCACGCTGCCGCATCCCGCCAGATAGCTGGTGGGGGTAGTCATTTGCACGTACCTCGGGGGAGGGTATCCCGACGGCGGCGAGCAATTCAATCGCTTCTTTGTGCGCGATCCGCGGGCTTGTCCCGCGGTGGCGAACGATCACCTCGGCGACCTGCGTCCCAATCTTCATGACCGGGTTGAGCGCGCTCATGGGCTCCTGGAAGACCATGGCGACCTGATTACCTCGCGTGTTTTCCCATGTCCGTTCAGAGGCCCCGGCCATCTCATGGCCTGCAATCTTTATGGATCCAGCGCTTGAGAGATTGGCCGGAAGCAATCCCATGACTGAAAGTGAAGTCACCGTTTTGCCGCAGCCGCTTTCGCCCACTACGCCGAGCGTTCGGCCTCGGTCGATTGCATAGGAGATGTCCGACACGATCTCGGTAGTGGTGCCGTCGCGGCGGGCAATCACCGTTAGGCCGGTGACTTCGAGCGCCTTAGCCGTGGATGAATTCGGCTGCGTCAGCTCAATTTGCTCGGTCATGGATTCGCGACTGAACTGGGGGGCGGCTGCCGCTCAGAAGCGGATGATGCCGACTTCGCCCTCAATGGCGACCTTGGTGCCGAAGTTGGACGACAGGCGCTGAATGCGCTCGAGTGTCCGCTGTGCGGATTCACCCTTGGCGATCAAAGGCCGGCCTTCGGTCAGCGCGTGCTCGCCTTGGCCTGTGCCACGCATGATTTCGCCATCCTTGGCGACGCGACCCATCTCCACAGGGTGCAGTTTCATCTGCACGAACTTGCCGTCCTGCATCTCCAGTGACATCAGGGCGGAGTTCCACCAGCCCTCGACGTGCTTGTCCATGCCCGGGTGGAGCGGATGATCCGCCGGGTTCAATTGCGGCAGTCGGTCCATGTCGTGGCCCCAGCTTTCATAGCTGTCGTAGGGGACGCGACGGATAAATTCAGACTGCGCAAAGAAGTTGCCAGTTCCGTAGATGATGGGCTTTCCCTTGTAGATCTCGATGCCCAGGCACCAATGCCAGCCATGGGCGACATAGACATCTGCGCCGGCATCGATCGCGGCGTGGGCAAATTCACGCACGAACGCGGGCACCTTCTCGCGACGCTTCCCGTCCGCGATATTAAAGTGGTGTGCAACGATCACGAAGTCGGCCATCTTGCGCGCCTCGTCAATTGATCGGACGTTGCCCTCGAGATCGCGCCGGTGGCAGCTGCTCTGGATCTCGAATCGATCCCCGACGACAAAGGCATTGGAGGCCCGGGTCGATTGGTCGCCCGGCATTTGAAAACCGAATTGACCAGCCTGGAGCCCAGTTCCCATGGTGCTCCCATCGCTTTCGCGAAGCACGTCCAATTCGCGTGCGATGGCTTTCATTTGTTCCGCAGCCTCGGCCGTCAGCATGTACTTGAAGCTAGCGCGCAGGGGATTGATGCCAGGACGGCCGGCGAAGCCGCCCTTTGCCAGGCTGGCCCACTCGTTGGGCTTGTTGCCGGACGACATAGAGATTAAGGCGACGCGGCCGTGCTTGGTCTCGCGATACGAAGGGGCTCTGGCTGCCTCTAGGTCGACGCCCGTGCCCGCGACGGTCAGACCCGCTGCCCGGCAATGCTTTGCAGTGGCCAGCAGACCCTCGGGCCCAAAGTCTAGGCTGTGGTTATGTGCGAGCGACATCATGTCGATGCCGGCCCACTTCAAGTCCTTGGCGATCACAGGTTCAGACAACATGAAGCTGCCGAGCCAGTCGCCACGGTTCGGATAGGTGACCTCCGACTCGTCGGCGAAGTTCATTTCCAGATGGCCGTAGGTGAGGTCGGCGTTGCGCATCAGTTCATAGACGCGGGTGGACTCCGGATCGTCATGTACTGCAAAGGGCCTCGAAACCATGCATTCGCCGACGAGGGTTACATTCCAGTTCAACTTAGGGGAGGCCACAACCAATTCCTTTCGCTTCTAGCAACGAGGTGCCCGATTGAGGTATCTTGAATTTTCATTCCGGTTAGCACACATTCGCCCATTTCTTCTCTGAAAGTGCGCTATCAGGGTGGCGAAATTATTGAGCGCCTGTCTCTGCCAGAGCGCTGGATTTGGTTATGCCAGTTATATGAAAAAGAAATATCGCAAGATGATCCTGCACCGCTAGGAATCCATCATGGACCTTCGCCAGCTCAGGTACTTTTCAATGGTTGCCCACCTCGGCAGCTTCAGCCGCGCCGCCGGTGTGCTGAACGTGAGCCAGCCTGCGCTGAGCAAGCAAATCAGTGGCCTTGAGGACCACCTTGGCAAACGCCTGTTGGTGCGAAATGGGCGCGGCGCCACCTTGACGGAAGCAGGTCAGAACTTGTTAAAGCACGCGCAGCGTATTCTGGAGATGGTTGAGGTCGCTGAAAGTGAAGTCAAGGAGAGCGGAGCTGGCAGGTTCGCGATTGGGCTCCCGTTCATCATTGCTGCGACTATAGGCAGCCAGCTCATCGCCAAACTTCGGGCCGTTAACCCCAGCGCCAACTTCAGCGTGATTCAGGGGCGCTCGAAATTTCTCATGGAGCAGCTGTGCGCAGGGTCGTTGGACGCGGCCATTGTTTTCAAGCCGACACCAAGCCCCTTAGTCAACGTGACGCACTTGGTCTACGAGGATTTATTTTTGATGGCGTCCCCCCGCGCCGCTAGATCTCTTTCGCGGCACTCGCCAATTTCCCTCGAGAGCCTCGGCGAGCTCCCGCTCATTGCCCCTACTCGGCCGAACTCGATTCGCAATACCCTCGAAGAGGCGATGCGACGTGTCAACAAGATCCCGGCATTCGCCATGGAGATCGATAACCTCGAGACGATTGTCGATATGGTCTCTAGAGATCAGGGGTTTGCGGTTCTGTCAAAGATGGCCCGCAATCTTTCAGACCGGAAGGTCGATATCGTTCCATTGCCCCTGAGCCCCACCCTAAGAACCGAGGTCTGTTTGGTCGTACCCAGTCGGGGGTCGTCATCACAAGCGAACCGCCAACTTTTGAAGTTAACCGGGCGTATCGCCGAAGAATTGCTGCAGGCAGCATTACTACAGCAGGACGCATCCTGAATGCATTGGCGTTCAAGCGCCTCGGCCGCAACGCAGCTGGCCTTCATCTCTTCAACAAACTGCGTCCGGGAGGTGGCCGCTTTGGTGCTGCGCGGCTTGGGCCTGACCATGGCCCTTTGTCTGGCGGCGAACAACTGGTGCCTCCGCTGACCACGGTGCGAACGCCCCGCTCGCTGATCGGGCAACAGGCGGCCAACATGCTGCTGCAATTGATGCGCGCAGAGCCTATTGAAGTGCCCAGCTGCGATGTCGGCTTCGAGTTGATTGTTCGTGGCAGTAGCTGACTAGCGTGGGGTCTCTACACCCAGGGCCCGTCTGATCGGCTCCACCCACCCCCCCTTGCCCGCATCCCACACCGGCGAAAAGTCCGAGGCGAACTCCCACCATGCCCAGCCGATGCCGCGGGCCTCGGCTTCCTCGCGCACCATGCGGGCGTAGGCCGCGCGCGATTCCATGGGGGCCTCGCGATAGGCGCCGAACTCGCCCAGATGAAGCGGCACGCCGGCCGTTCGGCTCCAGGCGGTGGCGGTGTCCAGGGCCTCGCGCAGCGTCTGGCGCTGGGCAGCGTCGCAGCAGGGACGGCCCAAGGGCAGCACTGGTTGGCGCCAGGGCACGCCCTGGTGGGTGAAGTCGAAGGGGTCGTAGCTGTGAATGGCCACGATCAGGTGCCGGTCCGACGGCAGCCGCAACCGGGTGAGGCCGCGCGGGTGGTTCCAGTCGTCGGGGCCGATCAACACCACCCGTTCGGGGTTGGTCTCGCGCACCGCGGCCAGGGCCCGCGCCGCCAGCCGGTTCCAGCGCGCGCCGCCGAGCGCGCTTCCCCCTGCGCCCCCTGCCTCCCCTTGCGGCTCGTTGAGCAATTCGAACAGCAATCTCGGCGACCGGTCTCGGTAGCGTGCGGCGATCTGCCGCCACAGGTTCACCAGCCGTGCCTCGACCACCGCCGGGTCTACTGCGAATTCGTTCGGGTGCCTTGGACCGCCGGTCAACTGCTTGTAGTGGTGCATGTCCAGGATGACAAAGCCGCCGCCAGCCAGCAGCCGGTCGATCACCGCATCCACCCGGCGGGCGAAGGTCTCGTCGAGTCGCGCCTGCGCGTCTGGTGAGGCGTGGTTGCTCCAGCGCACCGGCAGGCGCACCGTCTGAAAGTGGCGGGTGGCCCGGTCGAGTAGCGCAGGCTCCAGCCGGAGGCCCCAGTCGCCTTCGCGCGGCGCGTCCAGCGCATTGCCCAGGTTCACCCCGCGGCCCAGCGCGTGGGCCACCTCGCAGGCCTGGCGGCTGACTGCGTGACAGGCCTGCCCGGCGTTCGGGCGCGCAGGCGGGCCGGGTTGACCGAGTGCCAGGGTGAAGCTCAGGCTCATGGCCAGCCCGACCGCGATGGCCGCCTGCCCCCCGTCGCTCGCGCGCCGATTGCGAAAGAAGTGTCGGTTTTGCATCGATCCACGCTAGCCCAAGCAGCGGGTGAAGGGGCGTCGGCGCTTGCCGCGAGTTCGGGTTAACCCTAGCCGACACTGTCCTGCCACGAACAGTTTTCAGGACGCAGCGGGGAAAGAATCAGTCCGACCCGTTGGCGCACCTGCGCAGGCGGGATGACGGACACACACAGCCATGACCCTGGAGACCTTCCCCCAGCTGCTTTCCCAGCATGCCCGCGAGCGCGGTGACAGTGCCGCCATGCGCGAGAAGGAATACGGCATCTGGCAGACCCTCACCTGGGCCCACCTGGCGCAACTCGTCGAGCAAATTGCCTGTGGCCTCCACCAGGCCGGCCTGCGCCGTGGCGAGCACATGGTGGTGCTGGGTGCCAACCGGCCGCGCCTCTACGCCACCATGCTGGCCGCGCAGTCGCTGGGCGCCATTCCCGTCCCCCTGTACCAGGACGCGGCAGCTGCCGAGTGCGTGTTCCCGATCAACAACGCCGAGGTGCGCTTTGCCTTCGCGGAGGACCAGGAGCAAATCGACAAGCTCCTCGAAATCCGCCCTCAGTGCCCGCAGTTGGCGCAGCTTTATTTCGACGACCCGCGTGGCCTGCGCAAGTACGACGAGCCGGGCCTCGCCTCGCTCGACGAGCTGATCGCTGCCGGCCAGGTTTTTGCGCAGCAGCATCCCCGGTTCATCGAGGCAGAAGTGGCCCGCGGCCAGGCTGACGAGCCAGCGGCCATGTTCTTCACTTCCGGCACCACCGGCACGCCCAAGGGTGTGGTGCATACGCACGCGTCGCTGCTCGATCGCGCTCGCGCTGGCGCCGAGTTCGACAAGCTGACCGCCGAGGAGGAGGTGCTGGCCTACCTGCCGCCAGCCTGGATCGGGCAAAACATCTTCAGCTACGCTCAGTGGCTGGCCTGCGGCTATGTGGTGAACTGCCCCGAGTCGGCCGCCACGGTGACCATCGACCTCAAGGAGATCGGTCCCACCTATTACTTCGCGCCGCCCCGGGTGTTCGAGGGGCTTCTCACCAGCGTGATGATCCGCATGGAAGACGCCGGCGCGATCAAGCGCGGCATGTTCCACGCCTGCATGGATCTGGCGCGCCGCGTCGGACCGCAACTGCGCGACGGCAAATCGGTGGGCCTCATCGACCGGCTCAAGTACGCCCTGGGCGACCTGCTGGTCTACGGACCGCTGCGCAACAACCTGGGCTTTTCCAGGGTGCGGGTGGCCTACACCGCGGGCGAGGCGATCGGCCCTGACCTGTTCACCTTCTACCGCGCCATCGGCATCAACCTCAAGCAGTTGTACGGGTCCACCGAGACCGCGGTTTTCGTCTGCATGCAACCTGACCACGAGGTGAAGGCCGACACGGTGGGCGTGCCCTGCCGCGGCGTGGAGATCCAGGTGGCCGACAATGGCGAGATCTTGGTGCGCTCCTCCGGCCTGCTGCGCGAGTACTACAAAAACCCCGAGGCAACCGCCGAGGTCAAGACGGCCGACGGCTGGTACCGCACCGGAGACGCAGGCTTTCTCGACGCCCAGGGTCACCTCAAGATCATCGACCGCGCCAAGGACGTGGGGGCACTGGCCAACGGCGCTATGTTCGCGCCCAAGTACATCGAGAACAAGCTCAAGTTCTTCCCGCACATCAAGGAAGCCGTGGCCCTGGGCGACAAGCGCGACAAGGTCTGCGCCATGATCAACATCGACTTCGACGCGGTGGGTAACTGGGCCGAGAAGCGCAACCTGCCCTACGCCGGCTACCCCGACCTGGCGGGTAAGCCCGAGGTCTATGAGCTGATTCGCGATTGTGTGGAAAAGGTCAACGCCGACCTGGCCGCCGACGAGCGCCTGGCGGGCTCACAGATTCACCGCTTCCTGGTGCTGCACAAGGAACTTGACGCCGACGACGGCGAGCTGACTCGCACCAACAAGGTCCGCCGCGGTTTCATTGCCGACAAGTACGGCGTACTGATCGACGCGCTCTATGGCGGCAAGACCGAGCAGTTCATCGAGACCCAGGTGAAGTTCGAGGACGGCCGTACCGGCAAGGTGAGCGCCGACCTGAAGATCACCGACGCCAAGACCTTCCAGCCGATGAAGGCGGCCGCATGACCCTAGACCACTCCACCCCCGCTACCGACGCGACGGCAAACGCCACCGCTGGCCGCCAGATCGGCGACGTGATCCTTGACGTGCAGAATATCTCGCTGGCCTTCGGCGGCGTGAAGGCGCTGACCGACATCAGCTTCAATGTCCGCGAGCACGAAATCCGCGCGATCATCGGTCCCAATGGCGCTGGTAAATCGTCGATGCTCAATTGCATCAACGGGGTCTACCACCCGCAGCAGGGGACCATCACCTTCCGCGGCCAGCAGTTCCGGGACATGAACTCGCGCCAGGTCGCCGAGATGGGTGTGGCCCGCACCTTCCAGAACCTGGCCTTGTTCAAGGGCATGAGCGTGCTGGACAACATCATGTCCGGCCGTAACCTGCGCATCAAGAGCAACCTGTTTCTGCAGGCCTTGCGCATCGGCCCGGCCCTGCGCGAGGAGATTGCCCATCGCGAGCATGTCGAGCGCATCATCGACTTTCTCGAGATCCAGGCTTATCGCAAGACGCCGGTCGGCCAGCTGCCCGACGGCCTACAAAGGCGCGTGGACCTGGGCCGTGCCCTGGCGATGGAGCCGCAGGTTCTGCTGCTCGACGAGCCGATGGCCGGTATGAACGTCGAAGAGAAGCAGGACATGTGCCGCTTCATTCTCGACGTGAACGAGGAGTTCGGAACCACTGTCGTCCTGATCGAGCACGACATGGGCGTGGTGATGGACATCTCCGACCGGGTGGTGGTGCTCGACTACGGCAAGAAAATCGGCGACGGATCGCCCGAGGAAGTGCGCAACAACGAGGATGTGATCCGCGCGTACCTCGGCACATCGCACTGAGGAACAAGCACCATGGCATTTTTTCTTGAAACCCTGCTCGGCGGCCTGATGGCCGGCATGCTTTATTCGCTGGTGGCCCTGGGCTTTGTCCTGATCTTCAAGGCCTCGGGCGTGTTCAACTTTGCCCAAGGGGCGATGGTGCTGTTCGGCGCGCTCGCGATGGCGCGCTTTGCCGAGTGGATTCCCGAGTGGACCGGCCTGGACAGCAAGGTGCTGGCCAATCTGGCGGCCTTCATCATTGCCGGGGCCATCATGTTCGTGGTGGCCTGGCTGGTCGAAGCCCTGGTGCTGCGCCACCTGGTCAATCAGGAGGGCGCAACGCTGCTCATGGCCACCCTGGGCATTGCCTACTTTCTCGAGGGCCTGGGCCAGACCCTGTTCGGCTCGAGCATCTACACCATCAATATCGGCATGCCCAAAGACCCGGTGTTGGTGCTTGAGGGCGTCTTCGACGGCGGCGTGATGGTCAACCAGGAGGACTTGATTGCTGCCGCGATTGCTGCAGTGATGGTCGCCTTGCTCACCCTGTTCTTCCAAAAGACCAGCACCGGCCGGGCCCTGCGTGCGGTGGCCGACGACCACCAGGCAGCGCAGTCCATTGGCATTCCGCTCAATCGTATCTGGGTCATTGTCTGGTGCGTGGCCGGTGTGGTGGCTCTCGTGGCCGGCATGATCTGGGGTAGCAAGCTCGGTGTGCAGTTCACGCTGGCGACGGTGGCCCTTCGCGCCTTGCCGGTGGTGATTTTGGGGGGGCTCACCTCGGTACCTGGCGCCATCATCGGCGGCCTGATCATTGGCGTGGGCGAGAAGCTCTCCGAGATTTACATCGGCCCCCTGGTGGGCGGCGGTATTGAAATCTGGTTCGCGTATGTGCTGGCGCTCGGCTTTCTTCTGATCAGGCCGCAAGGTCTCTTCGGAGAGAAAATCATCGACCGGGTCTGAGGAAAAAACCATGCTTTACCGCGAAAACGGCCAGTTCAAGACCTCTTACCAGGCCGACCAGCAGATCTTCGCCATTACCCAGGACCGTGTTCTCGTTCTGGCGCTGGTGTTGGCGGCATTTCTGGTGCCCCTGGTTCCCGGGCTGGTCACCGACTACTTCTACCGCGCCATCTTGATCCCCTTCCTGATCATGTCGCTGGCCGCGCTGGGGGTGAACATCCTGGTGGGCTATTGCGGCCAGATCTCCCTGGGCTCGGCCGCCTTCATGGCCGTGGGTGCCTACGGCGCCTTCAACTTCTTCGCGCGCATTGACGGCCTGCCCCTGATTCCGGCACTGTTGCTGGGTGGCGTGTGCGCTACCTTGTTCGGCATCGTCTTTGGCCTGCCCTCCCTGCGGGTCAAGGGCCTGTACCTGGCGGTGGCCACACTGGCAGCGCAGTTCTTCGCCGACTGGATGTTCCTGCGGATCAAGTGGCTCACCAACAATTCCGACTCTGGTTCAGTGTCGGCCGCTGGGCTGCAGGTGTTTGGCATTCCGATCGAGAGCGCCGAGAGCAAATATTGGCTGTGCCTGGCCTTCGTCTCGGTGATGGCCCTGCTAGCCAAGAACCTGGTGCGTGGCGCGGTCGGTCGCGAGTGGATGGCCATTCGCGACATGGACGTGGCTGCAGCGGTGATCGGCATTCGGCCCATGTACGCCAAGCTGTCGGCCTTTGCGGTGAGCTCGTTCATCATCGGCGTGGCCGGAGGCCTGTGGGCCTTTGTCTATCTGGGCACCTGGGAGCCAGCCGCCTTTTCGGTGGACATGTCCTTCCGGCTGCTGTTCATGGTGATCATTGGCGGCATGGGCTCCATCATGGGCAGCTTCTTTGGCGCCGCCTTCATCATCATCCTGCCTATCGTGCTGAGCCAGGTGCTGCCGCTGCTGGCCGGCCTGGTGGGCCTGGAGATTTCCACCGCGGGCCTGTCGCATGCCGAGTTCATGATTTTTGGTGCGCTGATTGCCTGGTTCCTGATCGTTGAGCCGCATGGCCTGGCGCGCCTGTGGGCGACGGGCAAGCAAAAGCTTCGCCTCTGGCCCTTCCCGCACTGAGTTCCTTTCGCTAGGCTCTATCTCTGATTTCCGATTTCCGACCCGCAACCCACGACCGGACCACCGGCCTTTCATCCAAACCGAGGAGACAACCATGAAACTTCGCACGCTCGCCACAGCCGCCTTGATGGCCGCGGCTGCCCTGGGCAGCAGCCTGGCCCTGGCTCAGGCCAAGCCCGCCGCTGCCGCGGCAGCCAAGGAGCAGTTCTTCCCGCTGCTGTCCTATCGGACTGGCGCCTATGGCCCCAACGGCACGCCCTGGGCCAACGGCAAGCAGGATTACCTGAAGATGGTCAACGCCCGCGATGGCGGCATCAATGGCGTCAAGATCACCTTCGAAGAGTGTGAAACCGGCTACGACACTGCGCGCGGCGTCGAGTGTTATGAGCGCCTCAAGAGCCGTCCTGGTGTGACCCTGTTCGAGCCGCAGTCCACCGGCATCACTTTCGCCCTGACCGACAAGGTCATCAACGACAAGATCCCGCTGATGACCCTGGGCTACGGCCTGTCGGTCGCCCAAGATGGCCTCGCATTCAAGTGGAACTTCCCTTTGATGGGGAGCTACTGGACGGGCGCCGACATCCTGATTCAGCACCTGGCCAAGAAGGAAGGCGGCTGGGACAAGCTCAAGGGCAAGAAGATCGCTCTGGTCTATCACGATTCGCCCTTTGGCAAGGAGCCTATTCCCTTGCTGCAGGAGCGGGCCAAGATGCACGGCTTCGACCTGCCCCTGATTCCGGTGACCGCTCCGGGTCTGGAACAAAAGGCGGCTTGGCTGCAGGTGCGTCAGGCTCGGCCTGACTACGTGCTGTTGTGGGGCTGGGGTGTGATGAACTCCACCGCCCTCAAAGAGGCCCAAGCCACCGGCTACCCGCGCGACAAGATGTACGGCGTTTGGTGGGCGGGCGCCGAGCCTGATGCCAAGGACGTGGGCGATGGCGCCAAGGGCTATAACGCGCTGGCCCTCAACGGCACCGGCACCAGCTACAAGGCGATTCAGGACGTTCTCACCCTTGTGCACGGCAAGGGTCAAGGCACCGGACCCAAAGACGAAGTGGGCTCCGTGCTTTACAACCGCGGCGCCATGATGGCCATGCTGGGTGTGGAGGCGGTGCGCCGTGCGCAAGAGCGCTTCGGCAAGGGCAAGGTGATGACCCCCGACCAAGTGCGTTGGGGCATGGAGAACCTGAATCTCGACGACAAGCGCCTGGCTGCCCTGGGCTTTACCGGGATGCTGCGTCCGTTGTCGACCAGCTGCGCAGACCACATGGGATCCACCTGGGCCCGTGTCCATGTGTGGGACGGCAGCAAGTGGGGCCAGCTGAGCGACTGGTACCAAGCCGACGACCAGATCATCAAGCCGATGGTCAAGGCTGGCTCCGAGAAGTACCTGGCCGACAAGAAGCTTTCGCGTCGTGACGTGAAAGACTGCCAGTCGTAATCGGCTGCGGCCGCTCAGGCGCGGCAGTCTGCCGGGTCTGACGGTAGCTTCCCGATCCCCTCCCGCCATGCGGGAGGGGCAGCGGCTGCAGCGCAGCCGCCAATCGAAAGCGCTGGTGAAAGCACTGTCGTAAAGCGCTTTCGATTGGTAAAGAGAAGATCATGCCCAACTCCAACATCGTCCTCAACGTCAACGGCATTGAGGTCATTTACAACCACGTGATCCTGGTGCTCAAGGGCGTGTCCCTGCAGGTGCCAGAGGGCAGCATCGTCGCCATCCTCGGCGGCAATGGCGCGGGCAAGACCACCACCCTGCGTGCGGTGTCCAACCTGCTGAGGGGCGAGCGCGGCGAGGTCACCAAGGGCTCGATTGAATTGCGTGGTGAGCGCATCGAAAACCTCTCTCCGGCTGATCTGGTGCAACGCGGTGTGGTGCAGGTGATGGAGGGCCGCCACTGCTTTGCCCACCTGACCATCGAGGAGAACCTGCTCACCGGCGCCTACACCCGCACGAATAAGGCTGAGGTCGCCGCCAATCTGGAGAAGGTCTACAACTACTTCCCCCGCTTGAAGACGCGCCGCACTTCGCAGGCGGCCTATACCTCGGGTGGCGAGCAGCAGATGTGCGCCATCGGCCGCGCGATCATGGCCAGCCCCAACCTGGTTCTGCTGGACGAGCCCTCCATGGGCCTGGCCCCGCAGATCGTGGAAGAAGTGTTTGAGATCGTGAAGGACCTCAACCACAAGGAGAAGGTCACCTTCTTGCTCGCCGAGCAAAACACCAACATGGCGCTGCGCTACGCCAACTACGGCTACATCATGGAAAGCGGCCGCATCGTGATGGACGGCCCTGCGCAAGACCTGGCCAGCAACGAGGACGTGAAAGAGTTCTACCTCGGCGTGGGCGGTGGCGAGCGCAAGAGCTTCCGCGACGTCAAGAGCTACAAGCGCCGCAAGCGGTGGCTGGCGTAGCCTTTTATTCGTTGTTCCCGGCAGCGATTGCCTGGAGCGCCGGCAAATCGAGCACCTCGATGCTGCCGTAGCCAATACGGACAATGCCCTTGTCCTGCATCTCGTGCAGGGCCCGGTTGGCGATCTGGCGTG
>JAURKV010000192.1 GCA_030831585.1 Ramlibacter sp. | reverse complement strand
GAGGAGTCCTGGACCAGCGAGGGCGACGTACATGAACTGCGCGCCGCCTACCAAGACTTCCATGCCGAACCGCGCAAGCTGCTCGCAGCCTGCGACAGCGTTCTCAAGAGCGCACTGTACGAGCGCGAACCCCTGGCCCGCTGGGGTGTGGGCACGGTGACCCTGCTGGGAGATGCCTGCCACCCGATGCTGCCCTTTATGGCACAGGGCGCTGGCATGGCGATCGAGGACGCGGTGGTGCTGGGTCGCGCGCTCACCGGGGCCGGTACACGCCCCCAGGCGCAAAAGGGCCTACAGGTTTACGAGGATGCGCGCCGCGACCGCACCGCGAGAATCCAGATCGGATCGCGCGGTAACCAGTGGATGAAGGGCCCCGGCAATGCCGACTGGGTCTATGGCTACGACGCCTGGAACATCCCCTTGGCCTGAGAGTCCGTGCAAGAAATTCAATTCACCCTGCTCAATTCACCCTGCTTGACCAAAGAAAGAACGGAGACTCCATGAAGCAAACATCGAATCACTCGCTCCCGCGCCGCAGCACCCTGGGGCTGCTGGCAGCCAGCGGCCTGGCCCTGGCCGTCGGACTGCCGCAGCTGGCATCGGCCCAGGCCGCCTTCCCCTCGCGCCAGGTCACGCTGGTCGTGCCCTTCCCGGCAGGCGGCGGGCCCGACCTGGCGGCTCGCATCATCGGCGAGAAACTCGCGCCGCGCCTGGGCCAGCCCGTGGTGGTGGACAACAAGCCTGGCGCCGGCGCCTTGGTGGGCGCGAGCTTCGTCGCAAAGGCGCCAGCCGACGGCCACACCCTGCTGCTCACGCCCAACACCATGGTCATTTCGCCCCATGTGCTGCCCCCTGGTGCGGGCGGCGGCGTCGATGTGCACAAGGACTTGGCGCCAGTGATCGCGCCGGCCACCACGCCCCTGGTGCTGGTGGCCAACCCCTCCCTCGGAGCCAACAACCTGAAGGCGGCGCTCGAGGCCGCGCGCAAGTCACCTGGGCTGCCCTATGGCAGCGCGGGGAACGGATCGCCCATGCACTTCGCTGGTGAGATGTTCAAGCGCAGCACCAAGCTGGACCTGATGCACGTTCCCTATAAGGGCGTCGCGCCGTCAATCACCGCCTCGCTCGCGGGCGAAGTGAAGCTGCTGTACGTGGGCCTGGGCGGCGCGGTGCCGCACATCAAGGCCGGCAAGCTGGTGCCCCTGGCGGTCACCGAGGCCCGTCGCTCCGAGCTGTTACCCGAGGTGCCGACCGCCACCGAGCAGGGCGTGCCCGGGGTCGAGGTGAACGCCTGGTACGGCGTGTTCGCGCCCGCGGCTACGCCTGCAGCCACCATCGCCCGCATCAACCGCGAGATCAATGAAGTGATCAAGATGCCCGAGGTGCGCGACAAGCTCATGGCCGTGGGCATTGAGGTAGCTGGCGGTTCGCCGCAGGTGCTCGAGGGCTTCATGAAAGCCGACAACCAGCGCTACGGCACGCTGGCGCGCGAGCTCAATATCAAGGCCGACTGACCCGGCCGGCCAACCTGGCGCGCGTGACCGGCGCCAGGCTATCCACCCCCATGGCACCGCGCCCCAACTTCCTGCTGTTCGTCACCGACCAGCACCGCGCCGATCTTCTGGGATGCGCGGGTCACGCGCAGGTGCGCACGCCGCATATCGACGCCCTGGCGGCGGGCGGCGCGCGCTTCGAGCAGTTCCATGTTGCGACCCCGATCTGCCAGCCCAATCGCGCCTCGCTCATGACCGGGCGCCTGCCCAGCGCACACGGGCTGCAGATGAACGGGCGCGAGCTCTCGCTGGGCGAATCGACCTTCGTGGAGCAACTGCGCGAGGCCGGCTGGCGCACCGCATTGGCGGGCAAGTCGCATTTGCAGAACATCACCGCGGTGGCGCCGCCCTGGCCCGCCGCTGGCCAGAGACTGCCGCAGGACGCTAGCCGGCCCTACCCGGGCCGCTACGGCCAGGAGGTGGGCCGCCGGTGGGAAGAGGACCCCGGCTGGGAGCTCGATCTCCCCTATTACGGTTTTGAACGGGTGGCGCTGAGCATCGGCCACGGCGACGACCAACAGGGGCACTGGCGCCGGTGGCTGCGGGCCCAGCTGCCGCCAGGCGAAGCAGACCGCTTGATCGGCCCGGCGAACGCCATCCCCACGCCAGGCCTGGCCCTGAGCGCGCTGGGCCAGGCCTGGCGCACCCGCCTCCCGGAAGATCTCTACCCCACCGCCTGGATCGCCCAGCAAACCTGCGCCATGCTGGCCGACTTCGCGCAAGGCGCGCAAGGCGCAAACGGAGAGCAGGGGGGGCAGCCCTTCTTCCTGCAATGCTCCTTCCCCGACCCGCACCATCCCTTCACCCCGCCCGGGCGTTACTGGGACTTGTTCCGGCCCGAAGACATGCCCCTGCCAGAGACCTTTGCGGCCGAGGGCGTGAACCCGCCGCCTGCCCTGGCCTGGCTGCGCGCGCAGCGCAGCGCCCACCCCGGCTTCAAGCCGGGCTTTGGGGCCTTCGCCTGCAGCGCGCAGGAGGCCCGAGAGGCCCAGGCCCTGCACCACGGCAGCCTGGCCTGCATCGACGATGCGGTGGGTCAGGTGATGGCGCAATTGCGGGCGCTCGGTCTGGACGACAACACGGTGGTGATGTTCACCGCCGACCACGGCGAGCTGCTGGGGGAACGCGGTCTGATGTTCAAGGGCGGGCTGCACTACGACGCGCTCACCCGGGTGCCCTTCATCTGGCGCGACACGGCGCAATCGCCCGACATGAAGGGTTCGCAAGGAGGCCGCGAGCGCGCAGCACCGGCGGGCCGCGTCGTCGACGCCCTGGCACAGACCACCGACATCGCCGCCACGGTGCTGGCACGCGCCGGCCTCCTGCCTGCCAACGGCATGCACGGGCGGTCGCTGCTGCCTGTGCTGCAGGGCGAGGTCCAGGAGGTACGCGAGGCGCTGCTGGTCGAGGAGGAAAGCCAGCGCGCAGACTTCGGCATGGACCGCAGGGTGCGCATGCGCACGCTGCGCACCCACCAGCACCGCCTCACCTTCTATGACGGCCAGTCCTGGGGGGAGCTGTACGACCTGCAGGCCGACCCGCAAGAGTTGCGCAATCTCTGGAGCGCGCCCACTGCACAGTCTTTGCGCGGCGAGCTGATGGAGCAACTGGCGCGGGCGATGCTGGAGGCAGCAGACACCAGCCCCTATCCCACCGCCTCGGCCTGATCTGCCGGATCAGGTGCGGATGAACCGCCCTCCCGGGTGGCCTCACCCAGAAGGGTCGTGCGCGAATCAGCGGGAACAGGCCGGCGTGGGGGCAGGCTCAGAGCGCGAGCACCAGCCGCTCGCTCTTGCAGCCGCCGACGCAGATCATCATGGTCTTGTTCGCCTCGCGCTCGGCCTTGCTCAGGACCGAATCGCGGTGGTCGGGCAGGCCCTCGAGAACCTGGGTCTCGCAGGCGCCGCAAATGCCGTCCTCGCAGCTGGTGACCGGCTCGACGCCGTTGGCGCGCAGGGCCTGCAGCAGGGTCTGATCGGCGTTGACGGTGAACTCCTTGCCAGACTGCTGGAGGATCACGGTAAAGCCGCTGCGGGCATCGGCAGCCGCCTTCACCTCGACCGCCGCGAAGCGCTCGATGTGTGCTTTGGTGTAGCCCAGTTCGGCGCAGTTTTTCTCGAAGGCATCGAGCATCACCGCAGGGCCACAGGCGTAGTAGTGGGTGTTGGCGCCGGCGGGCCGCGCCGCCAGCAGGGCCCGCAGGTCGGGCGGGCCGCCGCGCGCGTCGTCAAAATGCCAGTGCACCGGTGCGCCCAGGGCCTCCACCTCGGCGACGAAGGCGGCGTGCAGTTGCGAACGGGCGAAGTAAAGCACTTCGAAGGGCCGGCCCAGGGCCTGCAGGCGTCGGCCCATGCACAGGATGGGTGTGATGCCAATGCCGCCGGCGACCAGCACGCTGTGGTCAGCGCCTTCTTGAAGCGGGAAGTTGTTGCGCGGCGCGCTGATGGTGAGGGTGCTGCCCACACGCAGCTGCTCGTGCACCCAGCGCGAGCCGCCTCGACTCTTGGCGTCCTTCAAGACGCCGACGCAATAACGGTGGGTTTCGCCGGCGGGGTTGAACAGCGAGTAGGAGCGCACCTGGCCGTTGCCCAGGTGCAGGTCGATGTGCGAGCCGGCCTCGAAGGCAGGGAAGGCGGTGGCGCCCACCGGGCGCAGCTCGATGCTGTGGATGTCCTTGGCTTCGTAGCGGATCTGGGAGACCAGGGCGGTCAGGGTCGCGGTCACGGGAGCGGGCCTTTACGAACGTAATGCTGGGGATCCGTCTAGCGTAACAGGGGAAGGCAGGGTCGGCGGGCTGGGGGGCCACTTCTGGCCGAAGGCACGGTGACGGGCAGAAGGTCGCGTGTGGGGCCCAGCATGGCAGCCCGTGCAGGGTGTGCCACCGGATGCGTCTGCGAGGTCACGTCGCCTGACCCGCCTTTTCAAGTTGCGCGGCGGCCAGATTGCGGTAGTGCCGGCGCAGGCGGACGATGCCCATGTCGTGCTGGTACAGGTGCTCGCGCTTGTTGGCGTCGGGCTCCATCGCCTCCATCGGTACGCGGTCCTGCTCGAGGACGTTCCAGTGCCGCTGCTCCAGGCGGTTCTTGTACAGGAAGCGCCAGGTGTCGCGCTCCCAGCCCTCGACCTTGCGGCAACGCCAGTGGAAGACGCCGCTGGCGCGTGCGGCAATCGGCGTGTAGCTGCCGATGATGGTGAAGGGACCGCCGGGGCCGCCGGTCTTGGGATAGGGAATCGCCAGACGCATCCAGTGGGTGCCGTTGTCGATCCACTCGGTCCAGTCGAAGTTGATGCCCTTCTGGCCCTTCTTCTCGAAGATGAAGCCCTGGTCGGTGTCGCGCAGCTGAAACTCGGCGCTGATCTCACCCTCGGCCATGGAGTGCGACTGCCTATGCAGATAGGCGCCGTGCATCGGGTCCATCACGTTGTCGATCACATAACGGTAGTCGCAGCCCCACTCGGTGTAGCACAGGAAGGAGGACCACTCCGGCGACGAGAGCTGCTCGGGCAGCACCAACGGTGGCGGGCTTTCGGAGTGCGGGTCGGAGGCGTTGAACAGGAAGATGGCGTCAGCGGCCTCGGCCGCGTGAAAGCGCCGCGCGGCCTTCATCCCCTCGAGCTTGCAGCCGGGGCTGCCCGGCACTTTGGTCACCACGCCATCTTGGCGCACCTCGACGCCGTGGTAAGCGCAGGCCAGGCGGTCGCCCAGGATCACGCCCAGCGAGAGCGGCGCGCCGCGGTGGGGGCAGTGGTCCTCCAGGGCGCGCACCTGGCCTTGGCCATCACGCCACAACACGATCTTGTAGCCCAGGCGGCGCAGCGAGACGGGCTGCTCCTTCACGAAGTGCGAGGGGCAGACCGGGAACCACAGGTCCTTGAGGCCCTGCGCGAGGGCCGCGTCGATCGGGTCCTGCTGGAAGTTCACGGGGGCGTAGGCCATGTTCATGTCGGTCTCCGGTTCGAGGCGAGCGTCGGTCTGCGGCGAGTGGGGGCTTGTTCGGCGCTTTTTTGGCGCTTTTTTAGCAGCTGTTCGGGGCTCAGGCCGCCGCCAAGCGCGCGATCTCTCGCGAGTAACTCTCGGCCGTCCAGGCTTGGCCATTGGGCGCCGAGGGACCCGCCTGATTCAGATAGGCGACCAGGCCGTGCAGGTCGTGGATGCCCTGGCCGAAAGCGCGCTCGATCGCGTCGCCGAGCAGGCTTTCATAGGCGGTGGGCGCGGCGCCTCGGCTCTGGTGGGTTTCGTTGTAGAGCGGCTGTTCGGCCATGGCGTTCTCCGGAGCGGTCGGAACGAATCGGGTGGGTGTCTTCGGTTGCGAAACGGTGCGCGGGCCGAGGGGCGGGATGGTGCCGCCTCAGCCCTTGGGCTTGTCGGTCATGAAGCGGCCCGAGGGCGCCTCGGCATGGACCTGGCGGCGGGTGTTGCCGTCGATGCCGCCCTTGACCGCCCACTCGGCGAACACGGTGGGTCCGGGAGTGAAGTCGCGCGGTTGCCAGTCGCCGGTGAGCTCGTCTTCGTCAGTGTAGTACTCCACCAGCGCACCGGCGGGGCTCACGAAGTACCAGAACATCGCCGACGAGATCGGGTGGCGGCCTGGACCGAGTTCGGTCTCCCAGCCGCAGCGGGACATATGCAGGCCACCGCCCACCACTTCGTGGAGGTCGCGCACGGAGAAGGCCACATGGTTGAGGCCTTTGCGCGGCTCGGGTGGCTGCAACAAGAACAGGTCGTGGTGACCGCCCTCGGGCGCACAGCGCAAGAAGCTGCCGCGTCCGGGGTAACGGTCGGAAACGACGAAGCCCAGCTTCTCTTCATAGAACCGGGTCACGGTGGCCAGATCGTGAACGAACATCACCACGTGGCCCACTTCGACCGGCGTTGCGCGGTCGTAGGCGGGGGCGGCCGCGTTGATGCGGGCGCGCTCGGTCCAGGTGTTGGTCTTGGCCGATTCGACCTGGACCGCGCGCTTATGCGTAACTTGGATACGCAGGGCCAGGCCGTTGGGGTCGGTGCAGCCGATTCGATGGCCATCGTCGACAAAACCAGGCAAGCCCTGCAGGCGGGCGCGGAAATGAGCCAGAACCTCCGGGCTGTCCACGCACCAGACCACTTCGCGCAGTGTGGGGTCGGGCTCGACACCGGGGGGAAGGCCCGGTTTGTCCGAGTGCGCCACCACCACGCGGCAGCCGTTGAGGCTTTCAAACACCAGGGTTTGTCCATCCTCCGACATCAGGGTCAGGCCCCAATCCTGGAAGAACTGGCGGCACTTGGCGAGGTCGGTCGCGCCAAAGGTGATTTCGTCGATGCCCTGGATGTTCATGCGCTCTTTGCCGCTGTCGAGAGTTTCATTAATGAAACGTAGTTTCTCATTCGAAACGCAACAAATTCTAGGGGATGGAGCAGGACTCGTCCATCGGGAAGCCGAGCGAAAAAGTCGGTCGGTCACCCCGAGCGCAGAGGGCCTGCGCCTCATTTGCCAATGCAGAACTTGGAAAAAATCACGCCCAGCAGATCGTCGGCTGTGAACTCGCCAGTGATCTCGCCCAGGGCGTTCTGGCCCAGGCGCAACTCCTCGGCCAAGAGGTCCAGTGCTGAGGCCTGTGCAGCGAGCAATTCATGGGCCGCCTGCAGGTGACCGCCCACCCGCCCGAGCGCCTGCACATGGCGCTCGCGCGCCAGCCACACGCCCTCGGGCGCAGACTGCCAGCCGGCCACCTCGAGCAATCGCGCGCGCAGCGCCGACAGGCCCTCGCCGGTGCGGGCCGACAGCGCCAGCCCGCCATTGGGCGGGGCCGCGGGGGCCAGGTCCTGCTTGTTGAAGACCTCGATGACAGGCACCTGCGCGGGCAGGCGCTCGGCGAGCGTGGCGCGAATACGCGCGTCGTCCGACTGGTAGGGGACCTCGCCCAGGCGCGACAGGTCGTGAAGAAACAGCACCGCATCGGCGCTGGCGATCCGCGTCCAGGCACGCTCGATGCCGATCTTCTCCACCGGGTCCTCGCTTTCGCGCAGGCCTGCGGTGTCGACCACATGCAGGGGCACACCCTCGATCTGGATGGACTGGCTCACCACGTCCCGGGTGGTGCCAGCGATCGGGGTGACGATGGCCAGTTCTGCGCCCGCCAGTGCGTTGAGCAGCGAACTCTTGCCGGCATTGGGCTGGCCGGCAATGACCACGGTGATGCCCTCGCGCAGGAGAGCGCCCTGGCGTGTGCGAGCGAGCACGTGGGCCAGACGCGCCTGCAGACGATCGAGCTGCCCCTGGGCGTCGGACTGCTGGAGGAAGTCGATCTCCTCCTCCGGGAAGTCGAGCGTTGCCTCGACCAGCATGCGCAGATGGATCAGGGCATCGCGCAGGGCGTGCACTTCGCGCGAGAACTCGCCCGCGAGGGAGCGGCTGGCGCTGCGCGCTGCGGCTTCGGTGCTGGCGTCGATCAGGTCGGCGATGGCCTCGGCCTG
>JAURKV010000191.1 GCA_030831585.1 Ramlibacter sp. | reverse complement strand
TGGCATGACGGCGCAGGATCTGGGCGTAGGTGGGCGTGGACATGGTGCAGCTCCTGGGGGGATCAGTAGCTCTTGGGAAGACCCAGGCTGTGCTGGGAAATGAAGTTGAGGATCATCTCGCGGCTCACCGGCGCGGTCTTGTGCAGACGGGCGATGAACCACAGGTCGGCTAGGCCGTACTCGATGGCCAGGCCGTTGCCGCCGTGAATCTGCATGGCCTGGTCCAGCGCCTCCAGCGAGGCATCAGCGGCAGCGAACTTAGCCATGTTGGCGGCCTCGCCGGCGTCGGGCGAACCGGCGTCAAAAAGCTGAGCGGCACGGGCGGCCATCAGGCGGGCCTGCTGCACGCCAATGTAGGACTTGGCCAGCGGGTGGGCCAGGCCCTGGTGGGTACCGATGGGTACGCCCCAGACCGAACGGTCCTGGGCCTGGCGGCTGCCACGCTCGATGGCGTAGCGGGCAATGCCGTTGTTGATGGCGGCGGCGCAAACCCGCTCAGGGTTCAGGCCAGCAAACAGTTGCTTGAGGCCCTGCCCCTCCTGACCCACCAGGGCATCGGGGCCGACGCGCACCTCGTCAAAAAAGACGGTGAAGGAGGTCTCGGGCACATGCAGCGCGGTCTCGATCGGAGTCTTGCTGATGCCGGGGTGATGGGCCGGCACAACGAAAAGCGACAGCGGATGGCGACCCGTCGCGTCGGCCTTGTCGCCGCGGCAGACCACCATCACCGAGTCGGCCTCGTCCAGGCCGGAGGTCCAGTACTTGTTACCGTTGATGACCCAGTCATGGCCTTCGCGGCGGGCGGTGGTAGTGACCTTGTGTGTGTTGGTGCCGGCGTTGGGTTCGGTGATGGCAAAGGACAGGCGCTTCCTGCCGGTGGCCAGACCCGGCAGCCATTCGTCCTTCATCGCCTGGCTGCCGTGCTGCTCGATGATGGGCGCGCAAATGGAGCCGATCACCAGCGAGAGCATGGGGCAGCCCTGGGCTGCGGTTTCTTCGACGATGAGGTTGTAGTCGGCCAGGCCGCTCCCGCCGCCACCGTACTGCTCGGAAATATGCACGCCCAAATAGCCGGCGTCGCCCATGGCACGCCAGAGTTCCTCGGGCTTGGCCTTGCGCTGATAGACGTCCTGAAAATACTTGCGGCCGAAGCTGCCCACCAGTTTGCCCACGCTTTCGCGGAGCAGGGGGTGGTGGTCGGCGGTGTCGACGAGGGTGGAGGAGAAAATGGTGGACATGAAGTTGGTGAGAGGTAGGGGCGCAGGGCTTCAGGCAGCAGTCGTCCAGTCGAAAAATCCGCGACCGCTTTTTTGGCCGAGATGGCCCTCCGCGACAAGTTCTTCCAGGATGCGCGGTGGCGCGTAGCGCTGGCCGAGGGCCTGGGACAAATGCCGTGCAATGTCCAGGCGCACATCGAGCCCGACGATGTCCGAAAGGCGCAGCGGCCCTACCGGGTGGCGGTAGGCCAGCACGGCGGCGCGGTCAATGTCCTCGGCGCTGGCCACGCCGTCTTGCAGCATGCGCATGGCCTCCAGCGAAGCGATCAGGTCGAGGCGGCTCGTGGCAAATCCCGGCACGTTACGCACCGTGATCGGCGTCTTGCCGATGCCCCCGACCCAGCGGCGAACCTGCTCGAGCACCTCGGGCCGGGTCTTCTCGCCTTGAATCAATTCGACCAGCGCCAGGGACCAGACCGGATTGAAGAAGTGCATGCCCAGGAAGGCGCCGGCCTCGGGGACCGACTGTGCCAGTACATCGATGGACAGGGCGCTGGTATTGGTGCCTATCACCCGAGGCTGGCGGCAGGCGATAGCGGCCAGCACCTCGCGCTTGAGCGCCAGGCGTTCGGGCACTGTTTCGACCACCAGGTCCAGACCCAGGGGCAGGTCGGCCACAGCGCCCAGTCGCGGCACACCGGCTGCGCGCTGGGCCTGCTCCGCGCTCAGCTTGCCGCGCTGCACGCCGGCGGCGGCGGCCGAGGCCAGGGTCCGGCGCAGGGAATCGGCGCGGCCCGCATCAGGCTCGACGACGAAGACCTCCCAGCCAGCGACCGCAAACACATAGGCAATGCCCACGCCCATGGTGCCGCCACCGACGACGGCCATGCGAAGGGTGGGTTGGAGGCTGGCGCTCATACCGCGGCCCTCCCGCAAAAGATGGTGGCCGCGGCTGCAGCGAAGAAAATGAAACCCGGGCGGCGCACTTGCGATGCGAGACTCAGGCCGCACCCCTGCGGCGCGTGATCTAGCCTGCGCTCTTGCGGCGCGCCGGTAAAGTCTTGGCGCGCACCATGGCCAGCACCAGGTCGGCTGCGCCCTCTGAGGCCTCGGCAATAGTCAGACGCCCCTTGGGTCGGAACCAGACCTGTGACCAGCCGATGATCCCGCCGATCGACAGCGCCGCCAGCCGAATGTCGGCCACCTCGAACTCGCCGCTGGCTACACCGTCCTCGATCAGCCCCACCAGCTTGCGGTCGAACTCGCGCCGCAGGGTGTTGATCATGTCCCGGTCGGCCTGCGCCAGCTCCTTCTCCTCGCGGCTGTAAATCACCGCATGAGCCTGGTGACTGAGCACCGCCGCCATGAAGTCGCGTGTGACTACCTTGAGTCGTTCGCTGGCCGAACCCTGCTGCGTCAGCGCCCGGTTCAGCGACTCGTGCGCCAGCATGATGGCACGCGAGCAGATCTCGGCCAGGAGTTCGTTCTTCGAGGCGAAGTGGGCGTAGATGAAGGGCTTGGTGACATGGAGCGAATCGGCCACCTGCTCCAGTGTCGTGCGCCCATAGCCCTGGTGATAGAACAGGTCGACCGCAGCCGAAATGATGCGCTCGCGCTTGAGACGGGAGACCGCGTCCCGGATGTCCTCCGGCGCGTCTAAAGCAGCCGTACTGCGCCGAGGCGCGCGGGCCAGCGCTGATTTCACGGAGGGCTTGGCGCCAGCCTTCTTGCGGCTTGCGTTGCCCGTCGACTTGCCTGCCGTCTTGGTCATGGTGAGAAGGATAGCGCAGGGTGGTTCGGCTCCCGGCCAGACGACCGGAAGAGTGTTTCGGGGTGGCCACGCCGCCCCGGAGAAGGAGGTGCTCACGCATGGCTGCCTCCGTTGATCTGGATGCCCTGGCCGGTGATGTGACTGGCCAGATCCGATGCCAGGTAGACCATGAGGTTGGCAACCTCCTCGGGCAAGGCATAGCGTCCGTCGGGAATAGAGGCGGCACGTTGTTGGCGAAGGCGCTCAGCGTCGCCGTCCCGAGACTGCCCGGCCTCAATGGCCTGGAGCATGGGCGTGTCCACTGGGCCAGGGCAAACCGCGTTCACACGCACGCCCTTGCGCGCCACCTCCAGGGCTGCGGTCTTGGTCAGCCCGAGCACCGCATGCTTGCTGGCGGTGTAGGGGCCCAGCATGCGAGTGCCGATATAGGAGCCCAACGAGCCGGTGTTGACCACCGCGCCACGGCCTTGGGCGATCATCACCGGCAGCACATGCTGCAGGCCCAGGAAGACACCCCGCACATTGATAGCCATGACACGGTCGAACAGCTCCTCGGGGTAGTCCACCAGGTCATGGATCGGGCCCTGCCAGGCGGCGTTGTTCATGAAGACATCGATACAGCCCCAGGCCTGCAGGGCCTGGGCCACATAGGCGGCAACGTCTTGGCTGCGGCTTACGTCGGCCACCGCCACCAGAGCCTCGCCGCCGCGAGCCACCACCTCAGCCACCGTCGCCTCGGCGGCGGCGCGGTCCAGGTCGACCACCAGCACCCGGGCGCCCAGGCGTGCCAGGGCCACGCAGACGGCTCGGCCGATGCCGCCCCCGCCGCCTGTGACCACCGCCACCTGACCGTCGAAATCGAGTTGCATCGCTCAGACCGCCTGCGGCGCCTCCGCCTTCGCGGCACGGGCCGCCGGGGTCTTGCGCAGGGCAAAGCCGGAATAGCCTTGCTCGGCGCACTCCCGCAGGTGGCGGCGGTAGCCTCGCACACCGCCGGAGTAAGGCATGAAGACGCGCGCCTTGCCCTTGACCTCCGCGCCGTTGTAATAAGAATCAGTGGTGAGATAGAGCGTCTCGCGAGCGCGCTCGTTCACATGCGCCACCCAGGCCCGCTCGGCCTCGGGCTCGGCCTCGAATTCAACGATGCCCTGGGCGTCCATGGTCTTGATCAGAGCCGCCAGCCAATCGATCTGCTCCTCAATGGAGACCATCACGTTACTCAAAAGCGAGGGGCTACCCGGGCCGACCACGATCAGCATATTGGGGAAGTCAGAGACCGACACCCCCAACTGCGTCACCGGGCCGTCTTCCCACTTCTGGCGCAGCGTGATGCCGCTACGGCCCACGATGCTGGGTTTGAACAGGGAGCCGGTGAAGGCATCGAAGCCAGTGGCGAAGATGATGACGTCGAAGGCGTGCAATTTGGCGGTGGTTCGGATGCCCTCGGGGGTGAATTCCACGATGGGCGACTCCTTCACGTAGGCCAATTCGACGTTGTCCTGATTGAAGGCCTGGAAGTAGCCGCTGTCCACCGAGGGGCGGCGGGCGGCGAAGTGGTGGCCGCGCGGCACCAGCTTCTCGCGCAGCTCGGGCTTGTCGATCACCGAGGCGATCTTGCGACGGATGAACTCGGCGGCGGTCTCATTGGCCTCGGCGTTGATCAGGATGTCGTGGTAGGCCAGGGCAAAGCCAAAGCCCAGGCGGTGCCAGGCGGCCTCGTAGACCTTCTCGCGCTCCTCAGGGCTAACTTCCAGCGCGGACTGCCGGTTGACGGCAAAGCCCAGGCCGGTGGGCGAGTTCCAGGCGCGCTCGCGGCGCTCGCGGTAGTGGGCCTTGACCTGGCGGTCTTCCTCGTCGGAGACAGGGGCGTTGGACGCCGGCACGCTGAAGTTGGGGGTGCGCTGGAAGACCGTGAGGTGGGCGGCCTGCCTAGCGATGACTGGCGTCATTTGCATACCGGATGACCCGGTGCCAATGATCGCCACCCGTTTGCCGGTGAAGTCGATCGTCTCGTTACGGGGCCACACCGCGCTGTGAATGATGCGGCCTTTGAATCCGGACTGGCCCGGGTAGTCGGGCGTCTTGGTGGTAGATAGCTGGCCCACGCACATCACGAAATAATGGGCACTCCACTGGCGGCCGCCCTCTGCAGTGATGGTCCAGCGCGCGGCCTGCTCGTCGTACCGCGCTTCGGTCATGCGGGCATTGAGCACGATGTCCTTGCGCAGGTCGAAACGGTCGGCGACGTGGTTGATGTAGCGAAGGATTTCGGGCTGGGTGGCATATCGCTCGCTCCAACGCCAATCCTGCTCGAGCTCCGGGGAGAAGCTGTAGGAGTAGTCATAGCTTTCCACGTCGCACCGAGCGCCGGGGTACTGGTTGTGGTACCACACGCCGCCCAGGCCGTCGCTGGCTTCGAGAACCAGCACCCGCTTGCCCTGGCCTCGCAGCGTGTGCAGGGCCCGCAGGCCGGCAAAGCCGGCACCAATCACTATCGCATCCACTTCTTGCATCTCAGATCCCTTGGGCAGCCGCCCGTCTTGTCGGGCCTGGCCGAAACAGCAAATTTCTTAGCGGTAGATCAAACTACCGGCTGGTATTTTTTTAATATTCTAGGTATAGATGCGCAACCTGCAATATTTAAATCGTTGGTAAATACCCTTATACTGATGCGTAGACAAGGCTACCAGCCGGTATTATTGTTCCGAGCTGACATGCATCCATCCCAGCCCACCAACCCCTCTGCCGCTCGCCTTTCCGACGCCGTCGCCTCCGTCGCGCAGCGTCAGGAGTCCTTGCGTCTGCGCTTTCCAACCTGGCAAGCCCGCACGCTCGACCAGCTTTTTGACGCCATCGCAGCCGAATTTCCGCAGCGCCCCTGCGTAGTGACCGACGAGGGCCGCTGGAGCTACGCGCAGGTCAAGGCATGGTCAGAGCAACTGGCCGCAGGCCTGGCTTCAGCGGGTGTTCGCCCTGGCGACCACGTGGGCCTGCTGATGGCCAACTACCCGGCCTTCGTGGCTACCAAGCTCGCCATCGCGCGAGCCGGGGCCGTGTGCGTGCCGATCAACTTCCTGAACCGGCGTGACGAGCTGGGCTATGTGCTGCGTCAGTCCGACGCGGTGCTGCTGATCACGATGGACCAGTTCCGAGGCCTCAACTACCAGCAGTTTTTCGACGAGCTAGCCCCAGGCTGGGCGCAGCAAGGTGGCGGCGAGGCCTTCCCGCGGCTGCGGCAGGTGGTGGTGTTTCCCACCGGAGAGGGGCCAGGCCCCCGGGAGGGCGCTGCGAAGCTGCAGGACTTCGGCGCCGGCCTCGCCTGGGAGCCGATCGCGCAGCGCAACCCCCATGCCAACTGCGACATCATCTACACCTCCGGCACCACCGGCGCGCCCAAGGGCGTGATGATTACCCACGACATGATGCTGCGCACCGCCTTTGGCAGCGCCTGGGGCCGTGCTTTCGAGGACGGCCGCCGCATCCTGTTTTCGCTGCCGATGTACCACGTGTATGGCTATGTGGAGGGCATGCTGGCGGCGCTGTTCGTAGGAGGCTCCATCGTGCCGCAGCTGCGATTCGATGCGGCCGAGACGCTGGACGGTATCGAGCGGCATGCGGCCAGCGATGTGCTGCTGATTCCCACCATGACCCTGGCGCTGGTCGACGAGCAGCGCAGACACCGACGCGCCCTGCCCTCCTTACTCTCCATGATTTCCTCTGGGGGCCGCTCGCCCGCTACCCTTTGGGCGCAGATCGACGAGTGGCTTGGCCCAGTGGAACTCACCACCGGCTACGGCATGACCGAGGTCACCGCCTCCAGCACCGTCACCCGCCCCGACGACTCGGCCGAGCGACGCCTCAACACCAATGGCCGTCTGCGCGATGTGGGGCCCGCGGGTGATCTGGCCCTGGGCGGCCGCTTGGTGGCCTACCGTGTGGTCGACCCTGATACCGGCCGCATCGTGGCGCCCGGCGAGGTCGGCGAGCTGCAAGCCCGGGGGCCGGGCGTAACCGCTGGCTACTACAACAAGCCAGAGGCGACTGCCGAGGCCTTCACCGCCGACGGCTGGCTGCGCAGCGGCGACCTCGGGCGAATCGACGCTGATGACTACCTCACCCTGGTGGGCCGACGCAAGGAGTCCTACCGCTGCGGCGGTGAGCTCGTGATGCCCACTGAGGTGGAAGACCTGCTAGTCACCCACCCTGCCGTGCTGCAGGCCCATGTGGTACCGGTCCCCGACGAGCGCATGGGCGAAGTGGGTGTGGTCTTTGTGGTGTTGCGTGAGTTGCCCCCGGTGAGCGACGAAGAAATACTGTCCCTGTGCCGCGAGCGGGTCGCCCGCTTCAAGGTACCGCGGCACGTGCTACGCATCCGCGCCGAGGACATTCCCGCTACCCCCTCGGGGAGAGCTCGCAAATTCCTGCTCACCCAAATCGCGCTCGAGCGACTGGGGCTGAACGCCTGAGACCAGGGCCTGCTCTATCACCCCGGGCTGCCCACAGGCTGACCCCAGGCTGCACCGGAACCCGAAAAGAAGCACAAAAGGAACCCATGACAGACACCCTCCTCGGCCGCCCTGTGCACGGGCTCATCACCCGCGACACACCGGTAGGTCACCCACTGGTCGGCGTGAAAAAGCGAGCCCTGATTCAGCTTATGGGCTCCCGTCTGTGGGGCCGGTTCAACCCTAACCACTGGGATCCGGTGTACGCCGCGCAAACGGGTCTGACCGCGCCCATCCAGACCGGGGAGATGTCTTCGGCCTACATCGCCGAGATGTGCGTCAACCACTTCGGCGCCAACTTCCTGCGCGGCGCGCGGGTGGTATGCAAGTATGTCGGGTCCACACTGGCCAATGAGGTGATCACCACCCATGGCGTGGTGCGCGAGAAGACCCCCAAGGGCAATGGCTTTCGCTTCACCGTTGATGTCTGGGCCGAGAACGAGGCCGGCGAAAAGAAAACGGTGGGCTGGGTCGAAGTGGACGTGGGCGTCTGAAGAAAGCAATCGAATGACTCAAACCAAAACGCTCCCCGCCACCGACGCCTTGACGCCGATGACCGAGATCCAGGTCCGCCAGGTGCGCAACTTCGTCGACAGCCTCGCCGAAGAATCCCAGACCTACTGGGACATGGTCGCCATTGGCGACGAGCTGTCGCGCGAGCTGCACATCACCCCGGAGCTCGTGATCCTCTACGCCGACGCGGTGGAGGACTTCAACCCCTGGTACGAGGGCTGGAAGATGAACACCTGGCAAATCCCGGGTGAGTCGCCCTTTGGGCCTGCGGTGGTTCCGCCGCTACTGGTCTCGCACTTCGTGCTGTCGGTGCAGTTCGACCACACCAAGCCCTTCGCGGTTGGCTCAATCCACACCTTCCACGACTCCGAGGTCATTGAGCCGATTCCGGTGGGCGCCACCGTGCGCATCACCACCCGAGCGATCGACAAGTTCATCAAGCGCGAGCGCCGCTACGTGCGTCACGAGGTGAACGTGACCGATGTCACCAGCGGCACGCTGTACCTGCGCGAAGTACGCGACATTCTTTCGCTGTGAGCGGCGCGATGCTCACAGCGCCTGTGGTCCAGGGCCTCTTCGAGGGCCAGGGCGACGCCACCCGGCTGCTCGCCTCCCGCTGCCGCGGCTGCGGCTCGGTCTACTTTCCGCGCAGCCTCAGCTGCCGCCACCCCCGCTGCACCGACAAAGCGCCGCAGAACATCCTGCTCGGGCCCGAGGGCACCCTCTACAGCTTCACGGTGCAGGCCTACCGGCCACCGCCGCTCTTCGTCATGGACGACTGGGCCCCCTACGCGCTGGGCCTGATCGACATGCGGGAGGGCCT
>JAURKV010000190.1 GCA_030831585.1 Ramlibacter sp. | reverse complement strand
CGACCTGGGGTCCGATAATTGCGCTCGACGAGCCGCAGTCCGGCGGCGCGCAGGTGCGCCAGGGCGCGGTCTTCAGCCGCATCGCCCACCGATTTGGTGGTTTTACTTGCCGGGAGCTCCATGACCGTCTCCTTTGCCTTGGCCCAGGCGGCCGCCCGTGAGGCGGCCGGCGGGCAGCATTATCCGCAAGGCACCCTCTACATGGTGGCCACGCCCATTGGCAACCTGGCCGACGTCAGCCTCCGGGCGCTCCACTTGCTGGGGCTGGTTGACATCATCGCTTGCGAGGACACCCGACAGGCGCTGGGCTTGCTGCGCGGGCTGGGCCTCGAGCGGCCGTCTGGCGGGCTGGTGGCTGTCCACCAGCACAACGAAGCAGAGGCGGCTCAGCAGGTCCTGCGTCACCTTGCCGCCGGGGCGCGCGTGGCTTACCTCAGCGACGCTGGTACGCCCGCTGTGAGCGACCCGGGCGCGCGCTTGGCCTCCGCAGCTCGCGCCGCCGGCTACCGGGTGTTGCCCTTGCCTGGAGCCAGCAGCGTGACTGCGGTGCTGAGCGTCGCCGGAGCGGGTGGCGCAGACCCAGCGTTCGTCTTCGCCGGCTTCCTGCCAGCCAAATCAGGAGAACGTGCGGCTGCGGTCCAGGCGCTCGGGCAAGAGCCCCGCGCGGTGGTGCTGTTGGAAGCGCCGCACCGGATGGCCGATCTGGCGCAGGCCCTGTCGGCCCTGGGTGAACGTCCCCTGACCGTCGGTCGTGAACTGACCAAACAATTCGAACAGGTGCACACCCTGCCCTGCAATGCCTTGACTGGCTGGCTGGCCGAGGATGCCCAGCGCAGCCGCGGCGAATTCGCTTTGGTGCTCCACCCCTGGGCATTGGCCCGGCCAGTTGAGGACGGTCAGACCCTGCTGAGGCTGTTGCTCGCCGAGCTACCGCTGAAGACGGCGGTGCGAATCGCTGCCGAGGCCAGTGGCGGCTCTCGCAACACCCTTTACGAGGCCGCACTCCAGATCAAGCAGTTGGGCGCGCTGGGCCCGTCTGGCGAGGAAACGCAGGGCTGATCCGCATCTGCCGGCGCGCAGGCACTCGCGACCGGAGCCCTGGGACCTGCCCGCAGGTCAACCCTCAAACCGCCAATGGATCGACATCCACGGCCCACCGGATCAGGCCTGGCTCCCGCAGTCCGTGTAGGACCTCTTGCCAGGACGCGAGGAAGCGTTGCAGCGCTGGTCGTGATGCGCTCTCAACCAGTAATTGCGCTCGCTCGACATTGGCTACTCGCTGTAAGCCCATCGGCACGGGTGCATAGATGAAGACCTGACCAGCAGGGGCTAGCCCTTCGGCGCCGTCACGCGCTGCTTGCAGCCAGGCCAGTGCGGCCGCCTGGGTCCGCGCCTCCGCCCGCACCAGGGCCTGGAAGGCGAAGGGGGGCATGCCTGCGGCCTCGCGCTCCTTGAGCTGTGCGGCGGCGAAGGCCGGAAAGTCATGGCGTCGCAGGGCTTCGAAGAGCTCGTGATGCGGATTCCAGGTCTGCACCCACATCTGGCTGCTGCCAGCCTGTACGGCGTCGCGGCCGGCCCGGCCCGCCGCTTGCATCAGTAGCGAGAAGAGCCGCTCGGGGGCGCGGAAGTCGCTCGAGTAAAGCGCCGAGTCCGGATTGACTGCGGCCACCAGGGTGATGCGTCGGAAGTCATGGCCCTTGGTCACCATTTGCGTGCCGACGAGCACGTCGACATTGCCCGCATGAACCTGGGCCAACTGCGCCTCCAGCGAGCCTTTGGTTCGGGTGGTGTCCGCATCGATCCGGGCCACCCTCACCGGCCGGGTCTGGCCATCCTCGCCGGGCGCGTTCACGCTGCCCAGAAGCGCAGCGATCTGCTCTTCGAGCTGCTCGGTGCCCCGGCCTACCGGCACGATATCGACATTACCGCAGGCAGGGCATGCGCGCGGAACGCGCTCACCCAGGCCGCAGTGGTGACAGCGAAGGGTGCGGTCGATCTTGTGGAAGACCCGGAAGGCGCTGCAGTGGGGGCAGTCGCTTTTCCAGTCGCAGGCGGTGCAGGCCAGGACCGGGGCATAGCCCCGCCGGTTCAGAAAAATCAGGGATTGCTCGCCGAGGGCGACCCGTTTGGCAATGGCTTCTAGCAGCGCGGGGGCGAGCAGGGTTCGCTTCGGCTGCAGGTTCATGTCCACCAGGCGGACCTCGGGCAATACGCCGGCGCCCACCCGCTCGGGCATTGCCAGACGCTGGTAACGCCCAGTCTCGCTGGCTTGCCAGCTTTCCAGTGAAGGCGTGGCCGATCCCAGGACCACCGGCGCAGCCTGCAGCCGTCCGCGGAGCACGGCCAGATCTCGTGCCGAGTAACGGGCCCCTTCTTGCTGCTTGTAGCTGGGGTCATGCTCCTCGTCGACGACGATCAGGCGCAGGTTCGGTATGGACGCGAACACGGCCATGCGAGTGCCCAGAACGATCCGCGCCAGTGCTGCATGGGCGGCCAGCCAACTCGCCAGCCGTTGCGGCGGCGTGAGCCCGCTGTGCATGGCCACGACTTGACCAACGCCGAAGCGCTCGACGAATCGGGAGAGCAGCTGGGGGGTGAGGTTGATCTCCGGCACCAGGATCAGGATCTGCGCTTGCGGGTCGGCAGCCAACGCTCTGGCAGTGGCCTGCAGGTAGACCTCGGTCTTGCCGCTGCCGGTCGCGCCAAAGAGAAGGTAGGGCTTGCCGGGGTCGGCGTCGGTGCCAGCGATCCCCGCCAGAACGGCTTGCTGCTGGGGCGTCAGCGCCGGTCCGGACTCTGCGGTGCCTTGCGCAGCACTCAAATCGGGCTTGCGGCGCTTGAGTCGTCTGGCCAGTTGCACCGGGTCGAGGTCGCGCAGTTGCGGCGGTAGCGCCGCCAAGGCCACCTCGCCGAGGCCCCGCTGGTAATAACCTGCAGCGAAGTCGACCAGCCGGCGCCAGGCCGCTGCCAAGGGTGGCAGTTCGTCGAGTGTGGCGATCACCGAGCGCTCTTCGATTCCGGCTGGCACTGCCGCTTCGGGTGGATCCCAGACCACGCCCAAGACTTCGCGCTTGCCCAAGGGCACGCGGACCAGTGTGCCTGGCGCGAGCGCGGACTCACTCCGATAGCTCAGCGCTGCGCGCAGCCCGCTGTGGGCAGGCGTGGCGACGACGACGGACAGGCTGTAGGGCATCGCTCAGGCCAAAGTTAGGCGGAGATCCTCAGGTGATTCGAAGAATTCGCGCACAAGTCCTTGAATCTAAAGGGGTTTGACGGGCATTCAGAATTACTGTGGACAACTTTGTTGATAGCTTGCTTCGGGAAGGCTGTAAGCCTTGATAAATCAAGCGTTTGGCTGAGATGCTGAGAAAATCGGCATCGTTCGAAGTTCATATGAATCAAGGACTTAGGCAACACCCCGTCAGCCTGACGGAGCCAGGGCCCGAACGCAGTGGTTTGCGCGCCGCAGCACGACTTTTGTGCATAAGTCAAGTTGCGCGGCCACAGAAAATCCGTGAACCGAGGCAGTAGCCCCCCACCTGAAGGTGCTACCTTGGAACCCGCAGGGCTCAGGCCCCCGGCATGCTGCGCATCTTGCGCGAATGGCCATGAACGGCTTCGACCAGTGCCTGAACATGCTCCGGAGGCGTGTGCTGGCTGATGCCATGGCCCAAATTGAAGATATGGGTCGGGCCCATCCCTGGACCCTGGTGAGGGGTGCCAAAGCTGTCCAGAAGTTTGACCGCTTCGGCGTGTACCTGCGCTGGCGGCGCGAAGAGCACGTTCGGATCGAGGTTGCCCTGGAGGGCCTTGCTGCTACCGACGCGCGCGCGGGCCTGGCCGAGGTTGACTGTCCAGTCGACACCCAGCACCTCGCAGTCCAGATCGGCCATTTCCTCCAGCCACAGACCACCGCCTTTGGTAAAGACGATGCTCGGGATGGTCACCCCTTCGTGCGTGCGTACCAACTGGGAAAGTACGCGCCGCGTGTAGGCCAGGCTGAACTCCTGGAAACAGCCGTCGGCGAGGACCCCTCCCCAGCTGTCAAAGATCATCACCGCCTGCGCGCCGGCTCGAATTTGCTCGTTGAGATAGGCGGCTACTGCGTCGGCATTGACCTGCAGGATGCGGTGCATCAGGTCGGGTCGGCTGTACATCAAGGCCTTGACAAGGCGGTAGTCGTCGGAGCCGCCGCCCTCGACCATGTAGCAGGCCAGTGTCCAGGGGCTGCCCGAAAAACCAATAAGGGGCACGCGTCCCTGCAGTGCCTTTCTGATGGAGGTGACCGCATCGAAGACATAGCGCAGCTTGTCCATGTCTGGGACCTCCAGCGCTTTCACTGCGGCCTCGTCGCGCACCACTTTCTCGAACTTCGGGCCTTCGCCCAGGGCGAAGCTCAGGCCCAGCCCCATCGCATCGGGCACGGTGAGGATGTCCGAAAAGAGGATGGCCGCATCCAGCGCATAGCGATCCAGCGGCTGCAGTGTCACCTCGGTGGCGTAGTCGGTATTGGTGGCCAGGCCCATGAAGCTGCCCGCCCGTGCCCGCGTGTCGCGGTACTCGGGTAGGTAGCGCCCGGCCTGGCGCATCAGCCAGATTGGCGTGTGGTCAGTGGCCTGGCGCAGGCAGGCGCGCAGGAAGCTGTCATTGCGCAAGGGTGCGAAGCTCATCCCTCCATTGTGGCAGGCCTCGGGTACCATCCGCCGCGGTCTCCGCTAGGGCCCGCCGGCCCCACGTCTTCGGTCGTGGGAGCCTTTCTGTTCGGGCGAGGGGCCGCCTCGCGCAACAGGCGGGCCCCTGGCTCAAGGCCGAGACAGCGCCTGCCGGATCTCGGCGGGCGACAGCACTTCCGGCAGGAGAATCGGAGGCTTCCCGGGCATCTGCAAATGGTAGACCGGTACGCCGCTGCGGCCGAGCGCACCCAGGGCTGCCGTGATGACAGGGTCGCGCCGCGTCCAATCGGCGCGTAGCAGCACCACCTGCCGCGCGGCAAAGTCGGCGAGAACCGAGGGGTCGCTGAGGGTGGTGGCCTTGTTGTATTGGCAGGTCACGCACCAGGCGGCGGTGAAATCGACAAAGACGGGACGCCCGGCGGCCAGGGCCTGCTGCACCCGTTCGGGCGACCAAGGCTGCCAGGTGGTCCCGGACCTGCTCGACGCCTGAGTCCCCGAGGCCGGCGGCGCCTCCTCGCGCAGCACCACCGGGCCAAGCCAGAGTGCCGCCGCCGCCAGCACCGCAGCGGCCATGAGACCCAAGACCAGACGGGAGCGGCCAGTCAGGCCCATCGCCCATACCAACCAGGCAAGCGCTACCAGCATGGCCAGGAGCGCGGCGGCGCCATCAATGCCGCTTTGCTGGCCTAGAACCCAGACGAGCCAGACCACTGTGGCAAACATGGGAAACGCCATCAGCCGGCGGAACTGGTCCATCCAGCGTCCCGGTCGGGGCAGCCATTGGCCGGCCCTTGGCCAGACACTGATCGCGAGGTAGGGCGCCGCCATGCCCATGCCCAGTGCGGCGAACACTGCCAGTCCCTGACCTGGCGGCAACGTCACCACCGCCCCCAGCGACGCGCCCATGAAGGGGGCGGTGCAAGGCGAGGCGATCGCAACCGCAAGCACCCCTGAGAGCGCCGCGTCTGCCAGCGGATGGCGCAGGTGAAGCCCGCCCCAGCCGGGTGGCAGCATCGTCCCAAATTCGAACACCCCCGCCAGATTCAGGCCGATCAGGGTGAAAAGCGCTGCCAGTGCCGCGACGACTGCCGGCGACTGAAGCTGGAAGCCCCAGCCCAGTTGCTCGCCGCCTGCACGCAAGGCCAGCAGGAGCCCGCCCAGAGAAAGGAAGGCAAGCACCACGCCACCGGTATAGGCTAGCCCACTCAGAGCACGTGTACGGGGGTCGCTGCCGTACCGTGCGAATCCGACCACCTTGACCGCCAGCACCGGGAAGACGCAGGGCATCAGGTTCAGCAGCATGCCGCCCAGGACTGCGCCCAGCATTGCCAGAAGCCAGCCCGTCGTAGTGGTCGTTGGCGGTCCTGTCTCTGCGTTGCGTCGCAGGGCCTCGGCCAGAGCCGGCGACACCCCGGCCGCGGGGGCGCTGACCGCCGGCCAGGTACCCGCTACCGGCAGCTCGGCCCGCCATGCCCTTGCGCCATCTGCGACCACGACGCTCACCTGCCCGGGGGATAGATCGCGTTGGGGGGAGAGGGCTAGCTGGGCGGTCCAGACGGCGCCTTGCCAGGACTGGGTCATCGCCGACGCGTTGTCTATCACGCCTGCCGTCTCGGGAAACAGTGCCAAAGTCTTGCCGCGCGCTTCAAGCGGCAGGCCGCGCAGCTCCAGGCGAAGCGCTTGCCCCTCGACCCGTGCCCCGCTGGCGAGTCCGGTGGCTACGGCGCCGGGATTCGCAGGAAGGGCCCGGGGCGCAGCGGCGAAGGCGGCTTGGAAATCGTTGGCGTGCAGGGCGGTGCTGCCCCGCACCGGCAGCTGCAGTTCGAACTCGCCCTCCTCGGGGATGCATTCGGTCTTGCAGGCTAGCCACTGCGCCTTGAGCTGGATCTTCAGCTGTGGCGACAGTGGCGAGGGGCGCATGTCTTGCGTGACCGTGATCGGCACGGGTAGGAGCGTCGTGCCCTCGTAGCCATAGTTCACCAGGTGCCCCACCGGCAGCCGCTGCGGGACCGGCCAGGCAATCTCGCCGGCGCTGAGACCAGCAGGCAGACGCCATGACAGGGTGGTCGGGAGGCCCGAGTCGCCTGGGTTGCGCCAATAGGTGTGCCACTGTGGCTGATGGGAGATACGCAGGCCCAGCCACACCGGGCGGCCGGGCCCCACCCCCTCGGGCGCGTGGGCCAGTAATTCAGCCCGTACCCGCTCGGTGGTGACCACGCTGCGGTCAGCGGCTTGCGCGTCTTGGCCGGTCAAAGCAGTGACCATGGCGATCACGAGGGCCAGCATGGCAGTGGCGGCGTGGCCAGGTCCGTAGCCGGTCGTGCGGGGCGCGGGGCGCGAGGAGGCAGACATGCCCCGATTGTCGCGGCTGTGAGTGTCCTTCGCCTGAGCCCGTAATATTGGCGGCATGAGCACCTCCTCCCGCTTCTGGGCCGATCTGTCTACCCTCGAGTTTGCGCAGCGCCAGGCCTCAGGTCTGGCCGAACAGACCGTTGCGGTGCTGCCGGTGGCCGCAATCGAGCAGCACGGACCTCACCTGCCGGTGAGCGTGGACACCGATCTGGTCAATGGCGTTGTGGCGACCTGCCTGGCGTACCTCCCAGCCTCGGTGCCCGTGTTGTTCCTGCCTACCCAAGCTGTCGGCAAGAGTGACGAGCATGTACGCTTCCCCGGCACCCTCACCCTGACAGCCGAAACCACCATCCGGCTCTGGACCGAGATCGGTGAGTCGGTGGCGCGGGCGGGTCTGCGCAAGCTGGTTTTGTTCAACTCCCATGGCGGCCAGGTCAGCATCATGGACATCGTCGCCCGGGAGCTGCGGGCCCGCTGCAACCTGATTGTCTTGTCCACCAGCTGGTACACGCTGCCGCTCGGCGAGGCGGTAGACGGGCTATTCCCGCCCGCCGAGCATCGCTTCGGTATCCACGCCGGAGATATTGAGACCTCCATGATGCTGGCCTTGCATCCGCAGAGGGTGAACATGGCGCAGGCGCGCGACTTTCGCTCGGCGTCGCAGGAGCGCGCCGCCGAGTTCCCCATCCTGGGCAATGGCCGCAGCGCCAAGCTGGGGTGGCAGATGCAGGACTACCATCCAGCCGGCGCCGCGGGTAATGCCGCTGCAGCCACTGCCGACAAGGGCCGCGCCCTGGTCGAGGCCGCAGGGCTCCAGTTGGCGGCCCTGCTGCAGGAAGTGGCGCGATTGCCCCTGTCCACCCTGCGCGCCGACCCCGACATCGCAGGCTGAAGGGCCGCCCGGCGCCTGCGCGTCAAATCGCGACGCCCGTCTCCTACGCCAGCTTGCGAGACCGCCGACGACGCCTGCGCGTGGTTTGCCTAGATTCATTGCCACGCCGGTATTCCGCCGGCTACCTCAGGAGATCAGCAATGAGCACAGTGGCAAATTTCATGACCCGTGGTGTGCGTACCATGCGACCCGACGACAACCTGGTGGCTGCCTCCAAGGCTATGCAGGAGCTCAACATCGGCGCAGTGCCCGTATGCGAGGGTGAGCGTCTCGTCGGCATGGTGACCGACCGCGACATCATCGTACGCGGCGTGGCGCAGGAGTTGGATCTTCGCAAATGCAAGCTCTCGGATGTCATGAGTGCACATGTTCGCACCGTTCGCGATGTCGATGACGTGCAGGAGGTGCTTCGCGAGATGGGAAAGGCTCAGGTTCGGCGCTTGCCCGTGGTCGATCGGAATGATCATCTGGTGGGCATCATCTCTCTGGGCGACATCGCCGCCAAGCAGGCGCACGATGAAGCGCAGGCGCAGCAACAGGTGGGTCAGTCCCTGTGTGATATCTCGGAGCCGGCAGAGCCTGACCGTTCAAACCAAGCAACGATCAGCGGACCGAAGGTGGCTGCAAACACTAAGAGTCAGGGGCAACCGGTGTGAGCGTCCTCGAAGGCCCGTGATCTCCCGTCATCGCGGTCCTTCGGCAACCCGATGGCCGCGCGGGCTCTTCCCGAGGGGCCGGCGGTCATTCCGGTGTGTCCGCCGCGCCCGGATAATGAGAGCATGCGGATCGAGACCTTGCGTGAACGCCTGCGCGCCCTAGGCGCCGGCCCCCGGCACGAGAACCGGGTGCTGCGCCTATGGTCGCAGGCACTGCCTCAGGACAAAGGCCCACGGCGCCTGCAGGACTTCATGCCGCGCGCGCTGCTTGCTGAGTTGCCTCGGATCGAGGCCGATCTGGCCGCGCTGGCCCGCCTTCAATCAGCGCACCCTGCGCAGGACGGCTCCGAGCGAATGCTTGTCGAGTTGACGGATGGCCAAGCTGTCGAAAGCGTGCTATTGCCGCGAGAGGGCTTGTGCATCTCGAGCCAAGTCGGCTGTGCGGTCGGCTGCGTGTTTTGCATGACAGGTCGTGAGGGTCTGGTGCGCCACGTCACCAGTGGCGAAATGGTGGCCCAGGTGGTTCTCGCCCGCCAGCGCCGGCCGGTGCGAAAGGTGGTGTTCATGGGGATGGGCGAGCCAGCTCACAACCTCGAGCAGGTCCTTGAAGCGATTGACCTGTTGGGCACCTGGGGCAACATCGGACATAAAAGTCTCGTACTTTCCACTGTCGGCGACCCACGGGTGTTTGAAGCACTGCCGCAGCAGCGGGTCAGGCCTGCGCTAGCCCTTTCCTTACACACCACGCGCGCAGACCTCCGTGCCGAGTTGCTGCCCCGGGCACCGCGGCTCACGCCCGAAGACATCGTCGACGCTGGCGAGCGTTATGCCCGCGAGAGCGGCTACCCGATCCAATACCAGTGGACCCTGATAGAGGGTGTGAACGACAGCCAAGCCGAGCTCGATGGCATCGTCCGCTTGCTCAAAGGCAAGTTCGGTGTCCTCAACATGATCCCGTTCAACGAGGTCGGCGGCCTCACCTTCCGCCGTCCCTCCTGGGAGCGTGCAGCCGAGATCGCGCGTCACCTTCATCGTCGGGGGGTGCTGACCAAGTTGCGTCAGTCCGCCGGGCAGGATGTTGAGGGCGGCTGCGGTCAGTTACGCGCCCGTGCCACGAAGCCTTCTGGCCGTGTCATCCCGCTCCAAGCCGTCGCAGGGTAATGGGCGAGAAGGCCGGCGCTACGCGAGACCCAGCCCCCATCTCAGCGCGCCTTGTTGGCCCGACTGTTCTGGCTACGCGCTTGGCCGCCCTTGCGACCAGCTTCGCGGGCTTCCTCCGAACTGAATTCGTGCGCCGTGCCCTTTTCGTGGGCAGCCCGACCGCCTTGGCTGGCGATTTCGCGCTGGCGTTGGGGGTCCATGGATGCGAAGCCCCGGTTGGAGGTGCTGCCTTTGTCCTGCTGACTCGAAGCCATGATGGGTACTCCTGAATGAGTGATGTAGCTGTTAAGGAATGCATGGCCAGCACCGCGCCGGCCACACATCCATTGATAGCCCGCTACCAGGTACTGCTCGTCAGGATGGGCACACGAGCTTCGTAGGACGGTGTCGCGCAGTCAGACGTGCTCGACGCCCGCTTCGCGCAGGCGTGCGAGCAGGGCGTCCGCATCGGCCGATGCGTTGCCAGCCTTCGGGTCGCTGTTCAGGCTCTCCAGCAGGCGGGTGATGGCAGCGGCAGCGGGCAAAACTGGGCCTAGAAAGCGCACCCGGTTTCCTTGCGCGATGAGGAGCGTGGGAAAGGTCTGGATATCCAGTTCGCCCACCGCGTTGGCCTGGTCCTCCACATCTACCCAACCGAATTCCACCCCCGGCATTTGCGTTGCCTGCGCCAACAGCTGAGGCCGCCACTCGCGGCAAGTTCCGCACCAATCAGCACACAGGCAAAGCACCTGCCAGCCGTCCTGAGCGGCGAGCGCTGCGGGGTGCGAGTTTTGCGGGTGACGATCAGAAGCGTTCATCGTGATGACCGGCGTCCAGTTTAGCGGCCGCCCATGTGGCCAGGCTCGGACCTTTGGCCTTTTAGCCTTTTGGCAATCTTGATACTTGGCCCCCCGCGCTGCACTCGTTCCTTGCCGGCCGCATTACAACCGTCGCTTGGGCTCTAGGCGTATGTCACCCAGTTACGCAAGTCGGGCGTGTCCAGATGGGGCAGCGAGTTATAGCTCACCAGCATGTGCCGCTTTGGCGTGAAGGCAAATTCTGTTAACGCGGTGTTGCGGATCCGCAGGTTGAGCTCGATGGTGGTTTCGGGCGTTGTCTGAAGCACATGGCCTACCGCAGTGGAGATCGGGCCGCCGCTGCTCACAATCAGGACCGACTGGCCATGGTGATTCGCCCGTACATGGTCGAGTGCGCCGGTGACGCCTGCCACGAATTCAGCGTAGCTTGTCATGCCCCGTGGCGAGACCACGCCTGCCATCCATTGCTTCAGGCCGTCTTTCAGCAGCCGGAAATGCTGTCGATAGGCCTCGGGCGTGGTCGGGGCTTTCAGGGGCGCGGGATGGACGGTCTGGATCACAGCAGCGCTGTCGTACTCATTGAGCCCGGGCCAAGGCAGAGGCTTGATTTGCGTTCCCATACCTCGGAGGATGGAATCGAGAGTCTGCGCGTGCCGGCGGAGTGTCCCGATCAGGACTGCATCGAACCGTAGCCCCCTGTCTGCGAAGTACTTGCCTAGGTGCAGGCTCTGGCGTCGCCCTAGGTCGCTCAGTTGATCGTAGTCTTCGGCGCCGAAGGAGGCTTGGCCGTGTCGAACGAGGTACAGTGTTCCCATGGCGGTCATTGTGGTTAACTAGATCCCGCCGGTCCGTCGCCCTCGCGACTAAATACCTACCGGTCGGCAAGTGGTCGACTCCGCTCGTTCACCGGGGCCCGGCGAAGCGAGACGTAGGGCTCCTCGGAGGTGGTGAGGCCTTGAAGGCTCCCAGTCTTTTTCCCCGGGCCTCAGACCAGGAGCATCCAGGCACCCGTCGCCGCCAGCACCATGGCCAGAAACCGGTTGAACCACCGAAGCCGTTGGCCCTTCTCCAACCAACCGCGCAACAGGGAGCCCGCAGCGGCGTAGGTGAAGTTACTGCTGAAGGCAAAAAACGCCATCAGTGGCGCGACAATCGCTAGCCGTTCGTACGGATTCGGTGCGGCCAGTCCGCCAGCACTCACCACCCAGCCGGCGGTAACTGTGAGCGCCAACATCCAAGCCTTGATATTCACGAACTGAAGCAAGACCCCTTGAATGAACCCAATTTGCAAGAACTTGACTTCGACCGGGCCAGACAGCGAGGTTTGGCGCATCAGTCTCGAGGCAAGCCAGAGCAGGTAGCCGACCCCTAGGACCTTCACGCTCCAGCGCAGTGGCGGCATGTTCAATATGAGGGCGCCCAGCCCCAGCCCGCAGGCAAGTATGAGAATGGTCCAGCCGACGGGCACAGCCAAGCAAAAACGGATCGCCACCCGCATTCCCCGGTTGGCGGCAAGCGCGGTTGATAGTGTCGTGTTCGGACCTGGCGAAAAGCTCATCGCTGCGGCGAATGTGAGCAGGGCGGTCAATTCACTGTGATTCACGGTTTTTAGATCTAGGCATCGGCAATGGGCGCTACGCCTGCCGCCAGCGTAGTTTGGTTACCAGAACATAGCTGTGTTGATGAATATTCAAGGAAGCCTCACGGAACGCAGACTCATACTTGAGAGTCATCGGCAGGAAGGTCGCCAGCTTTATCGTGCGCTGCTGCGTTATCAGGTCGCGCCCAGCGTTTCCCAGCGCTCGAGTGCCGCTATCAACTCATCTTCGATTTGCAGGCTGCGCGCTGCCAATTGGGCTGCGCGTAGCCCCTCGGTCCGGTAAAGGGTTCCATCAGCCAGTTGCGACTGGATCGCTTTTTGTTCTTGCTCTAACGTCTCGATCAGACTTGGCAGCGCATCTAACTCCCTTTGCTCCTTGTAGCTCAGTTTTTTCGCCTTGCCGGGTGTGGTCCCGGGCGCGGAGCCCGAGGGAGTGGCTCCAGTCGCGGGGGCCTGCGCGGTCGGCCGAACGGCGGCGGGCCGTTGCTCGCCAGTTGCCAGCAATTGGGCACGGCGGGACTGCGTGAGCCAGTCCTGGATGCCGCCTTCGTACTCGCGCCACCTCCCGTCCCCTTCAGCCACCAGGGTACTCGTGACCACGTTGTCCAGGAAGCGGCGATCGTGGCTCACCAGAAATACTGTTCCTTCGTAGGACTGAAGCAGGTCCTCCAGAAGCTCGAGCGTGTCGATGTCCAAGTCGTTGGTGGGTTCGTCTAGCACCAGCACATTCGCTGGGCGCGCAAAAAGCCGTGCCAGGAGGAGCCGGTTTCGCTCCCCGCCCGATAGGGACCGGACTGGGGAGCCCGCCCGTGCCGGCGAAAACAGAAAGTCTCCAAGGTAGCTCTTGACGTGCTTGCGCTGCTCGCCAATTTCGATCCACTCGCTACCTGGACTGATGAAATCTTCCAGAGTGGCGTCCATGTCCAAGGCATCTCGCATCTGGTCAAAGTACGCGACCTCTAACTTTGATCCGCGCCTGACGGACCCTGCGTCGGGCTCCAACTCCCCTAGGATCAGCTTCAGCAGGGTGGTCTTGCCAGCGCCATTGGGCCCTACCACTCCTACCTTATCCCCTCGCAGCAGCGTCGCAGAAAAATCGCGGACCACTGAGCGGATGCCCTCTCCCGAGGCGTCTGCGAATGACTTGCTTACCTCGGTCAGCTCTGCCACGATCTTTCCACTGGGCAGTCCGGTCGCGACCTCCAACTTGACCCGCCCAAGGGCTTCGCGGCGCGCTGCCCGGTTGGACCTCAACCTCTCGAGACGCGTGATCCGTCCTTGTGCTCTGGTTCGCCGGGCCTCCACTCCCTTGCGCACCCACACCTCTTCCTGTGCCAGCAACTTGTCGGCCTTGGCGCTGACCACACTCTCGTACGCCGATTGCTCGTCTTTCAGAACTTGGTAGCGGCTGAAATTACCCGGGTAGCCTCTGAGTTGCCCCCGATCCAGTTCGACGATGCGTGTGGCAATTTTGTCGAGGAAGGCGCGATCATGGGTAATCGTTACGACGCTTCCTTTGAAGCTCAGTAGCAGATCTTCCAGCCACTCGATGGCGTCAAGGTCCAAGTGGTTGGTCGGCTCATCCAAGAAAAGGACATCCGGCCGGGTCACCAGGGCTTGGGCTAGCGCAACGCGCTTGCGCGTCCCGCCCGAGAGGGTGTCTATCTTCGCGTTCGCAGGTAGATTCAGGCGATGCAAAGTTTCATCCACGCGTCTCTGCCAGTTCCAGCCGTCCTGCGCCTCGATCTCTCTCTGCAGGGTATCCAGTTCTCCCCTCCCGTTTGAATACGACTCGATGAGCTCCAGAACGGCCCCAAGGCCGCCCCGGACTGATTCAAATACGGTTGATTCAGCATCTAGGGCAGGCTCCTGCGGAACATACGCCCTCAACAGCCCCTGCTGAATCTGAAGGGTCCCGTCGTCGGGCTTTTCGAGTCCCGCCAAAATTTTGAGTAGGGAGGATTTGCCGGCCCCGTTGCGGCCTATTAACCCAACCCGTTCCCCAGCCGCCAGAGCGAAGTCAGTGTGATCGAGTAGCGGTACATGGCCGAACGCGAGCTGTGCGTCGGACAGTGTGAGCAATGCCATGGTCTCGCCTTCTCTGCGGTCTAAAGTTGCATTCGAGGTTATCACCCGCGACGGACAAGGACGGCGGGCCTCCCCGACGCCAACGACTCCAACCGCGCTCATGGTTGCAATGTCTGTCATCACTTGAGGTCACATTGCGCCCTTGCCCGGCTAGCGAGTGCGTTCAGCCTGGCCGTTTTGGCCGCTCTTCGGCCGATTCCCGAACCATGCGGGGCCCGGATTGGCGCAAGGCGCGGCGAGGGGTTTAGGCCGATGTACACTCAGAGTCCTAGTACTATGTGGCGGCGTCAGCGCGGCACGCGGGTCTGTGCGGTAGGCTGTCGTGGGTTGGGTACTGGGGTGGTCTCCGGTGCTGTTGAAGAAATTGTTTGACTGGTTGAAAAAAGCTGTGTCATAATCGAGGGCTTCGCTGATCGCGGCGAAGGCGCACCGAGGTGGTGGGTAGCTTGAGGGCTGCTTGTTTCTTTGGGTGGATCTTTAACAAATCACAGCCGATAAGCGTGGGCGTTTG